>JBEBXQ010000007.1:0-65070 GCA_040391535.1 Telluribacter sp. | reverse complement strand
CCCATGCACTCCGCCAGCTACTGGATAAAACAACTTGATCTCTGTCCTCATCCCGAGGGTGGTTATTATAAAGAAACCTACCGTTCCTCAGCAATACTGGCTCAGAAAGCCTTATCCGCAGAGTTTAACGGAGACCGGGCCTGTGGTACCGCCATTTATTATCTGCTTGAAAAAAACGATTTCTCGTCTTTTCACAGAATAGCTTCAGACGAAATCTGGCATTTTTACGCGGGGGACGCACTGGAAATCTTTATACTGAATGAAGAAAACAAAACCCTGGATGTTATCCGGCTAGGCAATCATCCTGAAAATGGAGAGGTATTTCAGGCGGTAGTACCCGCCGGCTTCTGGTTTGGAGCCAGGCCCGCGAGTGGAAGTAGGTATACTTTAGCCGGATGTACGGTAGCTCCCGGTTTTGATTTTAATGATTTTGAAATGGGGCAGAGAAATCAATTATTACAAACCTTCCCTGCTTACCACGAAATCATCACCGGTCTCACAGCCAGCCAGTAAAAACAAAAGGCGGCTCCGGAGAACCGCCTTAAAAGATAATAAACCAAAATGTACGTCAGGATTTTTTCCCCAGTAACGGAGGAATTTCCTGTTGTATGTATTGATTAATTTTTTCACAACGTGCAAAAATTTCTGAATTTACCCATAACCGACTGCGTTTGGGTTCGTTAAGCCATTCTTTCACTGCTACCAGTTTATAAACATATTTAGCAGTTTCAGCATTAAGCTTCAGGTCGAAATAATCAGTGTTTGTCTGCTGATTAATCCGCGATGCCAATCGGTTAGGACCTGCATTGTAGGCGGCCGCAACGAGCGTCCAGTCTCCCAGCTGACCATGCAGTCCTTTCAGGTAACGTGCTGCTGCATGAGTTGACTTCACCAGGTTTTTTCTTTCATCCAACGAGTCACTTACAGTCAGGCCAAGGCTTCTTGCCGTCTCCGGCATCAATTGCCAGTACCCTCCTGCACCTCTTGGTGAAATTGCCTCCGCGTCAAGACCACTTTCTACAATAGGAATATATTTCAAATCCGACGGTATACCGTACTGCTGTAAAATAGGTGCAATGACCTTGAGGTTTTTTTCCACTCTGGATTTTTGTTTCCAGAATGAAGGATGATTGTAATTCCGGACTTCATTGTGGTAGCGTCTGGCCACATGCGGTTTTAAAAGAGGCAATGTATCCTCACAAAAACGCACATTCAGTAAAAACTGATCTTCTTCAGAAATTTCAAAGAACGATTGATTTTCACTTATACTGGCCGGCTCCTGTACTGCTGTTTCTGTATTGGATTGTAATGTAAAAACAGCAAATGAAGACACCGAAACAATCAATAAAATAAGTCTTACCATTCATTTTTTGGTTCGTTCAACATAATTTATCGAGATGCAAAGATAACACAATTGAATTAAATAAATACCTTTTTTATCAACTATCTGATTATCAGCAATTAACAAAAAACTAGATAGTATTAATCAAATCCAATGCAAAGAACTCAACAATGCAGGATATCCGGAATAATATTTCGCGGCAATTCTTTGCAACCAAACTTTACCCATCATCCCTGAAAACCATACAAACACTTTCCAGCAATAGTACTTAGGTATTAACTGCAAATTAATGATTGTTATTATCTGCATTTTGAAATAACTGCCAATAGGTTACATTTGTTTATTAAACGGTTATTTTTTCTGATCTTTCTCACATGGCAAAGTTTGTTTTTTTATTACTGGTATTGCATTGCTTCAAACCCTGTGCACAAACGATAGACCGGGAGGTTGTAATCGATGACTATATATATGAAGAAAATATAAAGTCTGTTTTTTTATACCCCCAAAGCCAGGCGAATGAAAATCCGGCCCGATTGATTGTGCAGCCCGTTATACCGCTTAACAGCCAGACACCTCTTGTGCTGGAGTTTGATGACCTCACTGCTGATTTCAGAGGGTTCCGTGCCAAAATCATTCATTGTGATGCTGCCTGGCAACAGTCACCGCTCAGTGAAATCGAATATACCACTTCCTATAATGACTATCCGGTAACGTCCTATTCTCCTTCTTTTAGTACTAAAGTCCCCTATTATCATTATCAGCTGGAAGTACCGGCCGTCAAAGTTTCAGGCAATTATCTGCTGATCGTATTTTCTGAAGACAAAAGAAAACCTGTGCTTTCCCGGAAATTCATGGTATATGAATCGCAGGTCAGAATTGAAGCTGCAGTTAATTTTGCAAATGGAACCGTTGAACGGAACACCCACCAGCAAATTGATTTTACCATTGATCATAAAGGATTACAGGTTCCGGCACCTCAAAACGATCTGAAGGTAGTAATCCGCCAGAACTTCCGGTGGGATAACGCTAAAAGCGGCTTTAAGCCGTCTTATGTTAATTCTTTTGATCAATCCGTAAAATATCAGTTCTTCAATCTGGAAAATGCCTTCCACGGCGGAAACGAATTCAGGTATTTTGACAGCCGTACTATCGCTGCGCGCGGATTCGGTATTTATGAAATTGAGCGCCTGGATGAATTTACACGGCTTATCCTTACTCCGGATAAACCGCGGAACAATGAAAGGGTTAATTTTTCAATAGATGATCTGAACGGCCGTTACACAATTGACCACCGTGAATCAGGGAACGGAAGCGTTGAAGCTGATTATACACCGGTAGTCTTTACACTTCAGATGCCTGAATTATCCGAAGGTGAAATCTATGTTAACGGTGGTTTTAACTTGTGGCATCTGAATGATCTGAACAGAATGGAGTACCATGATGCAACACGCGCCTATCAGGCAGTAATTTTGCTCAAACAGGGATTGGTCAACTATAACTACACGCTGGTAGGTAATCAGCAGGAAACCGGCAATGAAGTAGCACTGGAGGGCAGTTTTTCCTCGACGGAGAATGATTATGATATACTGGTATACTACCGCGCTCCGGCCGGCAGATATGATCAGCTGATCGGCTATACTCAACTGGAATGGAACAGGCGGAACTAAGCCGGATATTTCCGGTTTGGTTCCGCCTGTATTATACTGATCCGGCGTCGCTGAATTATCTGGAGGAATAATTAGGTGCTTCTCTTTGAATAATTACGTCGTGCGGGTGGCTTTCTTTCACCCCTGCCGATGTGATTTTTACAAATCTGGCATCTTCTTTCAGGCTTTCGATATCAGCGGTTCCGCAATACCCCATACCCGCTTTCAAACCTCCGTTCATCTGGTATATAATTTCAGATACATGGCCTTTGAAAGGGACACGACCTACAATACCCTCCGGAACGAGTTTTTTAACGTCGTCTTCCGCATCCTGGAAATAACGGTCTTTTGATCCGTCTTCCATTGCTTCCAGCGAACCCATACCACGGTAGGTTTTGAATTTCCGCCCTTCGTAAATCACGATTTCACCCGGAGCTTCGTCAGTACCTGCCAGCATAGAGCCGATCATTACCGTACTGGCCCCACCGGCAAGTGCTTTCACCACATCGCCTGAAAAACGGATACCGCCATCAGCCACAACAGGTACACCGGTACCTTTTAAGGCTTCAGCAGCTTCCATAACGGCTGTCAGCTGCGGTACACCGATACCGGCAATAATCCGTGTTGTACAGATACTTCCCGGCCCTACGCCTACCTTTACGGCATCCGCTCCGGCATCAGCCAAAGCTTTCGCAGCCGCTCCTGTGGCCACATTTCCTGCTATTACGTCAAGATTAGGGAAAGTGTCTTTTACCAGACGCACCGCATCCAGCACGCCTTTGGAGTGCCCGTGCGCGGTATCAATACTGACAACATCGACACCTGCTTTCTGAAGCATCTCAACGCGTTGCAGAATATCAGGAGTAACACCTACAGCCGCTCCGACACGAAGACGACCGTAAGAATCCTTACATGAATTGGGATGTGATTTCCGTTTCATGATGTCCTTATAGGTGATCAGTCCGATCAGCTTATTGGTGGCATCAACGATAGGAAGCTTTTCGATTTTATATTCCTGCAGAATACTTTCAGCTTCTTCCAGTGTAATACCTTCAGCAGCGGTAATCAGATTTTCCCGGGTCATAATTTCCACTACAGGCTTATTCAGATCGCGCTGAAAACGCAGATCACGGTTGGTAAGGATGCCGACAAGCCTGCCTTCCTCATCAATAACCGGTATACCACCGATCTTGTATTCTCTCATGATCTGATGAGCGTCACCCAGCTTCGCGTTTTCGCTCAGTGTAATCGGATCCAGAATCATTCCGCTTTCCGATCGTTTTACTTTACGAACCTGTTCAGCCTGCGCTTCAATGGTCATGTTTTTATGGATAATACCAATTCCACCTTCCTGAGCCATAGAAATAGCCAGCTCAAATTCCGTAACCGTATCCATAGCTGCGGATATAAACGGAATGTTCAGTTCGATATTTCTTGTTAACTTTGTCTTGGTGGAAGTATCCCGCGGTAACACTTCGGAGTATGCGGGTAAAAGAAGGACGTCGTCGTAGGTCAATGCCTCGTATAGGACTTTCGCTGATGCTGTGCTCATTTGCAAATAATATTTCTTATTTGCGGGACAAAGTTACTGAAATTCCTTTAATTGTAATTAAAAATCTGAATTTGAAAAAAAATTATTTTTTACATGTGACCTAAAGTACTGCTATCCGTCATAAGATAGAAGTTTTTCATAACGTTGAGTAAATTCAAATAGCCAGCCAGCCTTCTGTTGACTGGCTATTTTGTTTTTTAACAAAAACATCCTATCATTCAGACTGTTACATACTGTCATATCACTCCTGCTATTCGCTGTAAAGCGATGCTTATCATACCAGATTTCAGATTATCAGATAAATTTTGCAAACCATATTTCCTGAGTGAGGTATTATAAAGTGCTACCTTCGTTCAATATCCTATTTTTGCAATGTATTTAACGTTAGTCGGGTTTAGGGTTCTGTCACCACTTCGCGGTTAAATGTGCAGGTATCTCTGCTTTTTCTATAATCCTGTCAGTCCTTCGGACTTAAAATAACCACGAAGTGGTGACATGATTACAGAAACAGAAAGAAGATAATATTTATAAAAAAACCTGAAAGAGTTGCATTTTCAGATGATAAGGTTATCCCGACTCACGTTATTTATATAAAAGATCCTTAACGAAATCAATACACCGTATGATAGCATTCACAAAAACAATACTGATTTTCATACTGGCCGGCTTGTGTGAAATTGGCGGAGGGTATCTGATCTGGCAATGGCTGAAAGAAGAAAAACCTTACTGGTATGGAATTGCAGGAGGAATTATACTGGCTCTTTACGGGGTAGTAGCGACGTGGCAGACTGAAAATTTCGGGCGTGTATACGCAGCATACGGCGGTATCTTTATCTTTATGGCGATGATATGGGCCTGGAAAATCGATGGCTTCAAACCTGACAAATTTGACATTATAGGCGCTCTGATAGCACTTGCCGGTGTGGGGATCATTTATTTTGCACCGAGGCAGTAAATGACTTCATCCTGCACTGTCGTGACAAAGGAAACAGCAAAAAGATCATAAAAAAGCGGGATTGCCCTTCCGGACAACCCCGCTCTGATAAATGGCTGACAGAATTACATCATGCCACCCATTCCACCTCCATGAGGCATTGCAGGAGCTGCATTTTCTTCAGGCTCATCAGCAATTACACACTCAGTGGTTAATAGTAATCCGGAAATAGACGCGGCATTTTCCAGCGCAAGACGGCTTACTTTCTTAGGATCAATGATACCCGCAGCCAGTAAGTCTTCGTATTTGTTGTCTTTCGCGTTATAACCATACGCTCCGGTTCCTTCTTTCACTTTCTGAACGACTACAGAACCTTCACCACCGGCGTTGGAAACGATAGTACGCAGAGGAGATTCCAAAGCGACACGGATAATATTGATACCAGTGGTTTCGTCTTCGTTAGCTCCCTGAAGGTTTTCAAGGGCCGCAGAAGCACGGATAAGCGCTACACCACCACCAGCAACGATACCTTCTTCTACAGCGGCACGTGTTGCGTGAAGTGCGTCATCCACACGGTCTTTTTTCTCTTTCATTTCAACTTCAGTAGCTGCACCGATGTACAGGATAGCAACACCGCCTGAAAGTTTGGCAAGACGTTCCTGAAGTTTTTCACGATCGTAATCCGATGTTGTGTTTTCGATCTGAGCTTTGATCTGATTTACACGACCTACGATTTCTTCTGATTTACCATCACCGTTAACAATAGTAGTATTGTCTTTGTCGATGATTACTTTTTCACCTGAACCCAGGTATTCCAGCGTTGTGCTTTCCAGTTTGAAACCACGCTCTTCACTGATCACAGTACCTCCTGTCAGGATAGCGATATCTTCCAGCATCGCTTTACGACGGTCACCGAAACCAGGAGCTTTAACAGCTGCCACTTTCAAAGCACCGCGGATTTTGTTTACGACAAGCGTAGCCAGGGCTTCTCCGTCCACATCTTCAGCGATAATCAGCAAAGGACGGCCGGTTTGTGCCACTTGCTCCAGAACCGGAAGAAGTTCTTTCATTGAAGAAACTTTCTTCTCGGAAATAAGGATAAAAGGACGCTCAAGTTCCACTTCCATTTTATCCGTATTGGTTACGAAATAAGGAGAAAGGTAACCACGGTCAAACTGCATACCTTCTACCGTTTTCACTTCGGTTTCAGTACCACGTGCTTCTTCCACAGTGATCACACCTTCTTTACCTACTTTTTCCATAGCCTGAGCAATCATGTTACCGATTTCCTCGTCATGATTGGCTGAGATAGTGGCTACCTGAGCAATTTCTTTAGAAGTAGAAATATTTTTCTTTTGCTCTTCAAGGTCTCTGACAACAACAGCAACGGCTTTCTCGATACCGCGTTTCAGATCCATCGGATTAGCGCCCGCTGCAACGTTTTTAGCACCGATAGAATAGATAGCCTGTGCAAGCACAGTGGCAGTGGTTGTACCGTCACCGGCAGAATCAGCTGTTTTAGAGGCAACTTCTTTTACAAGTTGAGCGCCCATGTTTTCAACAGCATCTTTAATTTCAATTTCTTTCGCTACGGTAACACCATCTTTTGTAATAATAGGTGAACCGAATTTTTTATCTATTACAACGTTACGACCACGTGGTCCTAAGGTAACTTTTACTGCATCTGCCAATGTATCTACACCGCGCTTGATTTTATCACGTGCTTCAACGTCGAAAAATATTCTCTTAGCCATTTTAGATTTTTAATTTAGTAATCTGAATTTATAATTTTAAAAAACAGCGTCTCCGGATTATCCGATAATCGCATAGATATCAGACTCACGCATGATCAGGTAATCTGCTCCTTCAACGGTCAATTCAGTTCCTGAATATTTACCATAAAGTACAATATCACCAACTTTCACAGTCAGAGGCTCATCTTTTTTACCTGGTCCTACTGCCACAATTGTTCCACGCTGAGGCTTTTCTTTAGCGGTATCTGGGATAATGATACCAAAAGCTGTTTTTTCTTCGGCTGCTGCCGGCTCAACCAACACGCGATCTGCCAAAGGCTGTACATTCACTTTTACTTCTGATAATGTTGACATAATTATGATAAGGTTATGAATATAATTTTAACATTCATCTGATACCCATCTGTATGAGAATAATTGTGCCAAAGTCAATTCCTGTCATTTTTTCAGACATCATACTGACAAATTTAAAGTATGGCACCCAAAGCCTGTACAATACGTCAGGAATACCGTTACATTCCTGTGATTGGTAAAATCCCCTCAGCCATTTTCTGCCTTCAGGATTGCTGAAATAAAACAACATTTAAAACCATTATGTAACGATCAACTGCACCTTCCTTTTTTTTACATTATCCGATGTCATCACTGTACCCTGATAAGTTTAAAAAAAGAAAACCCGGCCTTCAGCTATACAGATCCGGAAATGATTTCAATCAAATGAAATCGGTCCACAGGATTTATAAGGCTGAATGCCGGGTAATTTCCGGCTCGGTAAAGAAACCGGAAAATGTCTTAACAGCTATTAATTTGTACTGTCAGTCGCAGCGGGTGTTTCAGGAGCTGCCAGGGAAGGAGCTACTGAAGGAGTAGCAGTGCTTTGAGCCTTCTCTATATTGGCACTTTTAATGACACTGGATGACTGCTGGTCGCCACTTACCATCACATAAGAGACCAGAGAAAAAATCATAATGGCACCTGCCATTCCCCAGGTCACCTGCTCCAGCAAATCGGTTGTTTTTTTCACTCCGAACATCTGGGCTGATCCTGCCCCGCCGAATTCACTGGAAAGCCCGCCTCCCTTTGAGTTTTGAACCAAAACAACCAGAACCAGCAATACTGCAATAATGGCAATTAAAATAACTAAAGCTAAATACATGATTATGAGTAATTAATTTCGATGATTCAATTCTTTTCAGCGGTTTATTCCGCATCAATTATTTAATCTGTCAGACAATTCCTTAATTTTTTCTGCAAAGTAATCCTTTTTTTCGGGGTTTTTCAAAATCAACTTTTCATATATTTCCTTTGATTTGGAAAATTTTCCCTGCTTTTCAAGAATTATTGCAAATGATTCGGTCGCCAAACTGCCTGAATTCAGTGGTTGAAGTGCCTGTAAGGACAAATCCGAGTGTTCTGCCTGCTCAGATAAAAAATCATTTACAGGTCGTATTTTCGGATCATTTTTAATGAATTTTTCAATAATCTGCCTGTGCATCTTTTTAGCGGCCAGTTCTTCCTCCTGCATTTCTTCTTCCGTTTTTGTAACCGTCTCCTGCACGTTTTCTTCCTGAATTACTCCGGGATTTTCCGGTACAGTCTCAACAGCTTCGGTGATTACCGGCCCCACTTCCCGGACTGCTGCCTGTTCATGATCATCTGTACGGGACGGAGGTACATTCCAGTTCAGGTCATTCTCAACGATCCTGCGCAAAACATTCCGGTTCAGTGCATAGGCTGATGCTTTTGATACGGCTTCGGCTATATCAGCAGTTTCAAAGCGTGCCTTTGCCTTTACAAGCAGCAGGTAGGCCAGTTGAAAATACGGATACTTTGCCGTTATTTCTTCCAGCTGGGACACTTCTGTCATTTCAATTTCGTCCGGATACGTCACCCAGTAAGCCAATCTGTCCTTATTCAAACCGTTCATTGTTTTTTATGGGTTTATGAAGTAAAGATTACCAGTCTGCGGCTGATTTATTGAAAATCTGCTGAACCAGCTGATCCATAATTTCCGGTACCAGCCTGCTCTCGTTCTGATCAAGTGTCTGATCCTGCGGAAAATCCATATAATATGTAAACGACTGGTCAAAATTCTTGGTTTCATCCAGTGAATGGCTAAACCTCACCTGCACGGTTACATTCAGGCGGTTAAATCCCGACTGGTCGTTAGCGGTTGGTGGCGTGGTAATGACATCATATCCGGTGATGGTTCCTTCAAAGCTCAGATCGCCACCCGCAGGCACCAGTTTGAGACTCGTATTCCGCTGAAAATATTCCTTCAGCTTCTCGGTAAGACTTTGTGTCATATTGGCCGGTCCACCTGCCGTTCCCATGTTAATATTGGCAATGGAAAAGGTCTTCAGATCAGGCGACAGGTTAGTTCCCGAAAAAGAATAAATCCCGCAGCTGCTGCAAAGCACTGTCAAAGCCAGCACAACAACCAGTGTCAGTTTTCTGGTATTCATTATATTCGCCATTTATTCTTCTATCCCGTATTGTTTGATTTTCCGGTACAAAGTCCGTTCAGAAATACCCAGCGCCTGAGCCGCATACTTTCGTTTATTACTGTTTTTGCGGAGTGCTTTGATGATCATCTCCTTTTCCTTTTCTTCGAGCGAAAACGATTCACTGTCTTCAGTAAGCGGAATCACATCCTCAATTTCATTCCTGGAATCAGAATACCGGTCCAGATCCACCACACGGGTGGAAGGATTATTCGGCGGCAAAAACCGGTGTGTTTCCATCTGCTCCTGATTACCGGTAAAATGCGGAGGATCTGACAGGGTACTGAACAGTTCCTTATGGTTATCAATAATATCGCCACCATATTTCTCATTCTGCAATACATCCCTTACCAGTTTTTTCAGTTCGTTCATATCCCTCCGCATATCAAACAGCACCTTATAAAGCAGTTCACGTTCATTAAACGCAGTATTGCCTTCTCCGAATGTAGAAGGAACCAGTGCTTTTTTCCGGGTGGCTGCCTGTATCGGATTCAGATAACGGAATAAGGTCTCACCGCTGACATGTACATTATTGTTAGTTTCCAGAATGGTAATCTGTTCAGCAATATTTTTGAGCTGACGGATATTCCCCGGAAATTCATACTTCAGCAACATTTCCTTGGCATCGTCTGTCAGCCTGACAGGATTGGTTCTGTACCGTTCGGCAAAGTCGTTAGTAAATTTACGAAAAAGCATCAGCACGTCTTCCCCCCTGTCGCGCAACGGTGGTACGTAAATCGGTACAGTATTAAGACGGTAGTAGAGGTCCTCACGAAACTTTCCATGATCTACAGCCTCACGCAGGTTAACGTTGGTGGCAGCCACTACCCTGACATTGGTATGCATGGTTTTTGAAGAACCCACACGGATATATTCGCCGTTTTCAAGCACCCTTAAAAGCCTCGATTGAGTCCCCAGAGGCATTTCTCCGATCTCATCCAGAAAGATTGTCCCGCCGTTTGTCGTTTCAAAATATCCTTTCCGGGCTTCAGAAGCACCTGTAAAAGATCCCTTCTCATGACCAAACAGTTCTGAATCGATGGTTCCTTCGGGAATCGCACCACAGTTGATAGCAATAAATGCACCATGCTTCCTGGAGCTCAGGCTGTGAATAATCTTGGAGAACGATTCTTTTCCGCTTCCGCTTTCACCCGTGATCAATACCGTAAGATCAGTGGATGCCACCTGCATCGCTACTTTAATAGCATAATTCAGATCCGGAGCATTGCCAATAATACCAAAGCGGTTTTTTATTGCTTGTAATTCTGATGAATTCATTGCGTGTAATACCTGTTAATTGCCGGATAACCGGACTCATTTTTCAATTATTATGCATGGCAATCAACAACTTCCTGTGTCACGGTATGCCCCATAAGGGTAGCGGTTGTACAATCTGTTACCATTACGTAGACATAATCACCCTTCTGATGTTCCTCTTTTGGAAAAACAATTACTTTATTCTGGTCATTTCTGCCCTGCAGATAATCTTCGGAGCGTTTTGACCGTCCTTCAACCAATACTTTATGAACCTTCCCGACGGCCTGCCTATTCCTGTCAAGTGAACATTTCTGCTGCACTTCAATGATTTCTGCCAGTCTTCTTTTCTTGACTTCCTCAGGGATATCGTCTTTATATTTTTTCGCAGCCGGTGTTCCGGGCCTTTCTGAATAAGCGAACATATAACCAAAATCATATTGCACGTACTCCATCAGGGAAAGGGTATCCTGGTGTTCTTCCTCAGTTTCAGTACAGAACCCTGCGATCATATCGTGCGAAATACCACATTCATTCCCCAGGATAGCACGTATACTGTCAATTTTGGCCATATACCATTCCCGGTCATAAGTCCGGTTCATCAGACTGAGAATACGGCTGTTCCCGCTTTGCGCCGGCAGGTGAATGTATTTACAGATATTCTCATATTTCTTCATGGTATAAAGCACTTCATCCGTAATATCCTTAGGATGCGATGTACTGAACCTGACACGCAGTTCCGGGCTTACCAACGCTACCATTTCAAGTAGATGGGCGAAAGTGGTTATATTATTTCCGTCCCCTTCCGGTTTCCACTTATAGCTGTCCACATTTTGTCCGAGCAGGGTAATTTCGCGATACCCTCTGTCAAACAGATCCTGCGCTTCCTTCAGAATGGAATGCGGGTCACGGCTTCTTTCGCGGCCACGGGTGTAAGGTACCACACAAAAGCTGCACATATTATCACAGCCACGCATAATGGAGATAAAAGCAGTCACTCCATTTGAATTCAGCCGGATAGGTGAAATATCAGCATATGTTTCCTCACGTGACAAAAATACATTCACTGCCTTTTGTCCTGAATCTGCTTCTTCCACAAGACGGGGTAAGTCACGGTAGGCATCTGGCCCTGTCACCAGATCAACCATTTTTTCTTCTTCCAGGAGTTTGGTTTTCAGACGCTCGGCCATACAGCCCAGCACCCCAATCAAAAGGCCCGGCTTGCGTTTCTTCATTCCGTTCAGCACCTGCAAACGCTTTCTGACTTTCTGCTCCGCATTATCCCGGATGGCACATGTATTCAAAAAAATCAGGTCAGCCTCGTTCTCTTCTGAAGTAGTGGTAAAACCGGCATCTCTCATCACCGAAGCCACAATTTCACTGTCAGAGAAATTCATCTGACAACCATAACTTTCAATAAATAATCTTTTGGCTCCCGGTAACGCCTGTTCGTTTTCCGAAATTTTCACCATTTCACAAGATTCCTTATCGGAGGATGATAGTATTTTTAATGTATCGACTACCTGCTTTTCCATTTCTTTGTATTCTGATTATTCTGCACAGTATTTTACTGCAAAGCTGTATTTCTGCCAAAACGCAAAGTTAGGAATTATTTTGATTCGACTGCCACTTTGTCAGTTAAAGGGAAGCAAAAATTAAGAGGATCAGAATGGATAACCTACTCCGATATTGATATTCAGAAAATTAGGTTCTTTACGGTTAAACAACCGGCTTAAAGACAGGTCATCGAGCATAAATTCCTTTGTGTAAGGATCATACACTTTGGCACCGAAGTCAAAACGAAGCACAAAGTAGGTAAAGTCATAACGAAGCCCCACTCCGGTGCCTATGGCTATTTCTTTATAAAACCGGTTAATCCTGAAATCGCCTCCGGTTTCTGTGTGATTTTTATTGGGAAGATACCATACATTGCCAAAATCAAGAAAGAGGGCATAATTGATTTTCCCTAAAAAATTGACGAGGTGGCTCCGGAATTCAAGATTTCCTTCCAGCAGAAAATCACCGGGTGTTTCGATCAGTAAATCATTACTGGCCACACGGGGCGGCAGTCCGCCAGGACCAAGCCGCCTTGGCAACCAGGCTCTGACACTGTTGGAACCTCCTGCAAAGAAATATTTTTCATAAGGCGGCACCGTACTGATGCCGTAACTATGTACAGCACCAGAGTTAATCCGTGCCACAAAAGAGGTTTCCTGTCCTAATTTCCAGTATTTCCGCAAATCAAGATTCCAGCGCAGATACTGAAAAAATTCCAGCTCATCGTTGCCGGAGATATCACGGATTATTTCCTGCTGCCCCGGAAAAAGATTGATGGAAGTTCCGCCCGACTCAAACTGCCCTTTCATATAGACCGCGTCTTTGGGGACTCCATTATAAGCGCTTGTATTGTAGATATAGGAAAAGCCCATAGAAGAGACAAATGAACGCCTGAAACTGTTGATCAGGTTATTTCCCTGCTGCTGAAGTTCGATCAGCAGATCCTGGAATTCGGGCTGAATGGTCTTGGTATTTAATACATTCAGATCAATAAGAGACAGGCTGTACAGCCTGGATGTGGAAGGCTGCAACGAATAGGTCAGCCCTGATTTGAGGCTGGTTCTGACATACTCGGGCCGCTGGACGGTGTTATACCCGATCCCGATCTGCGTTCTGGGCGTATAACGGCCCAATGTGTGCCAGTGTTTGCCGATAGGCGCAAGAATCTGAGGAAAAATCAATGTGGAATTGATACTGAGTTCCTGGCTTCTGTAAAGAAACTGGGCATCGCTGAAGCCGGTCACGGCTTCAATACCTCCACGCACATTCAACTCAAAATTTTCAAGGCCGCTGAAAATATTCCTGACTTTAAACGATAAATTGGCGAACGGTCCGGGTGTCTGCTGAAGCTGCATTACCGTTGCCCCGAAATCTGCAGAAATCTGATATTTATCCAGTGGAATCGCATTGATTTGCCCGGTTAATTTCTGTCCGGTAGTATCAAATGCATAATTAATAAACTGGAACTGATCGAGCAGCGACAGCTGGCGTTGGGTTTCACGTTCTTTCTGCTGATTGTAATAATCTCCCGGACGAAGCTGAATCATGTTATCCAGGATTTTAGGCGCATACCTTGAGTAAGGAAAACTATAGGTAATGCCTTTCAGTTGAGCCCGGTCATATTTCTGATATTCGATCGGGATTTTAGCAGGTGCCGAAATTTCGAAAGACATGGAATCTACTTTAAAAACCGTAATCTCTTTTCCTTTCTGATTTTCATTGACCTGCAGGCTCACGTCCACCATCCGGTAGGTATTCTCATCAGGACCGGAGATGGTATCATTGATCAGATAAGTGATATTCTGACGAGAGAAGCCATAATAGCCATTGTCCCGTAACAATGACTCGATATTGGTACGTTCTTCTTCCAGTAAAGTGCCGTCATAGTGGCTCCCCGGGATAATTTTCGACAGCCGCGCATTGGCTTTCAGCACACTGTCGATTCTCGCATTTTGCGTGGAATAGGTGAAATTACGGATCAGCGTAGGGCGGTTCTCTGTGATATAGTAGTTTACTTTAACCCTTGATATCAGCGTATCCAGCCGGTAAGCAACAGATGATTCAAAAAAGCCTTTATTAAACAGGTAAAGGCGCATTTTCTCTGCATTACGTTCAACCTTACTGATATCCAGATATACCGGTGCCTCACCCAGGACACGCATGAAAAAATTCCCCTGGTCCACTCTGTTGTTAGCCCTTTCGATTTTCCGGCCGTAACGACGCTGAACCTTCAGTAATTTCCTGGCATCTGTATCTCCGATACGATCCATTTCCTGCTGTAGTTCCAGTCGTAAGATGTTCAGTTTTCTTTGCTGATTGGCTTTGTCATATCCGCTCTCTCCCAGACGATACAGGCCCAGATAGGGATATAACGGAAGCGCCAGAAACCGGCGGTTGGGTTTTTCCCCGATCAATCCTTCTAGTTCTTCTTTATTTATTTGCTTATTTTGCCGGACTTTCGATGTACCCAGTAAATATAACCTCTCCCCGGACGGAGACGTAGGTGCGCACCCGGAAAATACCGTTAAACATAAGAATAACAAAACCAGTATCTTTACACAACTACCCGTGTTCAATGCTAAGCAAAAATCAAATAAAATATATTAACTCGCTGCAATTAAAAAAATTCAGACAGCATTACCAATCGTTTGTCGTTGAGGGTACCAAAAGTGTTCTGGAACTACTTTCTTCTGATTATAAGACCGAAATACTGGTAGCCACTGATGAATTCCTGCAAAAATACGGAAGTATTTTTGCCAAAGAGGAATTTGAGATTTTAAATTCAACCCCTGATGAGCTTTCCCGCCTTGGAAGTTTCCAGACCAACGACGGAGCTATAGCGGTAGTTAAAATGAAACCCAATCTTCCCCTTGAAATAAAATCAGGCGACTATACTCTTGTGCTGGACGATATACGTGATCCCGGCAATCTGGGCACCATTATCCGTATTGCCGACTGGTATGGCTTTAACGGAATAATCTGCTCAGACAGTACAACCGAATTTTATAACCCTAAAGTAATTGCGGCCAGCAAAGGATCATTTTGCAGGATTCAGCCTTATTATACCAATATTCAGGAATACCTTTCTGCAAACACCACCGGTAAAAAAACAATAGGTATGTTACTGGAAGGTGTTTCATTGTACGGGTATCAGTTCCCGCAGGAAGGGGCCTTTGTGATCATGGGAAATGAATCGCACGGTATCAGTGCGGAAATAAGGGAATTGATAACGGATGCGGTCAGTATTCCCCGGTTCGGACAGGCCGAATCTCTGAATGTAGGTATTGCGACCGCTGTGATCTGTGATCATATCAGACAGAAGACCGGCTTTCCCGGCTGATTTCAGGAACCCGACGCTGCTTCTTCAGTCATTCGGATAGCATTTTCTTTCCCCAGGTACCTGTCTATCAGATAGTGGGCAATATAAATGAGAGGAGTGGTGAGAATGGCGATAATACCTTTATACAAATAGTTAACCGTACCCACTGAAAATACCTGATTCAGACTCCAGTTACCGAAAACAAAAAACGCAATACCGATAACAAGAAAACTGTCAATCATCTGGGAAAACATGGTAGATCCGGTCGCCCGAAGCCAGATATGCTTATGACCGGTCAGTTTTCTCAACCATGCGAAAATGGTGATGTCCAGTAACTGGCCTAATAAAAAAGCTACGATAGAGCCAATCATAATACCCAGCCCCTGGCTGAAAATCCTGATAAAGGCTTCGTTCATATTAAAATAATTCCCTGACGAGTCAGTATTGTTAAGATCCAGCCAGAACTGTGCCGGCGGAAGTGCTGTGACCAGAAAGACGACAATGAACATATACACAATAAAACCGGCGGTCAGATAGGAAATCTGCCTGACACCTTTTTTGCCAAAGTATTCATTGATAATATCAGATGTAAGAAAAACGACAGGCCAGTTAACCACTCCTGCAGTCATGTTAAAATCATATTTCTGGCCACCGACAGGAATCTGTAAAGGTGGAATGCCCAGGAGTTGTTCGACGGAAAAGATCTTTACTCCAATAATTTCTGCTATAATGGCATTGGTTAGAAAAAGTCCGCACAAAAACAGAAAAAGCCTCTGTTTCTTTTGTTCTAAAGTCACTATTATTCCTGGTTGAGTAAATATGGAGTTCAGGGAGTAATCACAGAAGGATAAAAAGGCGCTTCATGTCAAAAGCGCCATTGATTATACCGTTCTGCTTAATACTTCTTCAATCTTAAAATCTGAATGCACACGCCGGTTATTAAGGAATTGTTCGATGCGGTCCATCGCTTTATTTAAAATCTCGACATCAGGTAATATAACAATCCTGAAATGCCCGTCATTTTTATAATTAAATCCTGTACCTGCTACTACCAGTACTTTTTGCTCTACCAGTAAATCATAGACAAAATCAGTATCCTCTGTATACCCGAACTGCGGCATGTCAATTTTAGGAAAGAGATATAAAGCTCCTTTAGGTTCGGCACAGGTTACACCGGGAATACGGATCAGCCGGTCATATATCAGCTTCATTTGCTTATAGAGGCGACCGGTCGGTAATACAAGGTCTTCAATACTCTGATATCCTCCGAGGGCCGTCTGAATAGCATACTGGGTAGGCACATTCGGGCAAAGCCTTGCGCTGGCCAGAAACAGAATACCTTCAATATAAGACGTTGCTTTATGCTTGGCTCCGCTGAAAACCATCCAGCCGCCACGGAAACCTGCCGAGCGGTAGTTTTTGGATAAGCCTCCGAATGAAACGCATAACGTATCTTTCACCAGCGTTGCCATAGGATAGTGAACGGCTTCGTCATAGAGGATTTTATCATAGATTTCATCAGAGAACAAAATCAATCCATGCATTTCGGCGATTGACGCCATGCGTTCCAGCACCTGTCTGTCATAAACGGCACCGGTGGGATTATTGGGGTTTATCAGAACAATGGCTTTGGTCCGGGAAGTGATTTTACTCTCCAGGTCATCAAGGTCAGGATTCCAGTTATCGGCTTCATCACATATATAATGAACGGGTTTTCCACCACTCAGCGCAACAGAAGTAGTCCATAATGGATAGTCAGGAGCCGGAATCAGCACTTCATCACCAGGATTAAGCAACGCCTGCATGGAAAGCAGAATAAGTTCGCTTACGCCATTCCCGATAAAAATATCATTGATTTCAACATTTGGCACGCCCTGGTTCTGCGTATAATGCATAACAGCTTTACGGGCCGCAAATAACCCTCTGGAGTCTGAGTATCCCTGTGCATTCCGGATATTCATAATAATATCATGCACAATTTCGTCCGGTGCATCAAAGCCAAACGGAGCAGGATTACCAATATTGAGGTTAATGATTTTATAACCCTGACTTTCAAGTTCCAGTGATTTCTGATAAATCGGACCCCGAATATCATATTTCAGATTTTCCAATCTTGAAGCCTTTTCAAATTCCTTCATAGACTTTTCGCTGCTGCTACAGTTTTATTTTCCCAAACTTACATAGATCCCGATAAATTTCCGATATCCTTTGGTCTGTTTTATACAAAAAGTACACCGACCCCGGGGCCGGTGTACCTGCATTAAGGGTATGGACAATATATTCCTTCGACTTAGTTGTCTTTCTTCATATATTCTTCACGAAGCGCTTTCCGCAGAATTTTACCTACATTGGTTTTGGGTAATTCATCACGGAATTCAATTTTTTTGGGGCATTTATAGGCAGTGAGATTAGCCCGGCAAAAATCCATTACTTCCTTTTCCGTTAAATCCGGGTTTTTCTTCACAATAAACAACTGCACAATTTCCGTGGATTTTTCATTCGGAATACCTACACAGGCCACTTCTCTCACCCCTTCCATTTGTGAAACGACCTCTTCAATTTCATTGGGATAAACATTAAATCCTGAAACGAGAATCATATCTTTCTTCCGGTCTACAATTTTAAAATAGCCGTCTTCATCCTGCACACCAATGTCCCCTGTCCTGAACCATCTTCCGTCGGAAGAGATAAAAAAAGCCTTTTCCGTTTCTTCCGGACGGTTATAGTACCCTGCCATTACCTGCGGGCCCTGGACACAGATTTCACCTCTTTCGCCAACAGGAGCCCAGGTATCGTCATCGCTCAGAATTCTTAATTCAGTACTCGGCCACGGTATTCCGATTGTTCCGAGCCGGTTATTCTTTATCAGCGGATTAGAACTGACTACCGGCGAAGTTTCTGAAAGCCCGTAACCTTCTGATAATATACATCCCGTCACTTTCAGCCAGCGCTCGGCCACGACCCTCTGCAGCGCCATCCCACCGGCTGTAGTTACCACCAATCCGCTGAAATCAACTTCAGCAAATTTCGGATGATTTAACAATCCGTTAAACAGTGTATTGAGGCCGGGAAAAATATTAATCTTATATTTTTTCAGATCTTTTATGGACGAGTCCAGATCACGCGGGTTAGTGAGTAAAAGATTAAACCCACCACACTTTACAGCCATTAATGCATTGATTGTTAACGCATATACGTGATAAAGAGGCAAGGCAGCCACCATTACGGGGTTATTGGTCTCCAGCTGATCGGTAACGGGCTTGAGCCATGCTGCATTGGCTTCAATATTGGCAATCAGGTTTCTGTGCGTCAGGGCAGCGCCTTTAGCTACTCCTGTAGTACCTCCTGTATATTGTATAAACCCGATATCGCTGCTCTTCATCTCCGGTCTTTGATAGGTCGCCTGAGCACCTTCTGCCAATGCTTTTCTGAAATGAACAGCTCCCGGTAATGCATACGAAGGCACCATTTTTTTTATATATTTCACAACTGCATTTACAACGAGCGACTTGGGAAAGCCCAGCATATCTCCCAACTGGGTAACAATAACATGTCTGATCGCAGTCTGATCAATAATTTTTTCCAGATTGGAAGCAAAATTAGCTACGATAACAATAGCTGTGGCTCCGGAATCTTTGAACTGGTGCAGCATTTCACGCGGTGTATACAACGGGTTGGTATTAACGACCGTCAATCCGGCTCTTAACGCCCCAAATGCAGCAATAGGGTATTGAAGTGTATTGGGCATCTGAATAGCTATTCTGTCCCCCTTCTTCATTCCTGCTTTCTGAAGATAGGCTGCGAATTGACGTGTAAGGACATCAAGCTCGCCGAAAGTGATTGTTTTTCCCATATTACCGTATGCCGCCAGATCTGCATTTCTTCGGAAACCATCTTCCAGAAATTCGATCAATGACGGAAAAACGTCAGGATCGATTTCACTCGGGACACCTTCGTCATAAAATTTTAACCAGGGAAATGTATGGGATGTCAGGTTTTGCATATTGAAAGCGATTAAAGGAGATTTCTATCTTAAGAATCGGTTACATTTATTGATTTTTTATAAATTTTATGAATTTTATTCAATTTTCAAACAAACAAAATAAAAAGAGTGTAACAGTAAAGCATATACTTTCCTGCTACACTCTTCATCATTGCCTGTTATTATACTTTTTCTGACGTAAAAGGAGCGTCTTTATAAATCAGCGCATCTCTGTCGGGCCCTGTAGAAATAAAGCTGACAGGTAATCCTAATTCATCTTCAAGGAATTTTACATATATGGCAAGATTTTCAGGTACCTCTTCAAAATTCTGGATATTCTCCAGATCCTGCTGCCAGCCGGCGAAGTCCTTATATACGGGCTCGGTATGGGTATCACACAAATCGTAGGGCAGTTCACTGGTAATGGTACCGTCATCGAGTTTATAATGCGTACACACACGAATGGTCTCAAAATCATTCAGTACGTCGGCTTTCATCATAATCAGCCTGGTCACGCCATTCAGCATGATCGCATATTTCAATGCCGGCAGGTCCAGCCAGCCAGTTCTTCTGATTCTGCCGGTAGTAGCCCCGAACTCCCGTCCTATCTGACGGATTCTTTCCCCCGTTTCATCATCCAGCTCGGTCGGGAACGGCCCGCTGCCCACACGTGTACAGTAAGCTTTAAAAATTCCAAAAACCTCTCCGATCTGCTTCGGAGAAACGCCAAGGCCTGTGCAGGCTCCTGCGGTCATGGTACTTGAACTGGTGACAAAAGGATAAGATCCGAAATCAACATCAAGGAGTGACCCCTGAGCTCCTTCGGCCAGCACGCTTTTACCGGCTTCCAATGCATTGTTAACTGTATATTCGCTATTTACCAACTGGAACTGCTTCAGGAATTCTACTGCTTCAAAGAAGTCCTTCTCAGCATTGGCCAGCGAAGTTTCATAGTCAAAATGATAAAACTCAAGCAGGGTTTTATGAGTATCGACAAGGAGTTTATATTTTGTTTCAAAATTAGGGGAGATAATATCACCGACCCTTAAGCCAAGACGGGCAACTTTATCCTGATAGGTAGGTCCGATACCACGGAGTGTAGAGCCTATTTTTGCATCACCTTTTGCCTGTTCATAAGCTGCATCCAGTAAACGGTGCGTTGGTAAAATCAGGGAAGCTTTTTTGGAAATCAGAAGATTGGTCTTCAGATCCAGATTAAATTTGGCCAGCGCCTCAATTTCCTTTTTGAAAACCACAGGATCCAGCACTACGCCGTTACCGATGATATTCAGAATATCGGAACGGAATATTCCGGAAGGTATCTGATGTAATACATGCTTGTTCCCTTCAAACTCAAGCGTGTGCCCAGCATTAGGACCACCCTGAAAACGCGCGACAACCTCATACTGAGGAGCCAGCACGTCTACAATTTTACCTTTACCTTCGTCTCCCCACTGGAGCCCTAGCAGAACGTCTACTTTCATTGGTTTAAATAGTAAGATCCGGCATGGCCGAATCCTGAATATTTGATTTTAGTTAATTTTTAGAATACAACTTAACCTAGTGCTGCCACTTCTTTTCTGGCTTCCGATTTATTTTCACATTTGGATCTGGTGCAATTACCGTAAAAGATCAATGAGTGATGTACAACATTGAAATTAAGCATTTCACCCACCATATTCTGAATGTTCTGCACCCTTGGATCACAGAATTCCATCACCTTGTTACAGTCTGTACAGATGAGGTGATCATGCTGTTTAAATCCGTACGATTTTTCATACTGGGCAAGATTTTTACCAAACTGGTGCTTGGTAACCAAATCACAGTCTACGAGTACATCCAGCGTGTTATAAACTGTTGCACGGCTGACCCGGTACCGTTTATTTTTCATGCTGATATACAATTCATCCACATCAAAGTGGTCTCCTCGTGTGTATATCTCTTCCAGTATAGCAAACCGTTCGGGAGTTTTACGCAGCCCCTTGCTTTCAAGATAAGCGGTCAGTATTTTTTTTGCCGCTTCAAAATTCGATTGAACGTTCTCTTTCATAATCTCAGAAATCTGTTGCAAATTAGTTGGTTTTTCCGAGTTATCGGGCAAACTCTGATAAAAAAGTGGGATAACCGCTGCCTGTATGCTTAAATTGCCATATTCAGGTTTGCGTCAAATCTCAGCACTTTATATACCCCGTTTACTCTTTCCAACTTATTAATTAACGTATCAAGGTGTTTGGTATCGTGTACATAGAGCTTAATATCTCCTTCAAACAACCCTTCTTTGGTATCAATTGTTATTCCCCGCATATTGATATGGAGTTCATTAGAAATAATACGGGTAACATCATTCACCAGTCCTACCCTGTCCATTCCGGTAATTCTCAATCCAGCCAGAAAGGCTTCTTCCTTCTGGGATTTCCACTTGGCTTTCAGGATACGGTTACCGTGCTTAGCCATCAGCTCGGCTGCGTTCGGGCAGGTCGTACGGTGGATTTTTATGCCTTCATTGATGGTAACAAATCCAAACACATCGTCACCGGCAATCGGATTACAACAGGGGGCCAGTCTGTAATCAATTTTATCCATATCCTCTCCGATCAGCAGGGTATCACTGTCGGATCTTTCTCCATGAATATTCTTGAGCAGGGAAACAAACTCTTTCCCATCGGATGCGTCATCCGAAGATATTTTCTGTTTCTGCTCTTTGGTTTCCTTATACCGCTTAAAACGTTTGAGTTCATCAGGATTGATATACCCTTTCCCTATTCTGTAAAAAAAGTCAACCGGCGTTTTACATTCAAAGAAAGCCCTTAGCTGATTGATAATCTCTGCTGACATTTCAATACCCAGCAATTTGAGTTTCTTTTCCACAATCTGACGCCCGTCTGATTCATAAACCCGGCTTTCTTCTTTCAGAAAGTCCTTAATGCGTGCCCGGGCTTTAGACGTCACCACAATTCTCAGCCAGTCGTCATTGGGCTTTTGCTTGTTAGAAGTAATAATCTCCACCTGATCACCATTCTGCAAAACATAACTGATAGGTACCAGAGAGCCTCCTACTTTGGCAGCCATACACCGTGCTCCTACTTCCGTATGGATTTCATAGGCAAAATCAAGCGCAGTAGCCCCACGTTGCAGAACTTTCAGGTCACCTTTCGGTGTAAAGGCAAATACTTCTTCACTAAACAGGTTACTACGGAATTCGTCGAGAAATTCAATGGCTGCAGTCCGGTCACCCACACCGTTTTCCAGGGTCTCCCGGACCTGATTAATCCACTGTTCAATATTTCCTCTTACTTTGGTTTCATTCCCTTTGTACTTCCAGTGTGCCGCGTAACCTTTCTCAGCAATCTCGTCCATCCGGGAGGTACGGATCTGCACTTCTACCCACTGACCCGTTTTACTCATTACGGTTGAATGTAGTGACTGATAGCCGTTGGCACGGGGCGTATTAATCCAGTCTTTCAGACGATCCGGATTCGGTTTATAATGGTCGGTAACCATGGAATAAGCCTGCCAGCAAAGTGCTTTCTCTCTTTCAAATTCCGTGGGTGCGTCAATAATGATACGGATGGCAAACAGGTCATAAATTTCTTCAAAAGGCTTATTCTGCTTCTTCATTTTATTCCAGATGGAATAAATGGATTTAGGCCGGCCTTTAATGGCATATTTAAAACCTGCATCATCAAGATCCGCAATAATGGGCTCCACAAACCTGGAAATAAACCGGTCCCTTGTATTTTTGGTTTCGCGCAACTTTCTGGCTACAGCACGATAAGCATCCGGTTCTGCATATTTCAGATACAAATCCTCCAGCTCAGATTTAATAGCATACAATCCCAGCCTATGGGCAAGCGGAGCATATACAAAAATCGTTTCGGAAGCAATCTTAAGCTGCTTGTCTCTGGGCATGCTGTCAAGGGTACGCATGTTATGCAACCGGTCAGCCAGCTTGATCAGAATAACCCTTACGTCTTCCGACAGGGTCAGCAGCATTTTCCTGAAGTTTTCTGCCTGCTGCGAAGTTCCGTACTCAAATTTCCCTGAAATCTTCGTCAGCCCGTCAATGATCTGGGCAACCTTTTTACCAAACAACCGGTCAATATCCTTGATGGTCATGTCGGTATCTTCCACGACATCATGCAGCAATGCCGAAACAATGGATGTGGTACCAAGCCCGATTTCTTCAACGACAATCTGTGCCACCGCCAGCGGATGGTAGATATACGGCTCCCCTGAGCGTCGTCTCATCTCATGATGCGCATCAACCGAGGTAAAAAAGGCCTTTTTTATCAGTTTTGCGTCATTATCTTTCAAAAAAGGTTTGGCGGTACGCAACAATTTGCGGTACCGCTTCAATATTTCCTTCCTTTCTAGCTCCAGGTCAATAGCAACAGCTTCCACGTTATTCAAATTAATACTTTAACGAATTTACCAAAATAACATTTTACATCCATGAATTCAAGCCGGAAACTTTTTTTAATTTTTTTTCACAGAATGTTTGGAATTTCAAACCACTCCCCCTTACCTTTGCAGTCCGAAAACGAAGAGAGGAAATATAAAAGTCCTCAGTTAAATAGAAGCGGGCGTGGCGGAACTGGTAGACGTGCTAGACTTAGGATCTAGTGCCGCAAGGCGTGGGGGTTCGATTCCCTCCGCCCGTACAAACGGGGAAACAGCAATTTTAGTGAACAGCTAATAATTAATGAAACCTCAACTGAAGCCCTCAGGACCAAATGTTTTGAGGGCTTTCATTTTTTTTAATCACAGTTAACTCGTCAAAACACGACCCGGAATGGAAGTTCTGTTAGAAAAAAGCTCGCCAACATTGGCTTCGTTAAAAGTAACGCTTACGCCGGAAGATTACCGTCCGAAAGTAGATAAATCAATCAAAGATTATAGCAAAAAAGTTTCTCTGAAAGGTTTCCGTCCAGGCAAAGTACCTGTCAACGTGATCGAGAGAATGTATGGCAAAAGTATTCTGATTGATGAAGTGAATCATCTGCTCAGCCATGCAGTATCTGATTATATCAAGGATAACAAACTGCAGATTGTAGGAGATCCTCTTCCGCAGACCGATGGAATTGCTGATATCGAGTGGAGTAAAGACACTACGTATAACTTCAGTTATGATTTGGGTCTGGCTACAGATTTTGTCATTGATTTTGCTGCTATCCCGGCTGTTGATAAATTAACGATCAACGCAGGAGACAAAGAGTTGGATTCAACCATTGAAAATCTGAAAGAGCGTTTTGCCCAAACCATCCATCCTGAAAGTGCAGAAAAGGGTGATATGATCTTCGGTGAGCTTGCACAGGAATCCTCTGAATTCAGTACCAAGACCGCCATTCCGACCAACAAAGTAAAAGAAGAAGTCCTTGACAAATTCACAGGTGTTAAAAAGGACGATGTGATTACACTGGACATCCAGAATACCTTTGAGGATCAGGCTGCCATAGCCCATGTAACCGGCAAGAAAAAAGAAGAAACAGACAGTCTTGAAGGTGAATTCACCTTCAAGGTAGAAGATATTAACCGTCAGGCACCTGCTGAAATCAATCAGGAGTTCTTTAATAATGTCTTCGGTGAAAATACAGTGGAAACAGAGGAGCAGTTCCGTGAGAAACTGATGGATGTAGTTAAGGAAAACTATACCCGCGAATCTGAAAACTACCTTCGTCTGAAAGCTGAGCAATCGTTACTTAACAGCATCGAAATTGAGCTTCCTGATGAATTCCTGAAAAACTGGCTGGAGAAATCCAATGAAGGAAACTTCACCCGTACTCAGATTGAGGAACAATACGAAGACATCAAAAAGTCCATCAAATACAATCTGATCCGTAACCGTATTGCCGAAACATTTAATCTGACGGTTGAATACCCTGAAATTCTGGAATTTACCCGTAATATGGTACGTGACCAGTTTGGCATCTATGCGCAGGAAGGTGAAATGAACGAAATGATCGATAAAATTGCGCTGGGTTACCTGAGAGATCAGGAAAAGGATAATACTACGCAGATTTTTAATCAGTTGCTGGATAACAAAGTATTCGGTGTGATTAAAGAAAATATTGCGCAGACTGAAAAAACGATCGAAGTTGAAGAATTTGAAGCACTGGTGAAAACAGAGAACGAAGCCAGAAAGAAAGCTTAATTCGACACAGATAAACTGATATTGAAAAGCGCCGGTATGAAAATGCCGGTGCTTTTTATTTGGCACAAAAAAAAGCCCGGACTTGTGATTTCACACCTATCCGGACTTTTTGACTAGCTTAGCCGTTTTCAGTATTCATGAGGTAAGGCTGTATTGACCTCCTCGTTCCAGGGCAACCCCTGTTTATTCAGTTGCTCCATAAAAGGATCAGGATTAAGCTGTTCGCAATTCCATACCCCGGGTTTCATCCATTCTTCATTGGTGAGCATCAGCATAGCACCAATCATAGCCGGCACACCGGTAGTATAGCTTACAGCCTGAGCGCGTACTTCTCTGTAACACGCAGCATGATCACAGTTATTCCATACATAATAGGTTTTATCCTGACCATCCTTTATGCCTTTGATCTGACAGCCGATTGATGTTTGTCCTTTATAATTTTCACCTAATGTATCAGGCGCCGGAAGGACCGCTTTCAGGAATTCAAGCGGAACTATATCAATTCCTTTGAATTTTACCGGCTCAATACTGGTCATTCCAACATTTTCAAGGACATTAAGATGCGTCAGGTACTGTTGTCCGAAGGTCATCCAGAATCGTGCTCTTTTCAGTGTCGGGAAGTTTTTCACCAGCGACTCCAGTTCTTCATGATAAAGCACATAACTTTCTTTCGGTCCGATACCGGGATAGTCAATCGGTTTATGAATGGACATGGCAGGAATTTCTACCCATTGTCCGTCTTCCCAGTAGCGACCTGGCTGCGTTATTTCACGGATATTGATTTCGGGGTTGAAATTAGTGGCAAATGCCTTTCCGTGATCACCTGCATTACAATCTACGATGTCCAGATAATGGATTTCATCAAAATGGTGCTTAGCGGCATACGATGTAAAAACCTGTGTAACACCCGGATCAAATCCACAACCCAGTAATGCCATCAGGCCTTTTTCTTTAAACCGGTCCTGATAAGCCCATTGCCAGCTGTATTCAAACTTAGCCACATCTTTAGGCTCATAATTTGCGGTGTCCAGATAATGCACACCGGTTTCCAGACAGGCGTCCATAATGGTTAGATCCTGATAAGGAAGCGCTACGTTAATCACCATCACAGGTTCAAACTGTTTGATGAGTAAAACGGTTTCAGCTACTATATCCGCGTCTACCTGAGCCGTCTGAATAGTAACACCATGCATGGTCTTAATTTCCTCTGCAATTTTATCGCATTTGGCTTTGGTACGGCTGGCCAGCATAATGCCAGTAAACACATTACTGTTTAATGCACACTTATGTGCCACCACACTACCCACTCCTCCTGCTCCTATAATCAATACTTTTGCCATGGATCCTTTTTGAAATAGGCTTTTAGTTATTTATTCGTTTTGATTTAAAACAATTATAATTACAAATATAGGTGTAGTAAAACTTTTTCTGTTAATTGCTCTCAAAACACTATTAAATATCATGGAAATTCTCTTATTAACCCTATCAGTTCTATGCCTGCTGGTTGGATTGGCCGGAGCGGTTCTTCCACTTCCGGGACCTCCGCTCAGTTTTGCCGGTATGATTCTGCTGCAATGGAGCGGTTTCGGGGATTTTAATAATGGCGTTCTCTGGAGTTTCGGATTACTTACTCTCGCCGTTACTATACTTGATTACTACATACCTATCTGGGGTACGAAAAAATTCGGCGGAACACGGTTTGGTGCCATAGGTGCGGTTATCGGGATGCTGTCCGGACTTCTGTTTTTGCCAGGGATCGGAATGTTCATCGGAACATTCATCGGTGCTATGGCCGGCGAGTTGCTGGGAGGTGCTCAAACGAAATCAGCTGTCAGCTCTGCGTTTGGCTCCTTTGTCGGATTCATTTCGGGAATTATGATGAAACTGATCCTGTGCCTGGCGATGGTTGTGTTTTCTACAATAGAAATTGTAAAGTACTGGTACTGAAATTCAGAAATAGCTTAACAAACCGGCACCTTCATTTCCTGGCTACCATTACTCCTCCCAATATAATGAAGGAAATTCCTGAAAGTACAATTACTGACGGAATTCCTTCTCCAAGCATCATCCCAAACAGAAGAGAAAACATGATGTTGGAGTAGCTCACCGCTGCCACCTGACCCGCTTTCCCATACTGAAAAGCCATGGTCATCATGAACTGTCCGATCAGGGCGGTGATCCCTAAAGCGGTGATCACAAGCCATTGCGATATATTGACAGGCCATCTGAAGGTACCCACCAGAAATTCCCAACCCTCCACCGGCCCGGTAAAAGCGCCCACCGTCATAGAAATCGCAGGCAAAACAATTCCGCTGAGCATAAATGAAAGTACAATAGCACGGGTGTCATAATATCCGCTCAGCTGGCGGATGGAAAGATACGCAAAGGAAGTAAGAATGGCATTTCCCAGCCCGATCATATGCTCCCTGGCTGTTAGCTGCATATCGGGTCTGAAAATAAGCAATATACCTGTAAAACCGGCAAAAATAGCCGTCCACTCTCTTTTGTTCAGTTTTTCACCAATCAGTAACCAGGAAAAAAGGGAGAGAAATATAGGATAGGTATACTGATAGGTAATGGCCTGTCCCAGACCCAGGGTTGAAATCGCATAAAACAGCAGATACAGGGAAATGGTACCAATCACTCCTCTGAAAATGAGCAAGGCAGGTTTTCCTCCTTTGTGTTGCATCGGTTTTTGCCAGATACTCAGCAGTACATATACCACTCCGATCAGATTCCGGAAAAACACCTGTTGTACTGTACTGAAATCCTTACTCAGCCATTTGGAAGAGGCTGCCATAAGGGCAAAGAAAAGAGAAGCCCCTAACATCAGAAACACACCTTTCTGTTTAGGAGAATAAGGTATTTTTTTAAGTATCTGCACCTGATATGAGTCAGAAGGCCCGTTTTCGCATTTCCTCCAGATGATCGTCCGTAAAATTGAGATGTGTGACAAACCTGACCAGCCCTTTACCCATCTCTATCGCCAGTATTCCTTTTGATTCCAGTTTTCCGACAAACACTTTTTCACTTACACCTGCGGCCAGCTTCAGAATCACGATATTCGTATCTACAGGCAGGATATTCTCCACTTCAGGGTGATCTGCGAATAACGCAGCAATTGCCCGTGCCCGGTAATGGTCTTCCTTAAGCCTTTCAATATGATGATCCAGCGCATAGATTCCGGCAGCTGCCAGAAAACCGGCCTGCCGCCAGCCGCCACCCATAATTTTCCGGAACCGTTTTGCCTTACTGATGGTTGCTGCAGAACCTAAAAGTAAAGAACCTACCGGACAGCCAAGCCCTTTCGACAAACAAATACTGATCGTATCGAACACCTGTCCGTATTGCTGAGGTGTTTCAGAGGTTTCTGCCAGGGCATTAAACAGCCTGGCACCATCCAGGTGAAGCGCTACTTTTTTTTCAGTACAAACCTTCCGGATAGCTTCTATTTCACTGAAGTTATAATAGCTGCCCCCACCTTTGTTCATCGTATTTTCAAGGGAAACAACCCGGGTAAACGTAGTATGGATATCATCTTCGGGTTCGATGATATCCCGTACCTGTTGTGCTGTCAACCGCCCCCGGTCGCCTTCCAGCAGCCTTACGGAAGAAAACGAATTGAGCATGATACCGCCTGCTTCATAAACATATATATGCGATAACTTATCACAGACGACATCACTCCCGGGCTGGGTATGCACTCTTAATGCCAGCTGGTTTGTCATGGTTCCGGAAGGGCAAAATAAAGCAGCTTCCATACCAAACATTCCTGCCGCTTTTTCCTGCAGCTCATTTACCGTCGGATCATCTCCGAACACATCGTCTCCCACTTCAGCCGACACCATCGCGTTCATCATTCCCAGCGTAGGACGGGTAACCGTATCACTTCTTAAATCAATAATCATTTAACTCCTTTCACATTCATTTTTAAACTGAAAACAGCCTCTCCTGCTGTTATAAATAGGGTATCACGCTTTTTTCCTCCAAAGCAAACATTGGCGGTCCAGCCTTTATCAATCGGAATATGCGCGATCTGCTTTCCTGATTTGTTGAATACGGTTATGCCCTTACCGGCCAGATAAATATTCCCCTGATTATCAATCGTCATTCCATCAGCTACCATATCGGTAAACAGCTGCTGATTGCCGATGTCTCCGTTTTCTGAAATATCATACGAATAAATCTTAGCCCCGCCAATATCAGCCACATACAGTTTTTTCCCGTCAGGCGTTCCGATAATTCCGTTTGGCTTTTTTACGTTTGCCTTAACCCTTTTCAGTTTTTGGTCAGAACTCAGATAATAAACGAACTCACCGTCTTGCTGCATAGCCGGATCACGCTGCCAGTAATTACGTGCAAAAAGAGGATCTGTAAAGTAAATACCTCCCTGTGCGTCAATCCACAAATCATTAGGGCCGTTCAGTAATTTACCGTCAAAATCCTTTACCAGTACCGTCGGATTTCCCTTTTCATCAAATGACCAGAGCTGGTTATTTTCATCAGCACAGGCATGGAGTTTCCCCTTTTTGTCAAAATACAAGCCATTGGAGCGGCCCGCCTTGTCCGTAAACAGCGATATATTACCGGTGGCGGCCGTCCATTTATAAATTTTGTTATTGGGCTGGTCAGTAAAATAGACATCGCCGTTTTTATCTGCTACGGGTCCTTCTGTAAACTTAAAGGAGTTATCCAGCATCTTTACCTGTGCGCCCTTTGCTACAATTCCCAGCGAATCTCGGATCTGGCTATGCCCCATCAGAGGCAGTACAGACAACAATAACAGGTAGCAGTTTCTAAGTTTTTTTTTCATTTCAGAATATTCAGGCAATGGTATTTTTAAATAATTGAATGGTCCGGTCCCAGGCAAGCTTTGCCGCTTCAGGGTTATAGCGTGTGGGTGCGGTGTCATTCATAAATGCATGCTGGGCACCTTTGTAAATAAACAATTCATAATCTTTTCCGGCAGCTTTCAAGGCTTCTTCATACGCAGGAATACCGGCATTCACCCTTTCGTCCATCTCACCGTAATGCAGCATTAAACGGGCTTTGATGGCGGGTACATCCGCCGCGTCGGCCTGTCTGCCATAAAATGCTACTGCCGCTTTCAGATCCGGAGAATTCACTGCCAGCTGATTAGCCATAGCCCCACCCCAGCAAAAACCGACACATGCGGTTTTACCGTTGCTATCCGGCCGTGAACGCAGATAATCAAACCCTTTCAGATAATTATTAAGGTTCTTTTTCATATCCAGTTTTCCGATTTGATTTCTGGCTTCATCTTCATCGGCAGGCGTACCTCCAAACGGAGACAAGGCATCTACGGCAAGGGCTATATAGCCTTCTTTCGCCACTCTTCGCGCTACATCTCTGGTATGTGGGTTCAGTCCGCGGTTTTCATGAATAACAATAACGGATCCCAGTTTACCTTCACCTGCAGGGCGGGCCAGATAACCTTTTACGACCGTATCATCACCCTGATAAGTAATTTCTTCTGTTACCAGGTCATCGTCGTTTTCGGCAATGGTAGCCGCATGGGCATAATTCACTTCAAGCATAGGCAATACCGCCAGAGCGGCTGCGGTGCTTCCGGTCAGCCTGGCCAGCTTTGAAAGAAAATCTTCCCTCGAAAGTGGTTTATGCGTGTACTCATCAAACAGATTAATTATACGCTGATCCATTATCTTAAAGATTTAGTTTGAACAGGCAAATTACAAAGAAACTGCAACGTCTGGAGAAAAATCATCGTGCACTTCCTGAAATAATTCCCTCATGGTGAATATTAAAAAAAATAATAATATTGAAATAATTCTATCATCATGACTTTTCAGGATATTAAAATCAAAACAGAACTTCATTTATTACAATTAATGATAAATTTTAATAATTATGTGTATAAAAAATATCACAAAATGAAGGTTAGGTTTTATGATTTGAATCATCATAGTATCAAATCCGGCAAGAATGAGTAAAAACATTTCAATGATTGAAGTACAACAGCTTTGGGAAGATTACCGTCATGGCGATACCTATGCGCTTGCCCGTATTATGGAAATGTATTATGCCGATTTATTTCACTGGGGTATGCGGATTCATAATGACAAAGAGTTTGTGAAAGACTGTCTTCAGGATGTTTTTGTTAATCTCCACCGGATTCAGCATAAAAGCAGCAAAGTAGAAAATGTAAAATCGTACCTGATGGTCATCGTTAAAAGAAGTCTCATTCAGGAACTGGAAAAGCAAAAAGTTTTCAGGCAGATGCAATGGCCTGAAGAAAATGAACCTGCCATTGAATTCGCAATTGATTTCAGGCTGATCAAAGAAGAGGAAGATTACCATAACATCACCAAACTCAATTATCTGGTCAATAACCTGCCCATACGCCAGAAGGAAATTATTTACCTGCGGTTTTACCAGGATTTATCATTCGATCAGATCTCAGAAGTGATGCAACTCGGAAAACAGTCGGTCTATAATCTGATCCAGAAAGCCATAAAAAACCTCAAAAGCAACTGGGTTACGCTTTGGCTTCTGATTACAACTTTCATATCCCATTCATGACAACACGCTAATTACATTCAAGCCATGTCCCTTAATGACTATATAAACTATACAATAGAGGATTTTATTCTGGACGAAAATTTTGTCCGGTGGGTCCGCAATCCGCAGGACGACAGTGCCGCCTTATGGCATAAGGTTTTAAGCATTTATCCTGAAAAGAGCGAACAGATCAGTAAGGCGCGGCAGGTAATCCTGGCTTCATACAATGCTCCGGAATCCATATCTTCTGCCGAAATCAGAAAAGAGGTTGAAAAATTCCTTGATCAGACACTCTATGCTGACGATGAGAAACCTGCCTTCCTGAACATAAGCCGTTATAAAATACGTACTTCCCGGAAGAAAATATTCCAGAGATCAGCGGTTATAGCAGCCATGTTATTATCTGCATTTTTCATTCATTATTATTTTGGAAATCAGGCTCTTTTTCCTGATTCCATATCAGTTTCCATCCCCGGAAAAACAAACAATCTGGCCGAAACCTACAATAACACTGTTTCTCCTATGCAACTGCGTCTTCCCGACGGCACCGATGTGCTGCTAAGCCCGGGAAGTTCTTTAAAATATCCTTCCCGCTTTGAGGCCGAACGGAGGGTGTTCCTCGAAGGGGAAGCCAATTTTTCGGTTATTCACCAAAACACTCCATTTCTGGTCATAACAGGCGAAATGGTCACGAGAGTGCTGGGAACCCGCTTTACGGTGAGAGCTTATGCAAATGAAGAACAAAACAGCGTCAAAGTCCAGTCGGGCAAGGTCTCCGTATATTCTACTGCCCGGCTCGCCGACTCCACTTTTCAAAGGGAGGTAAAAGGATTAATCCTTACAGCCAATCAGGAGGGCCTGTTTGAAAAGAAAGAATACCACTTTTCCAAAACACTCGTAGCCAGGCCCGAGCCCGTCAAAAAAATACCGGCCTATCAGGAAACGGAATACTCGGAAGTTCCTTTATCCGAGATACTCGCGCGTCTGGAAGACCAGTTCGGAATTACAATCCAGTACAATAAAAACAGCCTGAAACCATGCCGTATCACAGCCGTTTTTTCTGACGAAACCCTGTATGAACAACTGGATATCCTTTGCAAGATCGCTTCTGTCAGTTATCAGATTGTAGACGGGCAAATTATCATCAGCGGCGAGGGTTGCCATGGATAATCCTTAAATCGCGCTGCAAAAAATGAAACCATACTGTATCCTATAACCTTTAACCTACGCTAAAAAAACCCATTTATGCTAAAACTTTTTAACCGCCGTACAGGTATCAGAATGATGAAGTTCACATTAACGCAATGCCTGCTCACTCTGATTTTTCTGAGTAGTTCGTACGCTATCAGCGCTTCTGCCCAGGAATATCTCAAACAATCGGTAACGATTAAACAGGGAAACAAACCACTCAGGCTTCTGTTTTCAGAAATTGAAGAAGTTACCGGCCTTCGTTTCTTTTACAGTTCCAACGTACTTGATGTAAATACCCGTGTGGAAGTCAGTAAGTCCAATGCGGTGCTGGAAGATATTCTGACAGAAACCCTGCGACCGCTTGGTATTCAATATCAGCTCAAAGGAAAGAAAATTCTTCTGAGCAGCTCCGGAAAACGGGTTTTACCACAAATGCAAAATCAGATTCAGGGGAGCCAAACCGAACTGAATCAAGCGGACAGGACTATTTCCGGGAAAGTAACAGATGCCGACGGAGAGGGATTACCGGGTGTTAGTGTGATCAGAAAAGGATCGCAACAGGGCACTATTACCGATTTTGAAGGAAATTATCAGCTGGTACTGCCTGACGGCGAAAGCACCCTTATTTTTTCCTTTGTGGGTTATATAAGTAAGGAAATTGAAGTAGCCTCCCAAACCACAATATCGGTAAGTCTTGACGTTGACAATAAAACACTGGAAGAAGTGGTCGTCGTAGGGTACGGAACGCAACGGAAACGGGATATTACTTCTGCTGTTTCTGTGATCAGTGTGGAGGATATCGGCGATGTTCCGGCTTCCAATGTAACCCGTCTTCTTCAGGGACAGGCTGCCGGTGTGGTTGCCAAACAAAAAAACGGAACACCCGGCGGACAGTTCGAGGTCAGGATACGGGGTGTTGGCTCTCTGGGTGCCGGAAGTGACCCCTTATATGTAATCGACGGATTTGCTGTGGGCACGTCTGTCGGACAAAACCTTAATCCCAATGATATTGAAAGCATTTCTATTCTGAAAGATGCCGCCTCCACAGCCATCTATGGAGCAAGAGGCTCAAACGGTGTAGTACTGATCACCACCAAAGGAGGGAAAGAAGGAAAAGTAGGCCTCAGTTTTTCACTGGACTACGGTGTTCAGAATCTGCCGGATTCAAGAAAAGTAAAAGTGCTGAATGGTGAGGAATTTGCCCAATTCAAAAAAGAAGTATTTTCAGACCGCTATTATTTTGACAGCGGGTATACCCGTTATCCTACGCTGGAAGAAATTCCGGAAGGGTTCCGCTATCCGGAACAAACCCGGTATTCAACCAACTGGTATGAAGAAATATTACATAATAATGCTCCTTATACCGACCTTAATCTTTCACTGTCGTCGGGGAAAGGCCCTATCAAATCATTATTATCCATCGGGTATTATAAAGAAGCGGGTGCACTGGTACATACCGATTATGACCGGCTTTCTGTCAGAACCAACCTGGAAGGTGAAATCAACAAATTCATAACCGTAGGGGCCAATATTAACGGAACTTACTCCAAATCAAATCTGGCCAATACTGACGGAAGAAATTCCATTGTTGGTTCTGCCTTAATCATGGATCCGCGAGAACCGATGTACAACGAAGACGGGAGTCTTAGACCGTATATCGGTGGTTTGGATGGCGTCTTTGGCTTTCCCAATCCGGTTTTTGCCCTTCAGGAAATCACACGGACAAGAAATATCGCTGATATCCTGTCGAATGGCTATATAGAACTCAACCTGCTGAAAGGCCTTAAATTCAGGTCTTCGGTTAATGTCCGTCTTAAATATGAAAATAACAAGCAGTTTGTCCCTTCTACTATTGGTGTTTCACTGGGTTCGGGATTATCCGGGGCACCCCCACGGATTGCTACTGCCAACGAGAACACGGATCAGTTGATCAATTTTTCAACGGACCAGTTACTGACCTATCAGGCAGACCTGGGAGCAGATCATCAACTGGATCTGCTTGCGGGTATCAGCACCCAGAAGGAAACGGTAAAAGGCCTGGCAGGTTCAGGGAATACTTTTCCTGACGACCTCGTACCCTATCTGGGAGCAGCCATCATTCGCGCGTCCGATTCTTATGAATATGACTGGACAATGCTCGCTTACCTGGCCAGGTTAAATTATGCCTACAAGGATAAGTACCTGCTTTCGGCCTCTATGCGGCGAGAAGGAAGCTCCCGGTTCGGTCAGAATGCGAAATACGGTAATTTCCCGGCCTTTTCCGTGGGCTGGCGGCTTTCAGAAGAAAGCTTTATGCCTAAGTTTGAATGGCTGACAGACCTCAAACTCCGGGGAAGCTGGGGGGTAACGGGTAATAACGATATCGGCAATTACCGGCACCTGGCTTTTATGCGTACAGAGAATTATATCCTTGACAATTCAATTGCTCCCGGAAAAGTCGTAGAATCTTTTGCCAATGCCGATCTGAAATGGGAAAAATCAAATCAGCTGGATATTGGCCTTGACCTGGCCTTGTTTAATAACCAGTTAATCCTGACAGCAGAATGGTATAAGAAAATTACCCGTGACATGCTGTTCAACGTGCCGGTTCCTTCTGTAACCGGTTTTACATCCGTCTGGACCAATCTGGGTAAAGTACAGAACAAAGGCCTCGAATTCGCCGCTGATTACCGTTTAAAACTGGGGCCTGTTAACATTAAAACCAATGCCAACATCACCTTTAACCGCAGCAAAATACTGCAACTGAGAGGTGATGACGCTACCCCCATCTGGAGTGGAGGCATGTACGGTGGCTACAATGTACAGAAAATCGGCAGGCCTATCGGGATGATCTATGGTTACAGAAAACTGGGCATTTTTAATACCAAAGCCGAAATTGAAGCAGCTCCCCTGCAGGATGGTGCCATTCCGGGAAGTATGATCTTCTGGGATGCTGATGGTAACGGAGTAGTAAGTTACGACACACAGGATATGGTAGAAATCGGTAATCCGAACCCCGACTTTACCTGGGCTTGGACGGTAATGGCTGATTACAAAAATTTCGATATAAGCATCCAGTTTACGGGTGCTGAGAATTATCAGATTTACCGGAATATTGAGTCTTCAACCATGAATATGGACGGTGTCTTCAATGTACTGGACAAAGCCAAAGACCGGTGGAGATCTCCTGAAAACCCGGGAAGTAATCCGTCAGATAAACACTCACAGGGAGGGACGGATTCCTGGAAATGGGCACGTGAAAGCAGTGAACGCTATGTTTATGACGCCAGCCATACATGGCTGAAAAACATCACCCTGGGTTACACACTGCAAAGCCGTAATCCCGTTCTGAAAAATGCCAGAGTATTTGTAAGTGCCACCAACCTGTTCCTTTTTACAAAGTATCCCGGAAACAACCCGGAAGCTAATCAGCAGAACGGCACTACTGAACTCGGCTATGACGACGAATCTTACCCGATCCCCAGAACACTTGCAGCAGGCCTTCGTCTTAACTTCTAAATCCGACAAAAAATGAAATCGAAAATACTCATACTCTCTATGCTTTGTGCCGGTACGGTGTTATCTTCCTGTGAAGACTTCCTTACCACCACAGACCCTACCAAAATCGGGAAAGAACGCTTTTTTAAAGATAAAACGCAGATTGAACAGGCGGTCAACGGTGCGTACGGTCAGCTGCAGGGTATTACCAATACGGCTTACCTCTTTGGAGAAATGGCATCTGATAACACTGCTTTTGACTTCAATCCACTCGACCGCGGCGGTGCGGCCGGTTGGGAGGCCATTGAATTTTCTACGGTAAATTCAGGAAACGGCGAAATCTCCAACCTGTACAATAATCATTATTCAGCATTGTACAACGTTAACAATACGCTGGAAAAACTGGTGGAAAGTCCGGTGGAACCCAATGACAAACTGGTCTTTGAAGGACAGCTTAAATTTTTGCGGGCCTACTATTATTTCAATCTGGTACGTTATTTCGGTGATGTGATCCTGACAACAGGAACGCTCGGTTCGTACGAACAATCATTTGAACTGGCCAGAGTATCACAGGCAGAGGTCTACGCTCAGATCGAAAATGATCTGAAAGATGCCGTACAAGCCCTGCCCGCGTCTTATACCAATCAGGCAGGAAGAGTTACCAAAGGTGCCGCCCTGGGATTACTGGGAAAAGTATACCTCACCAATAAAAAATATGATGATGCCGTAACCACACTCCGGCAGATCCTGCCTCTGGGTTATTCCCTGAATGCAAAATACGAGGATAATTTTGATCCGGCACGGAAAAACGGTCCCGAATCGCTCTTTGAGGTACAGTACCAGGGCGATAACGATCTGGGGGAATGGAGTTCTTTCAGCTATATATTCGCACCCAGGCTCTCCGGAGATGTGGTAACGGGATGGTCCACGGCAGTACCCAGCGGAAGAAATACCCCTACCAATGACCTGATGAATGCTTATGAAGAGGGTGATTTAAGGAAAGCGATTTCATTTAAACCAGGCTATACCAAAGAGGGTACTTTGTATAATGTTCCTTATGTAAACAAGTACAATTATCCGCATACCATTGCCGGAAGGACCAATTCAAACTGGCCGGTACTCCGTTATGCTGACGTACTGCTCATGCTGGCCGAAGCCATTAACGAGCAGGAAGGTCCCACTTCCGAGGCTGTTGCTTTTTTAAATCAGATCAGGGAAAGGGCAGGTCTGAAACCACTTTCAGGGCTTTCAAAGGAGAGCTTCAGAACAGTGGTAGACCACGAACGACGCATTGAACTGGCTTTCGAAAATCACCGGTGGTTTGATCTGAAAAGAACCAAAACACCCGCTGAGCTGGCATCGTTTATGAATAGCCACGGTGCCAAAGAAAAAGCGAACCCTACCATTGACCGTGGAGGGATCGGGTTTAATGAACTGGACTATATTTACAGCGACTTCGAATATTTTCTGCCTATTCCGGCCCTGCAAATCCAGATCAACCCTAAACTTACCCAAAACGACGGATATCAATAATTAAATGCTGTTATTACTGCTTGCAGACAGGTATTCGTCTGCAAGCAGTAATTAAGGGCTGTAGGGTACTTTTATTGAGTCAACAGGTATACACTAAAGCAATCTGAGGACAACACTTTTCGTTCGCTGAGATATTATTAGTAAGTTTATATTAAATAAAATTTAAATATTAATCATGTTACTCCAGGCCTCACAAGATTCATTCTGGCTTTGGCAATTACTCGGAAGGTTTCACCCGTTAATCGTTCATTTTCCTATTGGCCTTCTATGCGTAACGCTATTTCTTGAACTTATTCATTGGAAACGAAAACCAAACCATAATCAACCGGCCATCCGCTTACTGCTATGGATCGGTACTATAAGCGCCCTGCTGGCCGTTGTCTTCGGGTTATTACTCGCTAACAGCGAAAATGCTGAAGGAGATACACTGGAAATACACCGCTGGTCCGGTATTGCTACATTCATTCTTTCAGCGGCAGCATTGTTTTTTCATCAGAAGGAAAAACAGAGCCTCTACAGAACATTACTGATATTCACGGTCGCAGGGGTAAGTGTTGCCGGTCATTACGGGGCTATGCTTACCCATGGGGAAACCTATCTTTCGGAGGTATTGCCTGTGGGGAATGACGATTATCAGCAGGTGGAAGCTTCTTCGGCTACCCTCCTGACATTCGCCAGCCTGGGTGAGACACTGACCGACCAGCAGGTACAGGACCTGAACCTGGAAGTCAGAACCATTCTGGCTCATAACTGCTATAATTGTCATGGTGAGGCTAAGAAAAAGGGAGGCCTTCGCATGGACAGCCGCGAAGCCCTGTTTGCAGGCGGCGAAGGTGGCCCGGTGATCATTGCCGGAGACCCGGGAAAAAGTGAGCTGATCAGAAGAATCACTTTGCCGGCGGGCCACAAAGAGGCCATGCCTACCAAAGGTAAACGCCTGAGCGCAGATCAGATTGGTATTCTGAAATTATGGATTGAAAAAGGAGCCCCCTGGCCTGATAAAGAAAAAAGTATTTACCGTGTAGCGCAGCTCGAACCCCGGCTGCCGGATGTACCTGCTGCTACAGCAGAGCTGAATAAGCCTGTGGATCTGTTCGTAAATGCTTATTTTCAGCAGAATAAAACAGAATGGAAGCCTGTAATTGATGACCGGCTTTACATTCGCCGTGTTTATCTGGATATTATAGGACTACTTCCATCACCTGAACAGATTGATCGCTTTGTGGCAGATAACCGGCCGGACAAACGGGAAATACTGGCCAGGGAATTACTCAACCGGAACCATGACTATGCCCAGCACTGGCTGACTTTCTGGAATGATCTGCTGAGAAATGATTATTCAGGGACGGGTTACATCACCGGTGGAAGGTTTGATATCACCAAATGGCTCTATAACTCACTGGAAGTCAATAAACCTTACAACTGGTTCGTTAAAGAACTGATCAGTCCGGAAAAGGAATCGTCCGGCTTTATCAAAGGGATAAAATGGCGGGGAACGATCAACTCAAGCCAGAGTACGGAGATGCAGGCAGCACAGAATGTCGCGCAGGTATTCATGGGCCTTAACCTGAAATGTGCCTCCTGTCACGATAGTTTCATCAGTGACTGGAAACTCGAAGATGCTTTCGGTTTTGCCAATATTTTTGCTGATTCAACCCTGGAAATCAACCGCTGTGACCAGCCTACCGGCAAAATGGCCACCAGCAGAATGCTTTACCCTGAACTGGGGGAGATAAGTGTTAACGCCGACACGGAACAACGTCTGAGAGAACTGGCCGATTTGCTGGTACAGCCTAAAGATGGGCGCCTTTACCGCACTCTGGTCAACCGGGTGTGGGCCCAGTTGATGGGAAGAGGAATTGTAGAACCGGTAGATGTAATGGATAATGCCCCCTGGAGTGAGGATCTGCTCGACTGGCTGGCCTATGATTTTGTGGAAACGGGTTATGATATGAAACAACTGATCTTCAAAATTGTAACTTCCAAAACCTATCAGCTCCCATCTGTTACCATTCAGGAAGCAGGTGACCTGGTCGCAGAAGATTTCAGATTCACAGGCATGATCCGCAGAAGGTTAAGTGCTGAGCAATTTGCCGATGCCATCAGCAAGAGCTTCAGTCCTATTTATGCCGACAGCATGATGGCACTGAAACGCCTTCCTGAAAACATAAAGGAAATTGCTCCCTTCCCGAGAGCGTCACTGGTTATCAATGATCCGTTTCTCACCGCCCTGGGCCGTCCCAACCGTGAGACCGTCAGCACCAGCCGCCTTTCACAGGCCAATTTATTACAGGCATTGGAACTGACCAACGGTACCCGTTTTTATGAAACACTGAAAAGAGGAGCTACCGAGTGGAAAAATCAATATCCGACCTGGGATACATTATTGACCGCATTGTATAAAAATGCCTATGGAAGACCACCTTTGCCCGAAGAAATCACTACAGCGAAAAAAATACTGGGGCAAGAACCCAATGAAGAAGATATACAGGATCTGGTGTGGGCACTGGCCTTGTCACCGGAGTTTCAGTTAATTTATTAGGAGAATCAGTGATCATGAAACGCAGAGATTTTTTAAAAAATACAAGTGCGGCTACTATCGCAGCTTTGGCCGCAGGCGCGCCGGTATCCGGCTTGCTTTCAGGTTGCGGGCGGTTAAAAGCAGGCAGCAACTCCACCGCTGATACAGTCATTCTGCTTTGGATGGCAGGCGGAATGGCTCATACGGAAACATTTGATCCAAAGCGGTATACACCCTATGAAAAAGATATGCAGGGTGACCGTGTGCTGAGTACTTTTCCCTCCATTCCAACGGTACTTGACGGCATTCATTTTTCGGAAGGCCTTGAGTCCATTGCCGGTGTGATGGACAAAGGGACTTTGATCCGCTCGTATGTAGCTGCTGATATGGGACATATCCTGCATTCGCGCCATCAGTATCACTGGCACACCTGTTACGAACCACCGCAAACGGTGGCAGCACCTCATATGGGTGCCTGGATAGCCAAGGAATTAGGCCCTAAAAACCCGGTTATACCGGCCTTTATTGATATCGGTCAGCGGTTCACAGTTGGTGAAGCTGAAGAGCTGAAAGCATTCCACACAGCCGGATTTCTGGGAAATGAATTCGGTCCGTTTATTATTCCTGATCCAAGCCAGGGACTGGACAGCGTTCGTCCTCCTATAGGGATGGACGCTAAAAGATTTGAAAAGCGGAATGAGCTTTATAATGAATTGATGAGCAAAGGTCCTTTCGGAGAATACGCCAGTGATTATCAGAAAGAGTCCCTTCGCCGGTCGATGGAACAGGCTTATATGCTCCTGAACTCTCCGGAATCCAAGGCATTTGACCTGAGTACTGAACCAAAGGAAATTTACGATATCTATAATACCGGACGATTCGGATTAGGGTGCCTGCTGGCCCGCAGACTTACCGAACAGGGAGCCCGTTTTATCAGCGTCACTACCGAATATGAGCCTTTTATGGGCTGGGATACGCACGAAAACGGACATACCCGCTTAAAAGACATGAAAAAAATGGTCGACGGACCGATCGCGCAACTGGTGAAAGATCTGGATAAATCAGGCCATCTTGACCGGACGATGATCGTATTGGCCAGTGAGTTCAGCCGGGATATGATGGTGGAAGGCCGTCCTGACGCTACCGTTCAGGAACAGGTTAATCAGCCGGATATTCTCTCCGACCTGAAATTCTATGGTATGCACCGGCATTTTACAGACGGCTGCTCTATGCTGATGTTTGGCGGCGGTATCAAAAAGGGATTCGTGTATGGCAAAACAGCCGATGAACGTCCCTGCAAAACCATTGAAAACCCGATTAAAATCGAAGGGGTTCATCAGACCATTTATCATGCATTAGGTATTCCTCCCGATACGGCATATGAAGTTGAAAAACGTCCGTTTTACACTACTCCTGACGGCAACGGAGAGGCAGTACTTGACCTGCTTGCTTAACTCAGAAAAATCCGGTCCTGACATTAGAAAAGGGCCGGATTTTTCTTTTGTGGTCAGATGTCATTTCAGATCCTATGAAAAAAGTACCTTTTACCTCCCGCAGAAAATTTCTCAGAAATACCGGTCTGGCCTCATTGGCCTTGAGCGCCGAAGGGTTTACCCCGTCAGATCAGCATTACCTGCATTCATTTTCTCAGGATCAGCACCAGATAAGGATTTATTCGGGTAAAATTCAGAAGCCGGTCAGAATCATCATGGCATCGGATACACATCTTTGGATGGATGATCAGCGGGGTGAAGCTTACAGGCAATACAGTGGCCGGATGGCGAAAGCCTATAACCAGACCAGGCATTTCCTTACCGGTCAACCTACTAACCCCAACGACTCATTTCAGGAAATAATAAAGCTGACCAACGACACAAAGGCTGATCTCCTTACTTTACCCGGCGATGTATTCAGTTTCCCTTCCGAAGCAGCTGTAGACTGGGTGATGCAGCAACTTTCGGTACTCTCCGCACCTTTTCAGTATACAGCAGGAAATCATGACTGGCATTACGAAGGCATGGAAGGGACGCTGGCAGATTTACGTAAGGAATGGTGTGAGAAAAGGTTAAAGCCGCTATATCAAAAGGAGAACCCGCTCATGTCAGCCATGGATATCAACGGAATCCGCGTCCTTTCGATTGATAATTCAATCAATGAAATTCTACCGGATCAGCTGCAGTTTTTCAGGCAGCAGGTTCTTTCAGGAGTGCCCTTGATACTTTTTGTACATATCCCGCTGTATGCGCCTGGAAGAAAGACCGGATTCGGGTGCGGGCATCCGGAATGGGGCTGGGATACGGATAAAAACTTTACCGTCGAACGCCGCGAACGCTGGCCGAAATCAGGCCATACCAGAACCACAATGGATTTCCATCATCAGGTCTTCACCGCACCTAACCTGCTGGGGGTGTTTGCCGGGCATATTCACAAACCATCCATGGACGTCATCAACGGCATCCCCCAGTTTGTCAGCGATGCCAATGCAACCGGCGCCTTTCTGGAAATTGATATTTATCCGGTTTGATATTTTTTATAAGCTAATATTCCGGCAGCTTTCCTATCAACCGGCAACGGGGATCAGAGCCTGTATTTTTCCGGGAGAGCCTTACATCTCACTCAGCCTTTCAGCGTCAGCGAGCAGGTTAACCCCACAGAGAAATTCTTAGGTAGTTTATCTACCCCGTAAATATTCCGGGAATGTACTCCCCTGTCGCCCAGCACCTTCACAAAAAGATCGGAGGCACCGTCTACTACTTTGGGAGATTCATCCCAGCCGTCTTCGGCCTGAAAAGTAACCTCCAGATGGTTCATACCGGCTACATTTTCAAGACCAATTGCATGTTCAATATGGGCAAGTACGTTAAGCGCGCATAACTGCATGGCTTTATATCCGTCCTCAGTGGTGAGTTCAGCCCCCAAACGGCCTTTAAACAATCCTTCCCCACCTGACTTGGGAAACTGCACAGCGATGTAGGCAACATTTCCTCTGATATTTACCGGCACGTAGTTTCCTCCGGGTTTTGAAGGTTCGGGCAATACCAGACCTAGTGCTGCCAGTTTTTCTCTTATTTCCATTTTCAGGTTTATGTTAGGTATGATTCAGTAAATCAGGAGCCTTGCTTTACTGAATCATTTTTTTCAGTTCATTAATTTTAAGCAAAGCCTCGATAGGCGAAATAGTATTTACATCCAGCTCTTTCAGCTTGTTTTTTACCTCCTCCAGTCTTGGATCGGCCGGCTCGAAAATACTGAGCTGATAATTGGCCTTCGGTACTTCTTTAATCTTCTTTCTTTGTCTGTCGGCTACATGATCCTTTTCGAGGTGGTGCATGATTTCACTTGCCCTTACCACAATTCCCTGCGGCATCCCCGCAATCTGGGCTACATGAATCCCAAAACTATGCGCGCTGCCACCGGGTTGAAGTTTTCTCAGAAAAACAATCTTATCCCCTACTTCCCTTACGGCCACATTAAAGTTTTTGATTCTGGGAAAATCCTCTGCAAGCTGGTTCAGTTCATGATAATGGGTGGCAAACAACGTTTTTGGCCTCAGATGGGTCTGATTATGGAGATATTCCGTAATGGCCCACGCAATGGAAACACCGTCGTAAGTACTGGTTCCGCGGCCGATCTCATCCATCAGTACCAGGCTGCGTTCGCTGAGGTTATTCAGAATACTTGACGTCTCGGTCATTTCCACCATAAACGTACTTTCGCCCCGGCTGAGGTTGTCACTCGCGCCTACTCTGGTAAAAATCTTGTCAACCAGCCCGACAGACGCTGAGGTAGCCGGCACAAAACAACCGATCTGCGCCATCAGCACGATCAGGGCCGTCTGTCTGAGCAATGCCGATTTCCCGGCCATATTCGGTCCGGTAATGATAATAATCTGCTGATCCTGATCGTCCAGAAACAAATCATTGGGTACATAGCTTTCACCGGGTGGTAACTGCTGCTCAATCACGGGGTGGCGGCCGTCCTTAATGTCCAGTTCCTTACCTTCGGTAATGACCGGAAGCACATAATTGTTCCTCCGGGAAACGGTCGCAAAGGAAGCCAGCACATCCAGTGTAGAAATCACCTGGGCATTCTGTTGGATAGCACCTACATATTCGGCCACTGCCAGCACCAGATCATTGAAAATCTTCATTTCAATAGAGGCGATCCGACCTTCGGCATTCAGTATTTTTTCTTCGTATTCCTTTAATTCCGGTGTAATATAGCGTTCGGCATTGACCAGTGTCTGCTTTCTGATCCATTCCTGCGGTACCTTATCCTTGTGCGCATTCGTAACTTCCAGATAATAGCCGAATACTTTATTATAAGCTACTTTCAGAGAGCTGATCCCCGATCTTTCCATTTCACGCGTCTGTAGCCGGAGAAGGTATTCTTTCCCTTCATAGGCCAGGGAATGCAGTTCATCCAGCTCAGGATTTACCCCTGACCGGATCATTCCTCCCTGATTAGCGACAATCGGTGCATCGTCCCGGAGTTCCTTCTCAATCCTCTCCAGCAAATAAGTGCAGGGATTGAGCAGATCTGCATAATTCTTCAGCACTTTCCCTTTATCCATCAGGTTTTCCGGTAAAGGCTGTGTAAGCAGCTCCTTCAAGGGAGCAATCTGCAGCAGGGATTTTTTCAGTTGTCCTAATTCGCGCGGGTTAATTCTCCGGACAGCTACCTTTGAAACCAGGCGTTCCAGATCCCCTATGAGTTTCAGCAAAAAAACCAGCTTGTCATGCAACTCTTCTTCGGCCACCAGCATATCAACGGTCTGCAACCTCTCCAATACCGGAGTTTTATCTTTCAATGGCAGTAAAACCCACTTCCGCAATAGCCTGGCTCCCATGGGTGTAACCGTCTGATCCAGAATACTGATCAGCGGAACGCCCCCTTCCTGCTGAGATGAAACCAGTTCCAGGTTCCTGATCGTAAACCGGTCTAGCCATACGTATTTTTCTTCTTCCAGCCGGGTAATCCGGTTGATATGGCTTATTTCCTTATGTTCAGTTTCGGATAAATAATGAATGATTACTCCGGCAGCAATAATACCAAATGGCATGCCGTCAATCCCAAAGCCTTTCAGAGAGATGGTCTGGAAGTGAGTGTTTAGTTTTTCAAAAGCAAAATCAAAGCCAAAACACCAGTCATCAAGCTGATAGGTATGAAAACGATCACCGAACAGGCTGATAAACTGCTGTTTTTCTTTTTTACAGAACAATACCTCTGAAGGAGCAAAACTCTGCAGGGTTTTATCAATATAAGCCGTGTCGCCCTGTGCAGCGAAAAACTCTCCGGTAGAAATATCCAGAAAAGCGATACCGATAATATCATTTTTACCAAAATGCACCGCTGCCAGATAATTGTTCCTTCTGACATCCAGTACATTGTCATTATACGATACCCCCGGCGTAACCAGCTCGGTCACCCCCCGTTTTACAATTCCTTTGGCAGTGGCAGGATCTTCCAGCTGATCACAGATGGCAACCCTTTCACCTGCACGCACCAGCTTGGGTAAATACGTATCCAGTGAATGATGAGGAAAACCGGCAAGCTCATCGTGTGCTCCGCCGTTGTTCCGTCGGGTAAGGACAATACCCAGAATTTTTGATGCCCTGATTGCATCTTCCCCGAATGTTTCATAAAAGTCCCCTACCCTGAACAACAAAAGCGCTCCCGGATATTTTGCTTTAATCTGATTATATTGCTTGCTGAGCGGTGTCTCTTTTTTTTCTTTTGCCAAGGATTCTATGACTTTGATGGTAAGTAATACGGGAATTTCTTCTCCTAAAGTACAAAACTAAATAATTGAATGTATTTGCCGGCAGGGGCTCCGGTAATTTTATTCTTACTTTTTTACTTTAATAACCGGCTGTTTTACAATAATTATCAATTTCTTCTTGACTACTTAATAAATACATTATTTATTTGCATATTACAAAATAAATTAAAATACTAAGTTTCTTTTCATCATTAATACCCGATACATTGAATACCCTTAAATTCATCACCGGCACTTTACTGACTTTGGCTATTGTAACGGGAAGCTATTTTTCTGTTAACAAGGCTGATAACCCTGCAAACGGGTATGCAGTTAACCAATCTTCAACAGGAGTGCCGTCTGACACCCATGCACAGGCACCTGACAGTACGAGGTACACCCACATGGTGCTGGCATCTGGTTTTGACGAGCCGATGCAAATGGCAGTTTTACCCAATTACGACGTAGTGGTCGTTGAAAGAAAAGGTGGCGTTAAATTGTATGATGCCAAAACAAAAGAAGTGAGAACACTGGCGCATCTGAATGTTTTCAGCGGGATAGAAGACGGTCTTCTGGGTGTAGCCGCAGACCCTGATTATGAGAAGAACAACTGGATCTACATTTACTATGGTGACGGAGGTGAAGAGCTGGTCAGTCATCTTACCCGCTTTGTATTGAAAGACGGTGTACTGGATATGTCATCCAAAAAAGTTTTGCTTGAGATTCCGACACAGAGAACCTATTGCTGTCACTCTGCCGGATACCTGACCTTTGATGCAGATGGCTTATTATATCTGTCAGTGGGTGACAATACCAATGCCGAAGAAATTGAGGGTCATAACCCTACCGATGAACGGCCGGGCAGGCATTTGTCCGACGGTCAGGCCACCTCTGCCAATACTAATGATTACAGAGGAAAAATCCTGAGAATCAAGCCAGAAGATGACGGCACCTATTCGATTCCGGATGGTAATCTTTTCCCCAAAGACGGATCAAAAGGAAAGCCTGAGATTTATGTCATGGGCCTGAGGAATCCGTTCAGAATGTCTGTTGACCCCAAAACCAAATATCTTTACTGGGGCGATGTAGGGCCGGATACTGAAATCCCTGCTGAAGAAGGGAAACTGAGCTATGACGAAATCAATCAGGCCAAAGGGCCCGGTTTCTTTGGTTATCCCTATTTCCTTGGAGCCAATGAGGTTTTCCCGAAATATGATTTCGAAACCAAAAAAGAAGGACCCGGACAGGATCCGTTAAAACCCATTAACAATTCACCTAACAATACCGGCATCAAAGAATTACCAGCAGCACAGCCCGCCTTTATCTGGTATGGCAAAGGCCCGTCAAAACGCTGGCCGCTGGTAGGTAAAGGGGGTGCCAGCGCCATGGCAGGCCCTGTATATTACAGTGACCAGTACAAGGATGCTCCGTACAAACTTTCGGATTATTACAACGGAAAACTATTCATTTATGATTGGGTAAGGAAATGGATCATGGCCGTAACGATGGACGAAAAAGGCAATTATCAAAGCATGGAGCCTTTTCTTTCGCACTTACGGGTAGTAGCTCCGATGGATATGCAGATCGCCCCTGACGGATCGGTCTATTTACTGGCTTACGGTACCAACTGGTTTGCCCGTAATACAGATTCAGGGATCATCAGAGTGGAATACAGCGAAGGTAACCGTAAACCGGTGGCGGTTTCCTCTGTCAGTAAAACGGTAGGTGCGGCTCCTTTAAAAACAACCCTTTCAGCGGAAGGGTCCAAAGATTTTGATGAAGGGGATATATTATCCTATACATGGCAAATCGGCAAGAAAAAACTGAAAGGGAAAAATGTGGATTATATCTTCAAAAAACCGGGGGTATATGACGTTAAACTGACCGTAACAGATCAGCACGGAGGTGCGGGAGTAGCCAGTACGACGATTAAAGTAGGTAATACTCCTCCGTCAGTAACCATACAAAGTAAAGCCAATCGAACTTTCTATTGGGATGATACAGAACTTGATTACCAGGTAGAAATCAGCGATCCTGAAGACCAGACCATTGATCCGCAACGTACCACTGTAGCCTTCAATTACCTTGCATTCGGAAAAGATCTGGCAGGTACGTTATCTAACCATAGCGGTAATCTGAAATATGCAGAGACTGAAAAATACTATGCAACCCTTGATTGCAGTGCCTGTCATACCGTTGATACCAAATCGATTGGTCCAACTCTGAAAGAAGTTTCAAAACGATACGGTAAAGAAGAAAATGCTCGGGATATTCTGGCTGATAAAATCATCAAAGGCGGAAGCGGAAACTGGGGTACCTATCCCATGCCACCTCACCCGGATTTATCCATTTACAAAGCACGTGAAATTGCAGATTATATTCTTTCCCTGGATAAAGTTCAGGAAAATATTCCAATGGCCGGAAACCTGAAACTGACAGAACATACAGGTAAAGGTACAGACGGCGCCTATGTATTACAGGCCTCCTATACCGATAACGGCGCCCGGGGTATTGAACCGCTTACGACAGGTAATCATCTGGTTTTGCGTAATCCATGGATTCAGATGGAAGATTATACTGAAGGGAACGTCGGTATTGTGATCGCGACGCTGAATACAGGTTACAATTCTTACCTCGCCAATATTACCAATGGCAAATATGTACGCTATGATAATATTGACCTGACGGGTATTAAGCATATCCGGTTACGCACGCAGGAGCAGGGCGCCGGCGGAGTGGTAGAGGTTCGCCTGAATGCCAAAGACGGTCCGCTGGTGGGTTCTCTTACCATACCAGGCGGAAAAGTAAACGACCCGAAGACCGACTGGAAAGAGCAGCTGATCCCGGTTAAGGCCCCGTCAGGTATTAACAATCTGTATTTTGTATTTAAAAATCCGGACGCGAAATGGGGTTTATTCCATCTTGACTGGATGAAATTTGAAAGATAACCAACTCATTAGACTAACCTTATGAAAAATATTCAACGAAGGGATTTTATCAAATCTTCTGTTCTTACGGGAGCTGCCTTAGGACTGGCTCCTACTCTGTCGGCCATGGATTTTTCTCCTGAAGCTGAAAAAGGCAAACGTATCGGGGTGATTGGTCTGGATACATCGCATAGTGAGGTTTTCACTAAGATGATCAACACCGGCGGACCGGAAATGAAAGGATATAAAGTAGTAGCTGCTTATCCGCACGGAAGTAAGGATATCCCTTCTGCCATTGAGATGAAACCCCGCATCACAGCTGCCGTAGAAAAGCTGGGTGTTGAGCTGGTGGATTCTATAGAAGCCCTGTTACAGCAGGTAGACGTAGTATTACTTGAATCCAATGACGGCCGGCCGCATCTTGAACAGGCTTTGCCCGTTTTCAAAGCAGGAAAGAGAGTATTTATTGACAAACCCATCGCAGCCGGTTACAAAGGTGCACAGGCGATTTTTGAGGCCGCTGCACAGCATAATGTGGCGACGTTTTCATCTTCTGCATTGCGTTATGACGATAATGTAAGAAAAGTGGTAAACGGATCAGTTGGTAAAGTACAGGGAGCTGATGTTTACGCACCAGGCACTCTGGATCCTCATCACAGTGACCTGGCCTGGTATGCTATTCATGCGGTTGAAATGCTGTTTACGGTAATGGGACCAGGCTGTAAAACCGTTCAGCGAACGCACAATGCAGATGTGGATCTGGTAGTGGGTACCTGGGCAGACGGACGCATCGGTACGGTTCGGGCTATCCGGAAAGGTGCTACTAATATCGCGGGAACAGCTTTCGGCGAAACCGGTATAGCACCGCTTGGGCCCTTCTCAGGTTATCAGCCACTTGTAGAAGAAATCATCAGCTTTTTCGACGGTGGAAAAACACCGGTATCTCCTGCTGAGACGCTGGAGATATTTGCCTTTATTGATGCCGCAGACCAAAGCAAAAAGAAAGGCGGAAAGCTGGTAAGGCTATCCTGATCATCAGGCTGATTGAAATCAGTCATCAGCTGTTTTACATTCCATTCCGGAATCGGAAAATATTCCGGAATGGAAATCAGATTATTAAACCAGGCATTTGAAAATGACGGTCAGTGAACGGGAAATGCAGGATTTTAACAGTCATTTGTGGCAAAAGTTCAGAAATGGCGATATAGAAGCATTCGGTCGGCTTTCTGAATTAAATTATAAAGCCCTGTACAATTATGCCCTGCGTTTCTCCCGTGATACCGAATTTATAAAGGATTGTATACAGGACCTGTATCTGGACCTGTGGGAAAGAAGAAGTCATTTATCACAAACTGCCTTTGTAAAACCGTATCTGATGAAAGCCCTGCGGCATCGTATCATCAAGGAAAGCCTTTATCTGAAACGGTTCAGAGAGCCGGAATCCATCCCTTTTGAGTTAAATGAGTCAGAGCCTTCCCTCGAAAACATGATGATCGATGAGGAGCATCTGCAGGCACAGATTAATCAGGTCAAACAATCCATTAATCAACTCACCCGCCGGCAAAAAGAGATCATTTATCTCCGCTATTATCAGGACATGAGCTATGAAGAAATTGCCATGGTCATGAATATTTCAAAACCCAGCGTAGCGACATTGCACTACCGGACGCTTATGGAAATGAAAAAACAGAAAATCATCAGGGATTTATTTATGTTTTTATTTATTGTAATGCAAAGATAATCCGGAGACTCCTCAGCCATCCTACCCTGACCCGGACAAGCAACCACACCAATAAGCTCATTTTCAGCAGACTATAAGAAATATTAAATTTTTGTAAAATTTTTTGTCTATTTCTTCTCCAATGGCTGCCTATAAAAGGTAAAGACCAACCTTTACCCCAAAATGACCGATTACAAAGATTATTCGGCAGAAGATTTTGCAAAAGATGAGTTTTTCAGAAACTGGGTCAGAAATCCCCGCTCTGACTATGCTCCTTTCTGGCAGAACTGGATCAAAAATAATCCGGATAAAATCATTATTATACAAAGAGCCAAAGCGCTGGTTCTCGCTTTTGACGATTTGTTTCAGGATACCTTAACCCCTGAACAGATCACTCATGAAATCAATCTTTTACAGCTCAAAGCAAGTTTGTCTGAAAAAAGTACCAAACCGGCTGCAGTCTATCCGTTTTATCTCAGGATTGCAGCGGTTCTTATCCTGATTGCAGGATTATCCTATGCCGCCTTTATTCATTTTCAAAATAATGATACCCCTGCTCTTCCGGATCTGGCGATTACCTCTGACGTCCAGGCACCCCATTGGATCACCAGAATGAACAATCAGCCTCATCCCGAAACCATTATTCTGAACGATGGCAGTGAGGTAATCCTTGGGGAAAACAGCACCCTTCATTATTTGTCAGACTACCGGCACACTTCAGAGCGACTGGTATACCTGACCGGAGACGCCTTTTTTGACGTAGCCAAAGATTCTCTTCATCCTTTCCTTGTATTTGCCGGAACCACCGTAACACGGGTACTCGGAACCAGTTTCCGTATTCAGTCAAGCAGCAATAAGGTGGAAATAAAAGTCAGCACAGGTAAAGTAGCTGTTCACCGCCTCCATGATTATAAACTTCATTCCTCTCATCCCTCTCAGGAAATACCGGGAGTCATATTGTCCCCAAATGATAAAGCGGTTTTTGAGCCTGCACAAGAATCGTTCAATACCAGCCGGCTCAGACCAGACGAAGTGATTGTCATTCCACGGACCCACGCAGAAACTGAATTTGCCAATCTACCTGTAGCCGAAGTATTGGACAGCTTAAGCAATACTTATTCTGTTGATATTGAATACAATAAGAAAGAACTGAGCAACTGCAGAATCAACACCATGTTCAAAGACGAAACGCTGCTTCAGAAAGTACGGCTGGTGTGCATGGCTATCGGAGCAGAATACAGTATCAGCAATGGGAATATTGTCATTGGTCCTGCAGAATGCCCATAAGCATATACCGGCATATCACTCAATACCACGCATAGAAAGAATCTGATTGATTAAACCAAACCTATAACTCGACATGATAAAAAAACGACGATTACCCGGCAACAGGAGCAAGTATTCTTTCAGAAGCATGGTCTGCATGTTGCTGATTGCAGTGCTCACGCATTCCGCTGTGATCAGTCAGGCAGGCGGACAGGAAATCCTGAACCGTAAAGTAAGCATTCATTCTCAGGGAGAAAAAATGCAGACGGTCCTGAAAATGATCAACCGCCAGTCCAATGTCCGCTTTACTTACAGTTCCTCGTTGATTGATCCCAACCAGAGGGTATCTCTGCAGGCTCAGAATCAACCTCTTTCCAGAGTACTGGAGCAGTTGTTCAGCACGCAATCCAACATCCGTTACAGGATCGAAGGAGAGCAGGTCATTTTATACTATGCCGCCGAACCCGGCCCTACCCAGCCGACTTCCCATGAAAACGGCCAGCAATCAGCTGACCGGAGTATTTCAGGAACGGTAACCGACACCAATGGAGAGGTATTGCCCGGTGTTTCCATAGTGATTAAAGGAACGCAAAGCGGTACTATTACCAACGATATGGGTGAGTTCAGGCTGAATATTCCTGATGACAACGCCATACTGGTGTTCAGCTTCGTCGGATACGAATCCACTGAAGTGACCGCAGGGAATCAGCAGATCCTCTCGGTTAGCCTGCAACCATCCAGTCAGAGTCTTTCTGAAGTAGTGGTTGTCGGATATGGTTCTGTATCCAAAAAAGATATTACAGGTGCCGTTTCTTCCATTAGCGGGGAAGAAATCAGAAATATGCCTGTACGGTCAGCCTCGGATGCCTTGCAGGGAAAGGTTGCCGGTGTGATGGTAAGTCAGAGCAGCGGTAGCCCGGGGTCTATGGGTGTGGTGCGTATCCGGGGTATTGGTTCCATAAACAATTCCAACGAGCCGCTTTATATTGTAGATGGTTTACCACAGAGCGGTATCGGCTGGCTGAATCCCAATGATATTGAAACCATGGACGTACATAAGGACGCTTCTGCAGCTGCTATTTACGGTTCCAGGGCTTCCAATGGTCTGATTATGATTACGACCAAAAAAGGAAGCAAAAAAGATGCCGTCAGTGTTTCTTTTGACAGCTATTACGGATTTCAGTCCGCTTCCAAACGTCCCTACATGCTCAATGCTGAAGAATTTATCGACTACAAAAACCGTGCGGCAGCAGCTGTAGGAGCAGCATTACCCATTACGGAAGACATGAAGGCGCAGGCGCTGGATTTTGTCCGTACCAATTCAGGTCAGGAAGGTACCGACTGGTGGAAAGAAATTACCAAAAGAAACGCTCCCGTTCAGAACTACAATATCACCGTTTCGGGAGGTAGCCGCAAGGTAGATTTTGCGTCCTCACTGGGTTATATGGATCAGCAGGGGATTATCAAAGGAGCCGACTACAACCGGATCTCCTGGAGAAATAATGTCAACGCACAGGTTAGTGAACGGGTAAAAATAGGAACCAACCTTGCACTGATTTATGAAAGCCGGAGGAATATCGATGAAAACAATCCTTACTCCGGAACCATTTTCAGCGCAATGACAGCCGATCCGATCACACCGGTATTCAGAGACAACCTCACCGGCATTCCTTCTTTCTATTCCACCATCATGAGTGGCTATGATGCCAGCAATCCTTTCTCCCGATATGCAGGTATTCTGTACTCCAACAAGCCCAATCCGGTAGCACAGACCGAACGGATGAGCCAGAGTATATGGGAAGGTATCAGTATCAAAGGTGGCGCTAACCTTGAAATCAAAATCCTGGAGCCGCTGAAATTCCGTTCCAGCCTGGGTCTTGATCTGCACCGTGGTATTTCCAAAGGCTTTACACCGCAGTATTTCCTGAACGGATATGACTACAGCACCTACAGCAATGTCGGTAATTCTTCCTCATGGTCAGATTACTTTGTATGGGAAAATACCCTTACCTACGATCAGTACTGGGGCAATCATCACCTGACCCTGCTGGGAGGAATCTCAGCCGAATCTACCAAAGGGCTGGAATATGCGGCTTCAAAGCAAGGTACCGTAAATAACGACGAAGATATGCGGATCATCAATGCCGGAACCATCAATCCGGCGGCTTCAGGCTATACCTATTCCAGAGCCCTGGGTTCCTATTTCGGAAGGGTCAGTTACAGCTATGACAATCGCTACGTACTTACCGCCAATTTACGCCGCGACGGTACTTCCAGCTTTGCCAGCGGTTACCGCTGGGGAACTTTCCCGTCTGTTTCTGCTGCATGGAACTTCACAAATGAAGCTTTTATAAAAGGGGCTGATTTACGCTGGCTGAATGAAGGTAAACTGCGGGTCAGCTACGGACAGATCGGAAACCAGAATGTACCGGGCGGGGCCTATTTGTCTACTTATGGCAACACAAGCCGCTACCTGTTTGGCAACAATACCACGCCGTATCTTGGTGCCGGACGGATTTCGATCGGAAACCCGGTGCTGCAATGGGAAACCTCCACACAAACAGACATAGGGCTTGACATGGCATTCTTTGATCATAAGCTGACGTTCCAGGCAGACTATTTTAACAAAATTGTTGATAATATGCTTTTGGTGGTACCTCTGCCTACCACTCTTGGCTTCCCTAATTCTCCCTGGTCCAATGCCGGAAAAATGGAAAACAAAGGCTGGGAATTTGCTCTCGGGTATTCCAATAACGTTGGCGAATTCAGTTATGGCATTCAGGGAAATATTTCCACTTTCCGGAATAAGGTACTGACCCTGGGCGGAGGTGAACCTATTTACTCTACGGCTCACCTGGGTGAGACCATTTCCAAAACAGAAGAAGGTATGCCGGTAGGATACTATTTCGGGTGGCTGAGTGACGGGATTTTCCAGACGCAGGACGAAGTTGACAACCATCCGCAGAAAGGACTTTCAACCCCCGGGGATATCCGCTTTGTGAATATCAACGGTGACGAACTGCTCAATGCTGATGACCGTACAATCATAGGCAACCCATGGCCTGATTTCGTATACGGGCTTACCCTTAACGCATCATGGAAAGGGTTTGATATCAGTGCATTTGTACAAGGTTCGCAGGGAAATGATGTTATGAATATTCTCCGCTATGACACGGAAGCCGGTACCGGATGGTATAATGCCCCGAAGGGATTCCTGGAAAAAGCATGGAATGGCGCCGGAAGTACCAACCAATACTACAAAATCTCTCAGAATGCCGGCCTGAACACCAATGTCTCGGATTATTTCGTAGAAGACGGATCTTTCCTCCGGATGAAAAATCTGCAGATTGGCTACAGCATTCCTGAAAGCTTTTTAAGTAAAGCACGTATCAGCCAGATAAGAGTATATGCGGCGGCTCAGAATCTGTTCACCGTCACAGGTTACTCCGGCCTTGACCCTGAAATGGGTGCGACGGATCCCAAACTAACGGGAATTGACCAGGGATATTTCCCTCAGGCAAGAACATTTATGTTTGGTATTAATGCCAGGTTCTGATAAGGACTGTTTACTTACCTAATGATATAAAAAGAATGAAACTACTTAAGCATATATTCATCGCTTCCTGTCTTGTACTGACAGGAACATCCTGTTCTGATGATTTTCTTAATCATCCTCCGTTGGGCAACCAGACAGACGAAAATTTTTATAAGTCACCGGATGCCGGTTTTAAGTCCCTCATTACCTGCTACCGTGGATTCTATAACTTCTGGGGCTATCAGGCAGCAAGGGCCGAACTGGGCAATATGGCAACGGACGACAGCGACAAAGGGGGATCTGATGCCGGTGATCGTCCGTTTGTAACCGACCTGGGATTTGGCAGGACCATTTCATCCAACGAAACACTGACCGGATACTGGGCAGCCTGTTATGCAGCTATCGGAAACTGTAATGTAGCCCTGGAGCGATTACCGGAAGCGCCACTGATTGATGCTGCAGGAAATCCGTTGAGCGACCAGATAAAAAACCGGTATCTCGCTGAAATCAGATTCCTGAGGGCCTTCTTCTATCTGGACCTGGTTCGTGTATACGGTGGTGTACCCTTACTTACCCAAACCCTAACTGTGGACGACCGTAACAAACTGGTGAGGGCTACAGACAAGGAAATCTTTAGTTTCATTGAGCAGGAATTACTGGCTGTTACCTCAGATGCAGCTATGCCTTCCGCTGCCGGTTTACCTGCCGCCGAACTGGGTCGGGCCACCAAAGAAGCGGCTTTCGCCTTACTTGCCCGTACTTATCTTTTCTTTGCCAAAGATGATACTTCCCTGTTTGGAAAGGCCGGCGAAGCTGCAAAGAAAGTTATTGATTCAAAGGCTTATTCGCTTCATCCTGATTACCAGGAGATTTTCCTGGAAAATGGCTACAAGACAAAAGAGGCTGTATTTTCCATTATTATGGGAGATAGCCCCGCTGACTTTATTTATGGATCCACGATTCCGGTTTATTGTTCCCCACGCGGCGCAACCGGTGGATGGGGATTTGATTTACCTACTCAGGACCTTGTCAATGAATTTGAAGAAGGAGATCCACGGCTGTTATTCACTATTCTTCAACCGGGCGATGTATTTGCCAAAAACAATGGCTCAACTGAGGTCCTGGATTTTTCTACCTATCCCAATACCGGCTATCATAACCGGAAAGTATATCTGCCCGAGTCACGCCGCGGGCAAGGCTGGGGCGATGATGCATGGACTTATCATCCGATCCGTTACGCAGATGTTCTCCTGATGTATGCTGAGGCACTGATCGAAAGCGGAGGGAATAAGCAGGAAGCTGCTGATTACATCAATATGGTTCGTGAAAGAGCATCAAAGTCATCGCGTACAGACGCCGAAGCCATTTCCAGAACATTAAAAGTAGTGGATAAGGAGCTGCCTAAAGTGACCGCATCTGATGACCTGAGAAAGGCCGTTCGTCATGAACGCCGTGTGGAACTGGCCATGGAATACCATCGCCTGTCTGATCTGATCCGGTGGAACACCCTCGTGCAAACCATGAATGATTATTCCAGACTATCCTTTTCCAATGGTAAAGGAGGGAATTACACCGCAGGCAAAAATGAAGTTTTCCCCGTTCCTCAGGTAGAAATAGACCGGTCGGGTGGCTCTATTGTCCAGAATCCCAATTATTGATGTATTCCCCCGAAAACCTGAAAGGTCTGCCTGGTGCAGGCCTTTTTTGGTTACAGGCAATGGTAACTGCCATTGTTTATTCCACCCGTATGGATCTGACAGGATTTACAAGCGCAGCTTTAGTCACCTGAAAACTCACGGTGAACATGACAATGATCAAAGCCACTATTCCTGCAGCGGCAAACATCCACCAGCTTAAATCAATACGATATGCAAAATCATTGAGCCAGCTGCTCATGGCATACCATGCCACCGGGACTGCCACAACAAAAGCGATCATAACGATCATCATGAATTCCTTACCAAAAAGGAACACAATACTGCTCACCCCCGCACCCAGCACTTTCCTGATACCAATTTCTTTGGTTCGTTGTGTCAGAATGAAAGAAACCATACCGTATAATCCCAGGCAGCAAATCAGAATCGCCACCACCGCAAACACCCTGATCAGCGCTGTCAGCTGTGCTTCCTTTTCATAAAACCCGGCTATCTGATCATCTACAAATTCATAGGAAAACACTTCGTTGGGGTAAAACTCCTTCCATACCTCTCTCACAACACCTAGGGTCCTGCTGAAATCATTTGTATTCAATCTGATTGCCAGTTCTTTGTATAATCGAGGGTGCGCAAAAACAACGCATGGCTCAACCGGCTCCTGAAGTGATTTGAGATGAAACTGTTTGACCACACCCACAATCTCCCCTTTTGCAGAAGTATTTCCATCTTCAAGCTGGCGGCCCAGCATTTCCTCCGGATCGCTGATACCCAGTTTATGCATCAGTTCTTCATTCACAATAAACGCTGTATCCGGTTCTCTTGCTGTAAAATTCCTTCCGGCCAGCAATGACATCTTATAAGTAGTCAGGTAATCCTCATCCCCGAACCGTTCTCTGATGATGAATTTTTCCCAGTCAAGCCGGTTATCAAAGCGTACGGAACCACCATATCCCATCGAAGAAGTGGGAGCTGCATACTGATAAGTAACCGAGCTGATATCCGGATATTGCAACAGGCTGTTCTTTATTCCGTTTTTCAGAGAAGGAGCAGGATTGATAGCCGGAAGCGGGATGGTAATGACTGCTTTCTGATCAAACCCCAGATCCGCATTTTTGAAGTATTTCAATTGCAGTATAAGTACAAAGGTACATATCGTCAGTACCTGAGCGATGATCAGCTGAACCGCAATCAGCGAACGTCTCAAACCAATCTCCCCGGTTTTGCGGGTATAGCCCCTCCCTTTCAGGGCCCCGATCGGATTAAAGCCTGATACAATAACTGCGGGATAAAATCCTGCACAGAATACCACAAAAAGTATCGCAACCATCCAGAACACAAATAAAGGTATCTGAAACAACATGCCGATATGAAATAGATGGGTATACATCCAGTCGTTCAGCACCGGTAAAAGCATAACCACCCACCACAAGGCTAATACCGCCGAAACCATCGTCAGCAGTGTTGTTTCACTGATAAACTGCCAGAAAAGCTGTCCTCTCGTGCCACCCAGTACTTTTCTGAGTCCGATTTCCTTTGTCCGTTTCAGCGCCTGGGCCGTCGATAAGTTTACAAAATTGATACAGGCAATCAATACTAAAAAGATACCGACCGCCGCCAGAATCCATAAGATGGGTTTTCTGATTTTTCCGCCATACCGTTCATCAAAATGAACTTCTGACATAGGCTGTAGCTTATGATGATAATGTTTGGCTATTTCTCCGTAATAATGCTCTCCGTTATTCCTGATCAGCTCTTCCGTTTGTCTGGCAGATACCCCTTCTTTCAAGCGGACAAAAGAGGTATTACGGGCACTGAGCCACCCGAAATTATCCATTTCATAGGATGGCTCAACCCTTTTTAAGGTGGGAAGTGAAAGGAAAACATCAAAAGCCAGGTCGGTTGGAGCTACCGGATCCTTTACAACACCGGCAATTTTCAGCTGATGAGTATTGGAAAGGGTCAGCATGCGACCCGTCACATCTGAAGACCCGAAATATTTACGTGCAATTTTCTCACTGATGACAACCCAGTAAGGTTCCTTCATCAGCGCTGATGCATCAATCCCCAGCCACTCAAACGCGAACATTTCCATAAATTCACTGTTGGCAAAGACAACGTTATCCTTCTCAATAAACCGTTTTATCTCCGCTCCTGTACCAGCTGAAAGTGTTGCATTAGGCTGTTTTCTGATAAACCCGGCCTTTTCTATCTGAGGATAATTCTGTCCCAGCGAAGCCGCAAACGGTACGGACGAATCAGTTCCATGTTCTATGACCTCATCCAGGATCAAATCCAGTACTACCCGATAAACCCTGTCAAAATGAGGCTGATGCCGGTCCGTGCTCCGGTGATGTTGCAGAAACAGAAATATAAGAATGGCCCCGCTCATCCCGATACTTAGTCCAAGAATATTAAGGATAGCATAAGCCCGGTTATTACGGAGGTTCCTTAAAGTGGTTTTTAAATAGTTTCTGAACATGTGCAGGAAAGGTTAATCAGGAAAAGCTACAGAAAATAGCAGATCAAAAGTAGAGGAAGAATATTTTGTAATAAACTGCTGCAAGGCTATTTAACTCTTTTTAACGTGAAATACCTTCAAGACAAACAGGCTTTCCGGAGGTATTCTTTGTAAAGGGAATGAATATAAAGGGGTGCAGGCCCTGGTTTCTTCGTAGAAAAAATGATTATGCAAATCAAAAAGGAGCGGATCTATGATATTTTCGCAGATAAAAAAACATCGTTCAAAAGTACCTGCAACGCAGATCTCAACAAACTTGACCTTATCACGATTTATTTCGCAGGGGCAGCTGTCAATAGATTTGTTTGATCAGGGGACGGGATGAAAAAAGTATCACCCCTTTCGGGGTTTTGCAAGGAATTGTCATTTGTTTTTCTATAATCATATCGGCCCTTAGGGCTTTTTATATATCCATTCACTTGAAGTAAACATTCGTGATATTGTCTACTGTTATATGCCTATTTAGTACAAAATATACTTCAGGACCTAACTGTTGTTCACTAAATTTCACCTTCTTGTTTGAATAGTTTTTACTACTCCTTATCTTTTACTTTCATAACCGGTATTTTCAATTCTTAAAATAAATTTTACCTATAACATGAGACTGACATTGGCCAGCTTTATCGCACTTTCGCTGCTGATTCTTAATCTGACCTATAATGAAACAGCCACCGGTAATCAGTATAAGATTCAGCCTGCTCCCGGGCTGACAGCACGAATTGATTCCACTACTGAAAGTATTTCTGTTTATAAAAACGGGAATTCAGAACCTCTCGTTACCCAGATGGCAAAAAAAGACTTCCGCCCTTTCCTTCATCCGCTTACCGCCCCTGACGGAAACGGGGTGCTGACAGAATACAGCCCGGGGCACCACAAGCACCAGACCGGCATTTACTGGGGGTATACCCGTGTAAACGGCCGTGACTATTTCCATCATCCTGAAGGAGATTACTGGCAAAGAGCTTCATACAGTGTAATTCAGTCTGAGGGTGAGGAAGTAAGCTGGCAAACGGTCTACAATCTGCTGGATGAAAACGGAGAGACCGTATTGACTGAGATTCAGATCTGGACTTTCAAAGAAACCGAAGGGCGCTATCTGCTCGATCTGGAATGGCAGGGGAAAGCTCAGAAAGATATTACCATCGGAAAATACGACTATGGCGGATTGTTCATCAGGATGCCGTGGAAAGAAGGCACCAAAGGAGAAATCATGAATGCAGCCCGTCAGAAAAACACTGCGGCTGAAGGACAACCTGCCATGTGGATTGACGCTGGTATGGAGATCATTGGCAGAAATGATTACGCCCATATCGCTGTATTTGATCATCCTGAAAACAATGGATATCCGCAAACCTGGCGGGTTGACAACCAGATGGGATTCGGTCCGGCACGCGCACGTAAAGCCGACTGGCATATTAAAAAAGGTGAAACTGAGTTTATCAAACACCGCTTACTTATATATACAGGTAATCTGACTGATCTACAGCTCACCGGATTATGGGAAGAGTACACCGGCAATCACTCACTTTACTCCACTGCCGCCCTTTGGGCCATCGCGCAGGAAGAAGGAAAAAATGCTAAATTTCTAACTCCTGAGGAAGCTGTCGCCGCAATGACCGTGAAAGACGGTTACCAGGTTAACGTATGGGCAAGTGAGCCTATGATGACTCAGCCCATGGCTTTCTGCTGGGATGACCGCGGCCGCCTATGGATCGCTGAAAACCGGGATTACGAATCACGGGGAAGTGGGTTTTCCAATGATGGGAACAGCAGGATACTTATTCTGGAAGATACGGATGGTGACGGAAAGGCGGATAGCCGGAAGGTTTTTATGGAAGGGATTGCGTTTCCGGCGGCGCTGGCTGTTGGCTTTGACGGATTATTTCTGGGAGCACCTCCGCATCTGCTTTTTGTCCCCGATAAAAACCGTGATGACAAAGCCGATATGGATGATATAGAGGTACGACTGACCGGATGGGGTATCCGTGACAGACATGAAACACTCAACAGTTTTCACTGGGGACCGGATGGATGGCTGTATGGATTACAGGGATTTGCCACGCCTTCTAAAATCAGGAAGCCTTCAGGTGATACAAAAATATATAAACATAAAGATGCTTTCCCGGAAAACCTGCTCGAGGCTGATGGCATTGATATAAACGGAGGCGTATGGCGGTACCATCCTGTGAAGGACCGGTTTGAGGTAGTCGCTCACGGATTCAGTAATCCATGGGGTATTGATTATGACGCCAAAGGCCAGCTTTTTATGACTGCCTGTGTAATCCCTCATTTATGGCATGTGATCCCCGGAGGCATTTACCACCGTCAGGGCGGACAGCATTTTAATCCTTACGTCTACAGTGATATCCGGACCATCGCCGATCATAGTCACCGCTCCGCACATGGGGGTGCGCGTATTTATCAGTCGGATGCATTTCCCCAGGATCAGCATGGCAAAATCTTTATGGCTAATATTCATGAACATGCCGTATTATCAGATATTCTCATAAGGAAAGGCTCAGGATTTCAGGGAAAACACGGAGAGGAATTCCTGATGGCTAACAATGCCCAATGGGTTGGTTTCAGTATGGAAATCGGACCTGATGGTGCTTTGTATGCACTTGACTGGCACGATGCGGACATTTGCGGGCAGGAGACGCTCAATAAAGAAACCGGCAGGGTCTTCCGAATTGCTCCTAAGGAAAGTCTGGCACAAAACTGGCAGGGACGTTACAGTGACCTGACAAAGCTAACCGATAAACAACTCGTGGATCTGCAACTCAGTCCGAGCGACTGGCATGCACGTCGCGCACGGGTAATTCTTCAGCACAGAGCGGCACAGAAAAAAATCAAAAAAAGTACACACAAACAGCTAACGGAGATTTTCCATCATCATGCGAATGCCGATTACAGACTGAGAGCTATGTGGGCGCTGCATCAGACACAGGGTTTTAGTCAGGATGATTTAATAAAGGAACTGGATAATACCGATGAATATATCAGGGCATGGTCAGTTCAGCTATTGTGTGAAGACGGCTCTCCGGATGAAAAGGCCATCCGGAAATTCATTTCAATGGCTCAGCAGGATACCTCGCCGGTGGTAAGGCTATACCTGGCCTCACAGCTTTCAAGGGTTGATGATCAGGCACGATGGAAAATCATTGCCAATCTGTCCCGGCATTCTGAAGATACAGAGGACCATAACCTGCCTAAAATGATATGGTTTGGTCTGGAACCTCTGGTGGCAGCTAACCCGGAAAAAGCGCTGGAGCTGGCCATGAACAGTAAAATTCCGGTGCTGACAAATTATGTTGCCCGGCGTTGTACAGATGGTGATTTTGTAAAACCATTAATGGCAGCTATTGGTAAAGAAACCCCGCAGCGTTATTTGTTACTGGAAGGTTTCCGCGACGGCCTGGAAAGCCAGCAGGATTTAAAAGCCCCGGATGAATGGAAAGATCTATATCCTGCACTTCAGCAAAAAGGAGGAAATATCTCAAAAATTGCCTCCGAAATTGCTCAGAAAATAGGTGATCAGGCAGCCGTCCAGCAAGCCTCTGACCTATTAAAAAACAATGCAGCTCCCCAAACAGAACGTCAGGCAGCCATCAGACTGCTTGCCCGGCAGCAACATGGAGACTTACTGAAGTTACTGCCAGAGCTCCTGAAAAACACATCTCTGAGAAGTGAAGCCATAAAAGCTACAGCACAGTATAATCAGGAGTCATTAGGGAAACAGATCCTTGGTTTATATAACGGCTTTACAGCCGATGAAAAAGCAGAAGCGATTCAGACACTGGCTTCCAGACCGGTTTACGGACGCCTGTTAACCAAAGCAATTGCAGACAAATCAATTCCGAAACGCGATATTCCCGTATATATAGCCAGGCAACTCATTAGGGTGGCAGGTTCAGGTTTTGTGGAAGTATGGGGGCAAATTGAACAACAGGATACCAGCCTTGAGGCAGATTACGCCAGATACCGCAAATTACTGGCACCGGCTGCTATCCAAAAAGCAAATACTGTACAAGGCAGAACCGTTTTTGAACAAACCTGCGGAAGTTGTCATAAAATGTTCGGTAAAGGAGGTGAAATCGGCCCGGACCTTACCGGATCCAACCGGACACATCTGGATTATCTGCTTTTCAATATTCTGGATCCTTCAGGAGATATTCAGGATGACTACAAAATGGTGGTTATTACAACCCGTGACGGCCGGACTTATTCAGGCAATATCATCATGGAAAACGACCGGCAGATTCAGGTAAAAACGGTTGGCGAAGGTACTGTTACACTCAATAAATCCACTATTCAATCCAAGGAAATCACACCGGTTTCGATGATGCCACCAGGGTTGTTAACGCATCTCAGTGATGAAGAAACCATCAACCTCATTGCCTTTTTACAGAAGATAGAGAATGAATAGGTGGT
>JBEBXQ010000006.1:0-66186 GCA_040391535.1 Telluribacter sp. | reverse complement strand
AAGAAACCATCAACCTCATTGCCTTTTTACAGAAGATAGAGAATGAATAGGTGGTGCAAAGTATACAGCTGCCAGGTTTTCAATATTTTAAATTAAAAACCTAGCAGCTCTTTTACTTTTCGGGACAACCCTTTTTTTACCAGTTCATATGACATCACCGTCCACTCCCGCAACAGTTCATCCGAGATACTTCCATCTGTCTGCACCGTATTCCAGTGTTTCTTATTCATATGATATCCTGGCAATACTCCAGGGTACTCTTCCCGCAACTGAATAGCCAGCTCCGGATCACATTTCAAATTGACTGATTCAAATACTTCAATGTCAATAAGACTAAACATTTTATCTCCCACTTTAAAAACCAGCGTATTCTCGCCAAAAGGCATACTCTCTGTAGCATGTGGCAAAGACAAACAGAAATCTCTGTAATCTTCCAGATACATAACCATGACCGTTAGATAAATATTAATGATAATTCCCGCACAATCTATTAACAAAAACACAAAAAAGATATTAATTTGTTACAATCATTGATGTCTTCATAAGATCCCGTTCATAACAAAACCCTCTGACAGATATGCATCTCTACTGGACTCTATGGATATTCGACCTGCTCATAACCGGTACTGCTGTATATTTCTTTATTTCGGGAATTACTTCCAAAAATAAACAATCGGATTACTATATGAACTGGATGTTTATTATTATATGGCTCTTCACAGTGCAGGCAGGCTCATTATTTTTGTTCCATCATCAATATTTGCAATGGGCTTACTTTTTACTCCTGAGCATTTTCATACCCTCTGTTCTGGGATTATTGTTTGCCATTGCCATGGTTTTCTTCAACGATGGAAGATGGAATTGAGATTTTATTATATAATTTTCTTTATATTTACAGTTTTAAATACCCTTCTTAAATAATGCTATGGTTCCTCACAATCTTAATAAAATTGCAACCTACCCTATTTGTAATCCTCCGTATTCAGCAATCACCGTTTAATAACGACCACTCTTATCCTGTAAAAATTGCTTTACAGGTTATATGCTTTATCGTTCTATTTTTTTGACTACATTTTTTAATAACTCTTTATTAATCCCTCTTTTTACTAATTAATTTATGAAAACAATTTTACAACTCCTGTCATGCATTTTCTTTTTGTGCAGCCCTGACGTTTATGCACAGATTGCCATTACTTATCCTTCAAGCAGAGCTGTTTTTCAGCGGGATAACACTAATGAAGCTACCATTTATATTGGCGGTTATTTCAATGGTTCTGCTGATGCCGTGGAAGCACGGTTTGTAAAAAGAATCAACGGCACCACAGAGAACATTCCTGCAGAAGCCGGATGGACAACAATCACAACATCTCCGGTAATGAATAATTTCTTTGGTTCTGTAAAAGTTGCCGGAGGGTGGTATCAGCTGGAGGTAAGAAGTAAGAAAAACGGAGTGGTAACAAATTCATCACACGTTGACCGTGTGGGTGTAGGAGAAGTTTTTATTGTAGCCGGCCAATCCAATGCTACCGGCAGTAACGAACTGCCGGCTGGTCCGTCTGCCACCGACGACAGGGTCAATAGTGTCAACTTTCAGAACTACAATCCTGACGGCAATATTATTTTACCTTATCAGAATGTCCAGCTGCCCTATCCCGTATATACCCATCTGGAATCGGACACCAAACTGGCTCCGTTCGGAAATAATGCCTGGTGCTGGGGTGCATTCGGAGATGAGCTGGTAAACAGCCTTAACGTGCCGGTCATGATTTTCAATACAGGCTGGACGGCCACTTCCAGTATTAACTGGCGCGAGACCATCGACATTAACTATCAGTCGGTTAACGGATTCGGATATCATTTCCCGACAGGGTTGCCCTTCGGACATTTACGTCTGGCACTTAACTATTATGCATCAGTTCTGGGTGTACGGGCCATATTATGGCATCAGGGTGAATCGGATAACCTGGAAAGCAGAAGTCGTGAAGATTACCGGAATAATATGAGAAGTGTTATTCAGGCCAGCCGCGATCTCAGTGGCAAACCCGAACTGGCCTGGGTGATGGCCCGTGCCTCACGATATACGGTTGACGGGGTAAGCCGTATCTGGGAACCGGTTATTCAGGCGCAGAACGATCTTATTGGCCTCAACGGTAACGACCCTTCCGTATACATGCCCCATGTTTTTGAAGGACCAGCCACCGACGATTACTGGCAACCGCCTTATCGTCACGATGAAGTTCACTTCTCCGGAGACGGTTTCGGTTTTCTGGCGCAATTCTGGGAAAACCATATCAGCAGCACTTTTTTAAATCAGTCAAAACCTTATCCGGCAAGCCCGCCACATCACGTTCTGATTTCCGGGAATCAGCATAGTGCTGACTTTACACTGACTGCCCCCTCAGGATTTGCAGGGTACCGCTGGACGGCTTTAAATAACTTTCCCGGAACCTTGTCAACCGCACATGCTTATTCGGCTGAAGAAGGCACCTATCTGGTAGAAACAAGGGATGCGCTTAATAACGTCATTTTTTCACCTGAAGTGATGATACATCTGAGTAGCCTGCCGGTGCATCTTACACAATTTACCGGTCATGCAGAAGAGCAGTATAACAAACTGATATGGGAAACCACCAGTGAAACAGCGGCCTCTCATTTTGAATTGGAACGAAGTACGGATATGCGGAATTTCAAGGCAATTGGTATGGTCAAAGCCCATGGGGAATCAAACGACCTGGCGTACTATTTTTGGGAGGACAGAAATATCAACGGCGGATATTATTACTATCGACTTAAAATGGTGGATGCTGACAATAGCTTTGAATACAGCCCGACCATTGCCGTTCACAATCAGAATACAACACTTCTGACAGTTTACCCGAACCCTGTAATCAATGAACTGAACATCAGGAGTGCTCAACCCTTAGGAGTACTGGAACTCTTTGACCTGACAGGAAACCGAATCTTCAACACACAGACTACACAACCTGAAACAAGCATGGATGTAAGCCGCCTGCCGGCAGGGCTATATCTTCTGAAGGTACATGGCAGGATGCATAAAATTCTGAAACATTAGCAATTCCCAGAACCAATCCGGAAAGCCATGCATCCTATTGGCTTTCCGGGTATGCTGTTCGATCCATACAGCCGGAAAGCTATAGAGAATTGTGAAATCAAATCAGCTGGCCATTGAACTTTGGGCCACCTGATTGACAACCTGGTGATAATACGCCTCATATTGCGGCAATACCGTTGTAATATCAAATTCTTTTGCTCTTTTGAGAGCATTATCTTTAAAAGTCTGCAGGTTCTGATCATCCAGAATAGTAATGGCGTTCTTCACCATATCATCCACATCTCCTATATTACTCAGAAAACCTGTCTGTCCATGAATATTCAGTTCAGGCAAGCCTCCCGCATTTGTAGTAATCAATGGTACTTCGCAGGCCAGTGCTTCCAGTGCTGCCAGGCCAAAACTTTCAGATTCAGAAGGCATCAGGAATAAGTCAGCAACAGACAGCACCTCCTCAACCGCATCAAGTTTTCCCAGAAACCGGATATCTTCCGCCGCACAAAGCTCGCGGGCCAGTTTCTCAATCCGTCCCCGTTCAGGACCATCCCCTACCAGTAAAAGCCTTGAAGGAACAACAGCCCTTAGCTTGGCGAAAAAATGGATAACATCATCAATACGCTTTACTTTTCTGAAATTGGAAGTATGCACAATCAGTTTTTCGCCGTTAGGACAAATCGCCAGCTTAAAATGCTCCTTTTTCTGTTTCTTAAAACGCTCCAGGTCTATAAAGTTGGGAATTACTTCAATGTCTTTCCCAATATTAAAATGACGGTAAGTATCTTCTTTCAGGAACTGAGACACAGCAGTGATACCATCAGACTGATTGATACTGAAGGCCACCATTGATTCATAAGTAGAATCTTTTCCCACCAATGTAATATCTGTTCCGTGCAGTGTGGTTATTACGGGAATATTCACCCCTTGCGTCATCAGAATCTGTTTGGCCAGATAAGCCGACGTAGCATGCGGAATCGCATAATGGACATGCAGCAGATCCAGCTTAGCCGTTTGTGCAACATGCACCATTTCACTGGCAAGTGCCGATTCGTAGGGAGGATACTGAAATAATGGATATGCAGGTACATTTACTTCATGATAAAATACATTTTCATTAAAAAAATCGAGTCTTGGGGGTTGGGAATAAGTGATAAAATGGACCTGATGCCCAACTTTAGCCAGTCCTTTGCCTAATTCAGTAGCTACAACTCCGCTTCCTCCAAAAGTCGGATAACAAACAATTCCTATTTTCATGATAGATGATTTAGCCGGTAATCTTTCTGTTGAAAGTCTAACAAAAAAAAAGTCGTTTTTTCTCCACTACCCTGCTTAAAAATAAATAATACCTGAGAAGACTTCTTTAAAAGGCCAATAAGTCTTTAACTTTGTCACCTGAAATCATGCATTCATCAGGCAAACATATCATTGTGTCAGTACGTTCAAACCCATCATTCGGGGATTTCGCGGCAGGTTTTTTTCGGCTGATCCGGATGAAAAATCTGGTGATCGTATTGCTGACGCAATACCTTACCCGCATTTTTCTGATAGGTCCGCAACAGGAATGGAAGGCCATCATAACCGATCCGAAAATGTTTCTGATCTCTTTTTCCACATTGCTGATTGCCGCCGCAGGTTATATAATCAATGATTATTTTGATGTAAAAATTGATCTTGTCAATAAACCGCAAAGGGTTGTGATCGGACGGTACCTCAAGAGACGACTGGCGATGAGTGTACATCAGGTTTTCAATATTGCCGGTGTGCTGACAGGACTGCTGATCAATCGCTGGATTGCGGTGGTATATGTAATTTCGGTTACTTTACTATGGTTCTATTCTGAGCGCTACAAACGGATGCCCTTCCTGGGGAATTTCATTGTATCGCTGCTTACCGGTTTAAGCCTGATGGTCATTTCGTTGCAATATCCTGAAAACCGGGATCTTGTAATCGTATATGCATTATTTTCTTTTTTCGTTTCGATGGTCAGAGAAATCATTAAAGACATGGAAGACATCAGAGGTGACAAGGCTCACGGTTGCCGGACGTTACCCATTGTATGGGGAATACGCAAGACCAAAACTTTCCTGTTTATTACTATTGCATTGTTTGTAATCATACTTTTTGTACTGAGTACTTCCATTTCCAGTGATCTTCACCGTTACGGTCTGTACTCGGTAATCATCCCGGTGCTGGTAATTGTATGGCTGCTTTATCATGCAGATACCGTCAGAAAATTTGCACAGATCAGTACCATTTGCAAAGTTACCATGCTGTGGGGGTTGCTGACCATGCTGTTCGTTTAAACGGATATTTTAATATCTTTGAAAAGAAATAATACATCTTACTTAACCTGTTACTTAACCAATTCTTTAGTATGAAATGCAATCTGTTTTTAGCAAGTTTGCTTATGCTGCTTGTATCATCAGCCGGTGCGATAGCACAAACCTGTTTCGGAGTTGCCATTAAGGAAAACTCGGGATATGAAATCGTTAATTACAATGCCAAAGGGAAATCATTGGGAACGGTGCGTATAAAATACAACAAAATCAGTACGGAAAACGGTCAAACGATTATCGACGTAGAGCAGGAATCGTTGAATGACAAAGGAAAGAGCGAATTTAAGGGTAATTATCAGCTACGGTGTTCCGGTAATGAAATATGGATTGACATGGCTTCCATTATGAATGGTGACCAGCAGAAAATGTATACGGATATGAATATGAAGCTAACTTCAGATGACCTGTCTTACCCCTCTGAACTATCTGAAGGCCTGACGCTCAAAGATGCTTCTCTGAAAGCAGAAGGCAACAGCAGCGGTATTCCCATGTCTTTTAAAATTGACATCACCAACCGGAAAGTAGGAACCAAAGAAAACATTACAGTACCTGCCGGTAACTTTCAGGCACATAAGATTACGTCATTAACAAAATTCAATAACAAGTCTGTCATCAGTATTAATATGGAATTCGAATCGGTATCGTATCGTGCAGAGGGTGTTTTTGCTGATATAAAAACTGAAACCTTCCGAAAGGGAAAACTGGTTTCCTATTCTGAATTAAGTAAAATTTTCTGATTAAAAAATGAAGCGAATAGCAATTTTTGCCTCCGGTTCCGGATCTAATGCCCAAAGAATAGCCGAGTATTTTAAAGATAACCCGGAAGTGGAAATTTCTTTGATTCTGACCAACAATCCACAAGCCGGGGTCATTGACCGAGCACGTGGACTGAACATACCAGTAGTCATCTTTAACAAAAATATTTTTTACAAAACAGATAAGATTATAAGGCTCCTGAAAGACCATCAGACCGATCTGGTGGTGCTGGCAGGCTTTATGATGCTGATTCCTCAGGAAATGGTAAGTGCTTTCCCCGACCGTATCATTAATATACATCCGGCCTTATTACCGAAATACGGAGGAAAAGGCATGTACGGACATTTTGTGCACGAAGCCGTGGTGGCCGCTAAAGAATCAGAAAGCGGTATCACCATTCATTTTGTTAACGAAAGGTATGATGAAGGGGCTGTTATTTTCCAGGCCAGGTGTAAGATTGACCCTTCTGACACACCCGAAGACGTAGCCATCAGGGTGCAAAAACTTGAACACGAACATTTTCCAAGGGTCGTGCAGGAAATCCTGTAAAACAAAGAACGAGCCGGTATCAGCTCGTTCTTTTCAGTTTTGCCTCAATAGTTTGCTGTGTATGGGGAACAATTCTTAACCGCTCTTTCGGTATCAGTTTCCCTGTGTCGATACATATACCATATGTACCATTCTTAATTCTGACAAGGGCATTTTCAAGTTGAGTGGCATACTTTTGCAGTCTGGCAGCCAACTGACTCAGGTTTTCTCTTTCACTGGCATCTGCACCATCTTCCAACAGTTTGGAGTTACCTGAAGTTACATCTGTACCACTGTCATTTTTTTTACTCAGAGTCTCTTTGATATAGTTCAATTCAGTACGGGTTCCCTGTAATTTATCTTGTATCAATAATTCAAACTCTTTTAATTCCTCATCGGAATACCTAACCCTTCCTTCTTGCATAATAATAACTATTCAGTTTCAGATTAATACGACGGATCACTATACTTCCTGATTATGCCGCAAAAATAATATTTATTATTCAGAATAAATAGACTATTCAAAAACATATCTGCCATTTCTGCAAAAAATTTCATTTCAATATTCCCGGATTTATAGGTGAAAATTTCCAGAATACAGCACCTCCACACCTTTAAATTCTGGGTTTTAGCAGAATACCGAAACTTTATACAAACTACATTATTTCATATTTAATCAAAACATATTAAAATTTTCAATGCTTCCCGTTTAAAGCCGTAAGTTTGCATTCATATTCCGAAATATTAATGATTCATTCATAAGTAAACTTGCTGTATATATGGCATATTTAGAACCTGCACCGTTAACAGACAAAGAGAATCCACTCGAGTCAATGATGAAACGCTTTGATAAAGCCGTTGAGTTATTAGGTATTTCAGCAGAAATGTACGATATCCTGAAAGTACCCAGAAAACAGGTGATCGTAGGACTGCCGGTGACCATGGATGACGGAAAAATACGTGTTTTTGAGGGTTACAGAGTAATACATTCTACTATTCTCGGCCCTGGAAAAGGAGGTATCCGGTTTGATCCCGAAGTAAATCTGGATGAAGTAAAAGCACTGGCAGCCTGGATGACCTGGAAATGCGCTGTTGTAGATATTCCCTACGGTGGTGCCAAAGGTGGTGTCGCCTGCAATCCCCGTGAAATGTCGGCAGGCGAAATTGAAAGATTAATGCGTGCCTATACTACGGCAATGCTGGATGTTTTCGGTCCGGATCAGGACATTCCGGCACCCGATATGGGAACAGGGCCCAGAGAAATGGCCTGGCTGATGGATGAATATTCAAAAGCAAACGGCAAAACCGTTCATGGTGTCGTAACCGGTAAACCTCTGGTGCTGGGCGGATCGCTCGGAAGGACTGAAGCTACCGGACGAGGTGTAACCATAACGGCTCTGGCAGGGATGGAAAAAATCAGGCTGAATCCTTATAAAGCTACGGCTGTGGTACAGGGATTCGGAAATGTCGGAAGCAATGCGGCTGCGTTATTACAGGAACGTGGTGTAACGATTGTGGCGGTCAGTGATGTTTCAGGAGGGTATTACAATCCGAAAGGGATTAATATTCAGGAAGCTATTGCTTACCGGAATAAGAATAACGGCATTCTGGCTCACTATCCGAACGCCGAAAGCATTCCTCCGGATGACATCTTCTCTCTGCCGGTAGATGTACTTGTACCTGCTGCCAAAGAAGATGTGATTACCAGGAAAAATGCAGGATCCATTCAGGCAAAAATGATTGTTGAAGGTGCTAACGGCCCGACTTCCGCTATGGCTGACGATATCATTAATGAAAAAGGGATCATGGTTGTTCCCGATATTCTGGCCAATGCCGGCGGGGTTACGGTGTCTTACTTTGAATGGGTTCAGAACCGTATCGGTTATAAATGGCCCCTTGATCGTATCAACCGGAGAACCGACCGGATTATGAAGGACTCATTCAATAAAGTGTATGAAACAGCACAGCAGTATAATGTTTCGCTGAGAATTGCGGCTTATATCGTTGCCATTGATAAAGTTTCGAGTACTTATAAATTCAGGGGAGGATATTAATATCAGGTATACCTGCAAAAAAGCGGCTGACAGGATTGTTCTTCTGTCGGCCGCTTTCGTTATTACACATATGTTCCTGAATCAGTTTTTCACGGGCAGGAAAGCATTATTCTTACCATATTCCATCATTTGCTCAAAGAATGATTCCGGATATTCAATTTTCACATCAGTGATCTTATCACCTTCTGTTACGGGAACAAGCCGCGGTTGAATAAACCCTTTATATGGTTTCAGATCCAGTTTTTCATACCGGGCCAGCACTTCACTGTGTAATTCCTGATTTACCTTTACCCCATAATTTTCAACCAGGTTTTTACCTGCTTCAAAATCACCTTCTGATTTGACCCGCTGAATTTCACGCAGTAAATCCCCGAACAGTGTTCTCAGCTTGTTATAATCATTTACCTGAACATAGGTCTTTCCGTCTTTCTTTATAAATTCAACCACATGATCGCTTTCCCCTTTTTCCAAAGCCCAATAGGCGACCAATGCACGGTTACGCATGTGGGCTTCTTCAATGTTATCACCGGGCTTCAGACGGGTCAGCTGTGTCATCAGGCCGTTCATCATATAGCTGTCATATTCTGCCTTACCTACCTCCAGAGACGGCATTACCCCAATATCGATCAGTTTCTGATCCAGAATGTAATACAATGCCACCAGATCAGCACGGGCCTCCTCCAGACAGGAAGCGTAATTTTTCAGGGTTTTATCAGGCGTACCGATACCGGGATTGATCTGTCCGGATGCATGTCCGATACATTCGTGCATATCAGTATGTAAATCGCTGGATAACGTCCCATATTTCCTTAACCGATCCTTCACCTCATCATTAAGACCAAATTCGTCCAGAAAGCCGCTGTTTGCACTGGATTCATTGTATGAATGGACAATATTACTGAGCGATACCGATTTTGACCCGTGATCTTTCCTGACCCAGTTGTTATTAGGAAGATTTATCCCGATAGGTGTACTGGGTGTGGCGTTTCCTCCTTCCACTATCACAGTAATAGCTTTGGCACTGATCCCCTTTACTTCTTTTTTCTTATGCTCCGGTATCAGTGGTGCATTGTCTTCAAACCACTGCGCCTGGTCAGCTATGGCCTTAATCCGCTTTGTAGCCTCCATATCTTTCAGGGAAACCACGCTCTCAAAGCTTCCTTTTTTACCAATTGCATCATCATAAACCTCCACAAACCCGTTTACAACATCCAGGCGGCTGGCGGTATCCGCCACCCAGGCGATATTATATTCGTCCCATTTTTTCACATCACCGGTTTTATAATATTCAACAAGCAGACGTAATGCTTTGGCTTGTGCTTCATTTTCTGCCACCGGAACTGCTTTTTCAAGCCAGTAAATAATCTTGTCAATGGCCGCACCGTACATACCACCCGATTTCCAGGTTTTTTCTATAAGTTTCCCGTTTTCCTTGACCACTTTGCTGTTCAGTCCCCACTCCGGTTCATGATCGCTGTTGGGGAAACCTCCGTAAAAGGCTTCCACTTCCTTCAGGGTGACACCTTCATAAAAGTTATTGGCCGACAACACAATGTTATCCGCTCCTGCTCTCAGATCAACCTTTTTTGCCTGATAAGCGGGATCAAATACAATTTTTTGCATCCGTTTCAGAAACCCGTCGACATCTTCGCCATCTTGCAGAGGCAACAGATGCTGATCGCTGCCCTTTACCAGTCCGGAAAAATAATCCGGGGAAAATTCCGGCAGAATCTTATCACTTGCGTAATGGTGATGGATTCCGTTACTGAACCACACCCTTCCGGCATAGGTCACAAACTGATCCCATTCTGTTCCCGATTTATCACCGGAATAAGTACCATAGATGGTTTCAATGGTTTTCCTTACTGACAGATTATGTTTTCCCAGCTGGTCATAAATAATATCTCTGCCAGCCAATGCCGCTTCATAAAGATAATAAGCAAGTGTTTTTTGCTGAAGAGTTAACTCTTCCCAGCCCGGTACCTGATAACGCAATACCTGCAGGTCACCGAAAGATTCGGCGATAACATTAAATTCAGTATTACTTTTCGCAGTTTCCTCTTTCTTTTCAGAGCAGGATACCGCCAGCACTGCTGCAGCAAACAGTACCAGACTACTTTTTGTTCTTTTCATAATACGTTATTGATTACATGAAACTCTGAATTTCAATCAATTATATTCGGATATATTATCTGCAATAAATACTTTGGACACCGGCAAAAACATTTTACCGGTGTCCAAAGTATTTTACCACAGCCTTATTCTGTCTTCAGGAGCAATGTACAGTTTATCTCCGGGTTTAACATCAAATGCGTCATACCATGCATCCATATGCACAATCGGGCCCACAACACGCCATTGAGCAGGAGAATGAGGATCGGTCAGAATGAGCTGGGCGGAGGTGGCCGGCAACGCATTTCCTCTCCATACCTGCGCCCATGCCAGGAAAAAACGCTGATCAGGTGTAAATCCGTCAATTTTCTCTTCAGACTGTCCCTGCTTTGTCATTTTAAATGCAGTATAGGCAGCATTCAGTCCGCCCAGATCGCCGATATTCTCACCCAGAGTCAGTTTTCCGTTTACATGCAATGTATCCAGTACGGTATAGCCGTTAAATTGCGCTACAATTTTGTCGGCCCTTTCCGTAAACCTGCTCCGATCTTCATCTGTCCACCAGTTTTTAAGGTTTCCGTGTTTATCATACTGGCTTCCGCTGTCGTCAAAACCATGCGAGATTTCATGGCCAATCACCGCACCGATACCACCGTAATTAAAGGCATCATCAGCATTGGGGTCAAAGAACGGAAACTGCAAAATCCCTGCCGGAAAGACAATTTCATTCATGGTGGGACTATAGTAGGCGTTTACCGTAGGGGGCGTCATTCCAAAGCGTGTCCTGTCCACAGGTTTGCCCAGTCGGTTCACCATATCAGTATATGACCATTTGCTTACATTCTTAACGTTGGTATAAAATGTGCCAGAATTTATAGCAAGACCGGTATAGGTTTCCCATTTTTCGGTATGGCCTATTTTAGGAACGAACGCATGAAGTTTCTCCAGAGCTTTTTCCTTGGTTACCGGACTCATCCATTCCAGGTTTTTGATACGGATTTCATAGGCTTTTACCAGATTTCTGATCAGTTCATCCATTCTGCTTTTGGCCTCTGCCGTAAAATATTTTTCTACATACAGCTGCCCGAGCAAATCCCCTATTGAGCGGTCGGTCAGCTGTGACATACGCTGCCATCTTGGAGTCTGCACTTTTTGCCCGGTCAGCACCTGATTAAAGGCAAAATCAGCCGCGGTGAAATCGCTGCTGAGATAAGCAGCCGATGATTTAAGTAAATTCCAGGTAAGGTATGTTTTAAGATCGTTAACGCTGGTTGCAGCAATCAGGGAGTCAGCAGTGACGAAAAATGCCGGGTTGTTTACCAGAACCGAATCCTGTCCGTTCACCTTCATAAGCGGCATCAGTATTTTCCAGTTCAGTCCGGGTGTAGCCGCCGAAAAATCTTTAACATCGAGCTTATTGTACGTTTTCTGCGGATCACGCATCTGCACACGCGACAGCTGCGCGTTCGCAAGCACTGTTTCCAGGTTGATAACTACATCAGCATTAGCTTGTGCCTGCGCTTCCCCGGTTCCGGTCAGTACAAACAACTTCACAATATAATCTTTATATGCCGTTCTGATCTGCTGACTTCTGATGTCGTTTTTCAGGTAATAATCCCGGTCAGGAAGTGTAGTACCTCCCTGCGAAAACTGAGGTATCATCACCTCTACATTCCTACGGTCCTGTCCTACATAAAATCCGTACAACGGGCTTCCGTTCCCTTCCGTCCTTGCTTTGGCAATAGCCTGGATAATCTCATCCCTGGTTTTCAGTTTTGATATCAGTGATAAATCTGTTTTAATGGGATCATATCCCAGTTTATCAATGCGTGCACTGTCCATTCCGGCTTTATAAAAATCAGCGACGCGACGGCTCACCGAACCTTCTGCGGCCTGACTACCGGTCGATGCTTCCTCAAGTAATCCTTTTACAGCCTGAATATTAAACTCCCTCAGCACGTTGAAACTTCCCCAACGCGTTTCCTTGGCCGGCACAGGGTTATTTCTTATCCATGCGCCGTTGGCATAGCTGTTAAAATCGTCACCTGGTTTTACAGACAAATCCATATTAGCTGCATCAATAAATTTCTCCTGTTTTGCGTGGCCTGCCGGCTGGCCATCTGCACAAACCGCATATAAAAAACTGGAAGCCAGGGTAATTGCTCTGATACTGAAACTGGATATCATAGTTAAAAATGAAGAATTGTTGATGATCATAAAAGTGAATAAATAAGTATTCTTTATCTGCAAAAGAAGTAAATAATGAACAAAAATCCGCAATAACAGGATTGATTTGGACCAGACCCGGAGAGTGTTAGGGGGCAAAAATTTGCATTCACAAGTCATTTTTGCCGGACAACAGCATTAAAACATGCCGGATTAAAAGGGATCCGGATCAGCACAAAGCAGAACAGGAGAAAAAACCATTATTCTGCATCCGTTTTGGAAGGATCTAAAACCCTTCAAGCAACTGGCAGAAAACAAAAACCGCCTTCCTGATACCAGGAAAGCGGTTTAGTGGAGAATATCGGAGTCGAACCGATGACCTCTACAATGCCATTGTAGCGCTCTAGCCAGCTGAGCTAATCCCCCGTTCGGAACGCAAAAATGCAAATCAAAATCATAAATCCAAAATACAAATAAACTTTTCTCTGTTTTTTATTTATCAATGAAATAGTCGGGCCACACAAAGAGTCACCATCTCACTGATAATCAAAGTGAAGCCGGTTTATGGCTGATTAAAATGCTGATACAATATTTTTCTGACAGCCGGTAACAGATCACTTCAGGCATCACTATCCGTATTTCCGATCGCACTTGTCTCTTTATTTTCATTTTTATGAAATATTAACACAAACAATTAACACAATTCAAATAATAAATAAAACATTTGCGTTCTAACATGCAACTATCTAACCCTCATCTCCATCTACTTATGAAAATGGCCTTTTCCTTAATCCTAACCAAACTTCCAACATAATGCGACTACCCTTACTATTGCTGGTCTTTTCTCTCTGTATTTCATTCATTGTTCACGCACAATCACCGCGGGTGTCCATTAAAGCAACGGTGACTGATACGGCTCAGAATGTATTATCATCTGCGAATGTTATGCTGTTGATTCCGGGAGACTCATCGCTGGTCACTTTTAGCCGTACTGATAAAAACGGTGTTTTTGAATTCAAAAATGTAAAAAGACAAAAATACCTTGTCAAGGTTTCCTTCATGGGTTTTCTGCCATTGCAGGAGCTGGTAACGCCCGAAGCTGACGGCAATATAGATATGGGAAATATTCAGATGAAAGAACTCAATAAGGACCTGATGGAAGTAGTGATCAAAACAGCCAAAGCCCCACTTAGTATCCGGGGTGACACGGTAGAGTACAACGCCAATTCTTTCAAAGTTCCGCCGGGGTCTTCTGTTGAAGATTTGCTTAGAAAACTCCCTGGCATGCAGGTGGATCAGGAAGGGACAATAACTGCACAGGGGCAGGAAGTGAAACGTGTAACGGTCGACGGGAAGCGGTTTTTCGGAGATGACCCGAAAGCAGCAACGAAAAACCTTCCGGCTGAAGCCATTTCCAAAGTACAGGTTTACAACGGGCAATCGGAGCAATCCAGAATCACCGGAATACAGGATGGAAAACAGGAAAAAACGTTAAACCTTGAATTAAAAGATTCACACAAGAAAGGGGGATTCGGGAAAGCCACCGTTGGCGCCGGAACCGAAGGGCGACTGGAGGGAAAGGCTAACTATAACCGGTTCAATGAAAAAAATCAGTTTTCGATTCTGGGTTATGGCAACAATACCAATCAAAGTGGTATGTCATGGGATGATTATCAGGATTTCAGGGGAGCACAGGCTGCAAACTGGGGTGAGGACGGCAATTTCGGGTTTAGCTCAAGGGGTGGTATTTTTATTTCTTCAGGAGGCGAAGGGGAAAGTCTGACAATAGGCCCCGGAATGGGCGGAACGAACAGAGGGTTTACTAAAAATTATGGAATAGGCACAAATTATAATTTTGAAGATAAAAAAACCAAATTCAATGTTTCTTACTTTTATAACCAGTCAGACCTGGACCTTTTATCCTTCAGCCAACGAAGAAACATACTTTCCAATTCAACCTTTCTTACTAACGATCAAAACACTACAGACCGTTTTACAGGAAACCATCGTGGTGCCCTACGGTACGAAAACAAAATCGACTCCATGAATACGCTGGTCATTTTGTCCAATATCAGAATTGGAAACGGAAATACCCGGTATCAGAGTGAGCAGACCTTTTATAAGGAAAATGATTTCATTTCCAATGAATCCAACGCCAGTACGCTTGGAAGTAATCATTCACTATCCATGGCCAACACCCTTATTTATAGTCACAAATTCAAAAAGAAAGGCCGGATTGTTTCTTTCAGCGGTGGTTATAATATCAATAATTCTGATGACGATACACGGCAGAATTCCATCAATAATTTTTATAATGGCATCGCTGCCGATGACTCGACCATCGTCATCAACCAGCATAACGGTACTGACAGCAAAAGAAATCAGCTAAAGGCTAATGCTCAGTATATTGAACCACTCGGCAAAAAATTCACCTGGGAAACTTTTTATAATTACAGCTACCGGAATGAAATAGTTGACCGCAATGTAAATGATATAAACGACAGCGGCGAATCCAGAAATAATTTTCTGAGCAGATATTATTCCAATGACATTACCTATAACCGCCTGGGAAGCAGCATCCGGTATACTTTTAAAGGACTGAATATCATGGGTGGAGTGGCCGCTCAGGATCTTCACCTCAAAGGCAGGTTTGCGTATGTACAGGGTGGACCTGAAGCCTCCCGCGTAGATCAGTCGATCTTTTCCTGGATTCCGGCCGTAAACCTGTTTTACAATATGAAATCCAATAAATACCTCAACATTAACTATATCAAAAACGTTTTCGAGCCTTCCATCATTGACCTTCAGCCAATTGTCGATAACAGCAACCCGTTATTTATACGTGAGGGAAATCCGGATTTGTTACCCACTATTTCACATGATCTTTCAGCCAGCTATAATATGTTTAATCCGGGCAATTTCAGCAGCTTCTTCATTTATCTGAATTATTCCTCATTTGATCAGCAGGTAGTACAGTCTCAGATCGTTGATGAAAACCTGGTAACGCGCTACAAGCCGGTCAATGTAAATGAAGGGACACAGTTTTATTCTTACATGGGCTGGGGATTCCCGATCATCAAAACCAAGATAACCATGAATTTTAACGGAGGCATCAACCAAAGTTCAAGCCCTACTCCTATCAATGGCGTCATTAATGATACCAAAGGGACCGGTTACAGTTTTGGAACACGCCTTGACCTGACCCTTAGCGACAGGTTTACTTTTTATCCTTCAGCCAACTGGAGCATCAATAATACCGAATACTCTATTAACAAAACCCAGAATCAGAAAATACTTAATTCGCGGTATACAGCCGAAATGAATGTAAAACTCCCGGCTGATATTTATTTCAATTCCCGGTTCAACTATACTATTTACGAAAATCAAAGTATGGATTTCAATCAGCATCAGCCGATCCTGAACATGTCCGTTTATAAGGTTATTCTGAAAAATAAAAAAGGGGAAATCAGATTTTCTACCTATGATGTTTTCAACAAAAACAAAGGCATAACGGTAAATGCTTACCAGAATTATACCATGACACAACAGGTAAACACACTGGCAAGGTATTATATGCTGAGTTTTACCTATAATATGAAAGGGATGTCAGCTTCTGTACGCAGAAAAGGCTTTTAATTAAAAACTCATTTAACCAAAGAATATTTATGAAATGGATGCTTGCTGTCTTCCTGGTCAGTCTGACACTTTCAGGTTACGCACAATCACCGGAAGGAGTAGTTACTTACGAAAAAACCTATTACTGGACAAAAATAAATGGTCGCCTGACGTACCTTTCGCAGGAAGAAAAAGACAGGATGGCCCGGACTTATAAAAACTGGGACGGACAGAAATCCAAAATGGAGCTGTTTTTCTCAGATACCAAAAGCCTTTATACTTATTCGGAGGAAATAGAAAACACTGGCGGGACATCATGGCAGCAGAGTGAATTCCTTATTTTCAGGGATTTTGAGAAAGAAAAACGAACCGATGTAATCGAAATGCTGGGCAAAGTGCATATCGTTGAAGACTCCATCAGTATACCCAAATGGAAAATCCTGAATGAAATCAAGGAAGTCAGCGGATATCTGTGTATGAAAGCAGAAACACAGGATACCGTTAAAAACCAGGTAATCACGGCCTGGTTTGCACAGGATATCCCCTCCCAGGCCGGCCCGGACCTGTATTCAGGCTTACCCGGCCTTATTTTAGAGCTGGATATCAACAATGGTGATGTAATCATCACCGCTACTAAAGTAGACCTGAAACCTGTATCTGATAAAATTGCTTTACCCAAAAAGCTGAAAGGGAAAAAAATCACCTTTTCCCAATATAACAAATTGCTGGACGACCATATCAAATCGAACATGAAAGCGTTCCGGAACCCCTACTGGTCAATCCCTTATTAGTATTTTCAAGTCATTGCCTAATGAAGCCCCCTGAAAACAAACCTGATACACAGGTTCATTCCTTCGGGGGCTCTACGGGATACTACTTAAAGGTGTAATAAATGCCTATGGTAAACCTGTTCCCCAATGTACCGGCATCCAGGCCGAACGAAGTTTCAGTATATTTTTCGTCAGAATCCTTCGGTTTTCTGGTCTCCGATGAGAAACCCAGTGTACCAAACGAACCTACAGCCGTCACTTTGGAACTAAGCGCATAAGCGAAACCTGCGTTCAGGTTGCTTCCGAAAGTAAAAACCTTTATTTCGTGCGTGTTTCTATCGGAATAAATCCGCTTTCCGGGAAGGGCAGAAACGTTTAATCCCGCAAACGGGCGGAACGACCCGCTGCCGAAAAAATAACGGCTATAAACTGTTCCTCCGGTTTTAAGCGATTTTACGTACTCGTCCTTATAACCCCTTAAGGAAAGACCCAGACCTAATTGTACATGGTCGGTCAGAAAAGTACCTACTTCAGGAGAGAATTTCCATAAAGTAGACTTGTCAGAATCCCCATCCGAATATTTCTCATTTTTTGAGCTAAAGCCCACGTTACCGCCGGTGTACCATGAACCTTTCTGAGCATTTGCGGTAAGAGCAGCCAGCAGCGTGCCAGCCACGAGGAGACATTTTTTCATTGAGCGTGTGTATAAACGTAACTTACTTTATTTACTGTGATTCAGGGAAGTTGTGAAACTCTTTCGACAAGCGTTTCCTTCAGCACAGAGTTGTGACGAAAATCCTTCAGCAAGTAACATTTTGTACCCGTTTTTTAGCCGTTTTTTTCAGAATTGTATCCCCCGTTACTTCTTTTTTAAAGTTTCTGATCAGAAAGCTTTGATTTTTGCATAAAAAAAGATTGAAAATTCTTTTTTGTAGAATAAGAACCATAAATTTGCGCTTTGATTTAAACCCTTAAACCTAATAACGGTCTAATCAAATCTGTGGGAACATTTAAAAACAAAAAAGAAAATTAAAACCATTATGCAAAAGTTAATGATTGCCATAGCAGTTGTTTTGACTCTTGGCTCATGTGCTGGAAAGAAAAAACTAACCGCGCTACAAGACAAAGCGAACGCCATTCAGCTGGAACTTGACAAAACAAGAACCGATCTGAATGATTGCGACACCCGCACAGCTGCACTTAACAATGACCTTAAAGCGAAAGACAATGAACTGGCATTAAGAGACGCCAAAGTAAAAGAACTGAACGATCAGGTTGAATTCCTGAAAAGGAACAATACCCAGTTACTTGACCGCATGGCCGATCTGTCTGTGGTTACCAAAGAAGGTGCTGAAAGTATCAAACGTTCTATGGAAACCATGAATCAGCAGGGAAGATACATTCAGGATCTGAACAAGAGCATCCAGTACAAAGATTCTCTTAACATGGTGCTGGTTACCAACCTGAAACGCTCACTTTCTGACATCAGTGACCAGGATGTTCAGGTAGAAGTTAAAAAAGGTGTGGTTTATGTATCATTGTCTGACAAAATGCTGTTCAACTCAGGACGTTATACTTTAACTCCTCAGGCTGACGTAGTTTTGGAGAAAGTGGCTAAAATCCTCAATGATTACAAGCAAATCGAAGTGTTGATTGAAGGTCACACTGACAATGTACCCATTGCAACCGACAAAATTGCTGATAACTGGGATCTTTCCGTGTTGAGAGCTACTTCGGTAACCCGTACGCTTCAGAAAAAATATGGTGTTGAGCCAAATCGTATGATCGCCGGCGGACGTGGCGAGTACATGCCAAAAGTTGATAACGGCAGCAGCAGCAGCCGCAGTCTCAACAGACGTACTGAAATTATCATTACTCCTAAACTGGATCAGTACTTCAATCTGTATACAGATCAGGCAGGAAAATAATTTCCACCGGACATAATGAAAATGAAAAAGGGCGCCGTGGGCGCCCTTTTTCATTAATCCGGAAATACAGATATGTCAGGAATCAATTTTAAGAAAATCACCGTCTTGAGTAAATCGTAAGTCGAGGCCATTGGATAATTCGATTTTGATGATTTTTTTATCCTTTTCCCATTCCACCACCCTTTCGGCACTGTAATGTTCTGTTAAATAATCCAGTATCGCCGGAAGAATAACACTGTCAGGAATCCCATTATGACCGGCATCGATACTATAACAGGCTCCTGATTTATCAAATTTCATTTCAGAACCGTCGTTCAGAATAACTTCATATTCAATCCCGGTCAGATTTTCCCTTTCTCTGGTAATCTGTACGATTTCCTGTGTTCCGAAATGTAAATCAATAAAATCCCTGGCTGCAGCCGGCAGACTGTTTTCCTCTATGAGTTTCTCCTTGTCACAGGAAATCAAACCCAGAAAAACAAACAGCAACCCAAATAACCGATTTCTCATAAGTTAAAGAACGTTAAATTACAGGAAGTAAACTCCTGTTGTGAATACATATTACACCTTACCCTCCAGGGTAAATCTCAATTAAAACGAACTGATCCCGCCGGATATTTTATAATAATTAGCAATCTGTAAGGCCTCCATTTTGAAGACGAACTACTTATTCCTAACTTGCACCACTATTTTAAAATAGACAGGGATTTATATTTTGGAATGTTTTGGTTTATATTCGCCACAAAATACACAATATAGTCGTATCTCATAAAGGGCGGGTATTATTCATATATAAAGTAATAGTAGAAGCGAGGAGTTAATGAAAGAACGCATCGATCGCGACAATCTGCCCCGACACATTGCCGTTATAATGGATGGAAATGGCCGATGGGCACAAAAAAAAGGTGCAGCCAGAATATTTGGCCATAAAAATGCCATAAAGGCCGTCAGGGAAGTTACTGAGGGGTGTGCTGAGTTAGGAGTTGAATGTCTGACATTATACGCATTCTCTACGGAGAACTGGGGACGACCCCGATTTGAAGTAATGGCATTAATGGAGTTGCTGGTACATACCATTAAAGATGAATTACCGACGCTTCAGAAAAATAACGTAAAACTCGAAGCGATCGGAGATTTATCAACATTGCCAGGCGACTGCTCTGCACAATTGGCTGAAGCGATCAGAAAAACCAGCGAAAACACGGGTTTAACCTTGATTCTCGCATTGGGATACAGTGGAAAATGGGATATTACCCAGGCAACACGGCAAATCGCTGAAGAAATAAAAAACGGCACCTTGCAACCTGAAGACATAAATGAACATCTTATCGAAGAAAGGCTTTCTACCCAAGGGAAGCCCCAGGTTGATCTGATGCTGAGAACCGGAGGCGACCACCGGATAAGTAATTTTTTGTTGTGGCAGTTGGCTTATGCCGAGTTGTATATCTTTGATGATGTGTATTGGCCTGATTTTCGAAAAAATCATTTATACGAAGCACTTCTGAAGTATCAGGATACTGAAAGAAGATTCGGAAAAACAAGTGAGCAGATCAAAGAAGAAAGTTCTAAATAAACCATATGATTTTTCAGAATAACCGGATTGTATCCTTATCCAGTTTACGTTCCCTGTTTCTCCTCCTATCCTTAACCGGACTGGCCTTGAATAGTTCAGCTCAGCGTGTTGGTATCGGCTCCGCCCGGACCGCGATTCCTGAAGCTCCCAAAGCTGTTGAACTTAATTATAATTCCCCCGAGGATTTTGAAATTATGGAAGTTACCATTTCAGGAACACAGTTCCTGGACCCTAATTCCATGATATCCATCTCCGGCCTGAAAGTAGGTGACATGATCCGGCTGCCAGGCCCGGCTGTCCCGTCTGCTCTCAAAAAAATGATGGACTTCGGTACACTGGATGATGTTGAAATAAGCTATACCAAAATCGAACCTAAAAAGGTCTGGCTTAATATCAACATAAAAGAACGCCCCAGGCTTTACAGAGTCAACTTTGAAGGTATTAAAAAAGGGGAAAAAGAATCCCTGAATGATAAAGTTAAGCTGATCAAAGGGCGTGTTATCACCCCTACCGTTATCAAAAACACTCAGCTGGCCATCAAGAAATTCTTTATGGATAAGGCTTATTACAACACAACCGTAAAGGTTGTGCAGGTACCCGATTCATCCCGCGGGCAGGCCACACTGAACTTTATTATCGACAAAGGCAGCAAAGTAAGAATTGAAGATATTGATATCACCGGAAACGAGGATATTTCAGACAGAAAACTGAAGCGCAAGCTAAAAGGTACAAAAGAAAAAGTTCCGGGCCGCTTCTGGGCCCCTTCGAAGTATATTCCGAAGAAATTCGAAGAAGATAAGGAAAAACTGATCGCGCATTACCGTAAAAACGGTTACCGTGATGCGACCATTGAATTTGATACGGTAATGAGTGCCAAGGGTGGTAATATTAAAATTGCCATGCATATTGATGAAGGCCCCAAGTATTACTATCGTAACATCACCTGGGAAGGGAACTACCTGAGAAGTACAGAAATGTTATCTACTATTCTGGGAATTACCAAAGGCGATGTTTATAACCCGGAAGAACTGGATAAGAAAATCAACGGTATTCCCGGCGCTGACGTAAGTTCTGCCTACATGGATGACGGATACCTTTACTTCCGTTGTATTCCCGTTGAAAAAGCCGTTATCGGTGACTCCATTGATATCGAAATGCGTATCGTGGAAGGAAAGCAGGCTACCATCAACCGCATTATCCTGAACGGAAACACCAAAACCAGTGACCGTGTGGTACTGAGGGAATTATTTACACTACCCGGACAAAAATTCAGTAAAACTGAAATTATCAATACACAGCGTCAATTAGCACAAATGGGTTATTTTAACCCTGAAACTATTGATATAAAACCCATCCCTAACCAGGCTGACGGAACTGTGGATATTCAGTTTACAGTAGAGGAAAAACCTTCTGACCAGATTGAATTATCCGGTGGATGGGGAGGTTATATCGGATTTGTAGGAACACTGGGACTTGTATTTAACAACTTCTCTATCCGGAATATCCCGAATCGTGACACCTGGCGTCCACTGCCTTCGGGAGACGGGCAAAAGCTGGCTGTACGTTTTCAGGCTAATGGTAAGCAGTTCCAGACGTATTCACTTTCATTCTCTGAGCCCTGGTTTGGTGGTAAAAAGCCTGTCAATTTCGGAGTGGCACTGACCCGTACGGTGTATCGTCTGGCCGATTATCGTGACCTTTATTCAACAGGAAGGCTTAATAACTATACCGGAGCCTACTATAATAACGGTATTACCTTTTCACTTGGCCGCCGTCTGAAAGTACCGGATCGTTTTATGACGCTGACTCATGCGCTGTCTTTACAGCAGTATACACTGGACGAACTGGATTTCTTCGCCATCGGTTACCGCAACGGGCGCTCCTACAATATTACTTTCAATACTACGCTTTCCCGTAATACTTTAAGTGATATGCAGTTCCCGCGGAGAGGTTCATCCTTCTCACTGGCAGCAACGCTTACTCCGCCGTATTCAGCATTCAGAAGTAACGATTATAAAGATCAGCAGGATAAATACCGTTGGGTAGAATACCATAAATGGATGTTCGATGCCAGCTGGTTTGCTACCATTACCGGAAAACTTGTGATCAATACCCGTGCCAATCTGGGATTCCTGGGCCGCTATAACGAAAAACAGGATATTAGTCCATTCGGACGTTTTGTAGTGGGTGGATCAGGGTTGGCCGGACAAGGAACATTTGTAATGGCAGATCAGGATATTATCGCCTTGCGTGGTTATACCGATCAGCGGGTAGGCCCCTGGAACAACACATTAAACAGACCGTTGGGTGGTGTTGTGTATAACAAATATGTGATGGAACTACGTTATCCTGTTTCACTGAATCCGCAGGCAACTATTTTTGTGCTGGGATTTGTGGAAGGAGGAAATAACTGGGGCTCGTTTAAGGATTATAATCCTTTTAACATCAAGCGCTCAGCTGGTTTTGGTGCCCGTATCTTTATGCCGGCATTCGGGCTTCTGGGAATTGACTGGGGGTATGGTTTTGATCCTTTACTTCCCGGAGATAAGAAGAGCGGTGGACAATTCCACTTCACTATCGGGCAACAATTTAGATAGGAAATAGTACTAATTTCTATTAAAATTCGTTAATTCACAGCAAAACAGTGAACCCCAATATGAAGAAATTAGTAATTTATGTACTTTTGTGCTTTGTTTGCAGTACAATCACTTATGGCCAGAAAATCGGTTATTGTGATATGGAATACATTGTAAGTAAAATGCCGGATTATCAGAAGGCTAAAGAAGAAATGAATGTTTTTTCTGAAAAATGGGCCAAAGAGATTAAGGACAAATTTGCAGAAGTAGACCGCAAACAAAGAGAATTTATGGCAGAAGAGATGCTGCTGACTGATGATCTGAAGAAAAAGAAGCAGGAGGAGATCAGCAGAGTTGAACAGGAAGCCAGAGATTATAACAACAGGATTTTTGGTATGGAGGGGCTTCTGTTCGAAAAAAAGAAAGAATTAATGAAGCCTATTTTAGAAAAAATACAAAGAGCGGCGGATAAGGTAAGTATCCAGAAGCGGGTAGACTTTCTGTTTGATAAATCAGGGGGCGTTTCAATGATTTATACCAATCCAAGGCATGATTATACAGATTATATTATGGAGGAACTGGGTTTGGATATAAAACAGGAGGTGGTAAAAGCGGATGGTACAAATCCAACACCCGGAACAAAACCAACCAGCAGTACAGCACCTTCGACCAGTAAAACAAACAGTACCACCAAAAAACCTAAATAATAGATTCAAATGAGAACCAAACTTATTGCATTATTTGCTTTAGTATTTATTGTATGCGGATCCGTTTCAGTTTCTGCACAAACTACCCTCACTAAGATAGGATACACTAATGTTGACTATATACTGGGTAACTTACCTGAATTCAAGAAAGTACAAAATGAAATTGAAGTAACCAGAGGCCAGCTTGGTAAAACACTGGAAGAAAAATATAAAGAATATCAGGACAAAATTGACAGATATCAAAAGAATCAGAACAACATGACTGAATTGATCCGTGCTGATGCGGAAAAGGAAATCATGGGGTTACAGCAGTCGATCCAGGAGTTTCAGAACAAAGCTGATCAGGATTTACAAACCAAAACACAGCGCCTGTTAGAACCTATCATGGATAAAATCAATGATGCGATTCAATTGGTTGGTAAAGAAGAAGGTTATCTGTATATCCTGAATATGGATGCCGGCAGAAATACCACTCCTATCCTGCTTTATACAGGAACAGAAGATTACAATGTAACGAATTCTGTTCTGAAAAAACTGGGTGTTGATCCTGCTACCATTAAGACGGAAGCAGCAGCCGCTCCTGCCGCTACTACCCCGGCCGCAACAACGCCGGCACCAAAGAAATAACGATCTCAGATTTTATTCTTTAAAGAAAAATCCCGGCTGCCATACTGACAGCCGGGATTTTTCTTCTACAGGCAGACCGGCAATAAAAACGATCACGGATAAATTGACACTGCTTTTTCTCCCAGATTAAAGCAGCGCCGGCAACGGGCTTCGTATTTATCAGCTTCTCCAAGCAGAACCCGTTCTTTTTGCCCTGATAAACGGTAAGAATAAGAAGCCACCTCTCCGCATACCATACAAATGGCATGTACTTTTGTTACATATTCTGCCATGCTCATCAATTGTGGCATGTAACCAAAAGGCTTTGCTTCATAATCCATATCCAGTCCGGCCACAATAACCCGCCGGCCACTATCAGCAAGTTGCTGACAGACCATCAGAATCCCTTCATCAAAAAACTGAGCTTCGTCAATCCCGACTACTTCACAATCGCCAATGCATTCAAGTATATCCTTCGCCATCTGTACAGGTTGAGATGTTATCGTATTCTCATTATGAGAAACAATGGCAGACTCATCGTATCGCCTGTCAAAAGCAGGTTTGAAAATTGCTGTCCGCAGGCGCGCTATTTTCGCGCGGTTCAGCCTTCTGATCAGTTCTTCCGTTTTGCCGGAAAACATAGACCCGCAGATCACTTCAATCCATCCGCTGGCTGAAGGCCCTGAGTACTTATGGGGAAACGGTTCAATAAACATATTTAAACAAGATGATTCCAAAAAAACAATACAATCCCCAGTTCGTTAGTATCATGTTGTCAATTGGATAGTTATATTTACAGGTCAAAAAATATTTTGCAGCACAGGCTACATTTTCATTTGTATTTCTTTGAATAGTATGTTGAATAAATTGAACCAGACTGAACGTAAACAATACAGTTCAAAATTTGCCTCAAAAATAACAGAGGATTTCTTTAATGGAAAAGAATTTGCGACGGGTGAAGATATTTTAAATCTTACCCCTGTTCAGCAAATCAACCATACTATTATCCAAAAACTTTACGGTCAATGGAAAAATGATGCCATGCAGTTCCGGAGTGCTTATTTTGATTTTGATAACGAAGAAGTAAAAGAAGCTCTGGAGAGCTTTATGAATACGGTTTCAAGACATATTTTTGTACGCCAGCCGGCATTGTTTGATCTTCTGAAAGAAGCTACTGACAATACATTGGTTCAGATCCTTGATCCTGCTACTTATTATGGCAACCAGTTGCGTGCGTTGCCTGATCTTGTTGTAACCGCCGACAGCATTAAAGAAATGGGCCGTTTTAATAAGATTCACAGAAAAATTGTAGCTGGTCTTTCCGAAAAGCTGTCAGCAAGTGGTGCGGATTTTGTTTATGTCAATCAGGCCAGCCGTTGGCTGGATGAGTTGCTGAACGATCCTGATATTCCTGACGCAGCTGATACCTATATTATTGCGCTTTCACAAATCGTACCTCTGGAACCAGAGAATTTACAACTACAGGAACCGGCACCAATACCGGTTAAAGAAGAAAAATCATTTTTTGATTATGTTCAGAAAACCGAAGATAATGCTCCGGCGGAAAGAATTATCAGCGGTGTGCACGTAACCAAAACTGTACTTCCTGTTCCTGATAATCATCAGGCAGGGAGCAGAGAAGATCTGTCTTTGAACAGTACTTTCAAATCCAACCAGTCCGGTGATAATAATCCTTATAATCATATCAAAATAGAATCGATTGCAGGCAGTATTCCGCTAGCGCAACGGTTTGTTTATATAAGTCAGTTATTTAAAGGAAATTCGGACGAGTTTGATCAGTCAATAAAAATGCTTGATCGCTGTAGTTCATTTACAGAGGCCCATGAATTTATTCATAAATCCCTGGCTCAGCGATATGACTGGGATACCAAAAGTGAACGGGTAAAAGAATTATTGGCGACAGTCCGCCGGAAATTCAATTAATCATATAGATTACAGACCGTTGCTTTCAAAAAACAACGGTCTGTAACATGGTAATATACTGTGCAATTCCTTCTTCGATTTCCTTCAGGTACACAAATTCATCAGCCGAGTGAGAACGGCCTGAATGTCCCGGGCCCATTTTGAGTGACGGACAAGACAACAAGGCCTGATCGGAGGTTGTAGGTGAGCCGTAAGTCTTCTTACCCAACACGATGCCAGCCTTTACAATAGCATGATCTTCCGGAATGCTTGAAGGCCGCAGACGGATGGATCTTGGCGTTACCTCAGAAGCGATACCGGACTGAATAATCTCAATCACCTCCTCCAGTGTATATTGTTCAGTTACTCTGACGTCAATCGTAAAAGTGCAGGAATCCGGTACAACATTATGTTGCTGAGTACCTGAATTAATGATAGTAACAGACATTTTAACGGGGCCCATTACCGGGGAGACCCGGGGGAACTGAAAACCGGTAATCCATTGAATGTCTTTCATAGCCACATAAATCGCGTTGATTCCTTCTTCTCTTGCAGCATGGCCCGACTTTCCTCTTGCTACACAATCGAGTACCAGCAGTCCTTTTTCTGCAATGGCCAAATCCATATCGGTAGGTTCTCCTACAATTGCGAATTCGACAGGTGGTAACTCCGGAAGTACAATTTCGAGTCCTTCCTTCCCCGAAATTTCTTCTTCTGCCGTAGCGGCCATAACTACATTATACCGCATGGATTCCTTCGGATATAAATGAAGAAATGTAGCCATCAGTGATACCAGGCATCCACCTGCATCATTACTTCCAAGACCATACAGTTTACCATCCCTGACGAGAGGTTCAAAAGGATTAAGCGTCCAGGACGGATTAGGTTTCACGGTATCATGATGGGAATTCAGCAACAGTGTTGGTTTATCAGGATCGAAGTATTTATTAAATGCCCAGATATTATTCTTTTTACGATGTATTGCAATACCTCTCTCCCTGAAGAAGTCTGCAATGATCTGTCCTGTTTTGTCTTCTTCTTTACTGAATGAAGGAATAGAAATAAGCTGCTTTAATAACAGGATCGCATCCTGCGTCAATAAACTGATATCCTCTGATGAATAATTCATAAACAGACCCTAACTTTATGAGATAATACCGGCAAAGGTAAGCAAATCTCTTTACATGCATCCTTTACACACACGGCCGATACCGCCCTACCTGATATTGGAAGAATGGACAGGTAAAAACTTGAGGGTTTTACTTCTGAAAGCAGAGCATCGTCATGACTTTCCGGATTTCTTTTCAGCTCAATGCACTTTCCTGTATAATCATCCTGACCACCTGTTTCTTCAGAGTAATGAACCCATATATACGTTTCTGATTCAGTTAGCAGGGATAGAGGCAGCCTGGATTCATTTCAGGAAAGCATCACACACACTCATCTCACCAATCAGGGCCCCATTTGGCGGGATAGAAGGTTATAAAAATATCCGTGGCGAGTGCTTTCATTTTCTGCTGAATTGTATGCACAAAAGCTTTCGGACACTTGAAGTGGAGCATATTCAAATCAGTCTGCCACCTGCATGTTACTCCGGTAACACCGACCAGGAGGACCAATTTCAGGAATCCGGGTTTCTTATTGGTAAGCGTAACCTTAATCTGCATATTATGGTAGATCAGGTGCCTCTTCATGAGAAAATCAGCAAAAACCAGGTACGGCGTCTCAACAAATGTCAGCATGCCGGTTTCACTGCAGGAGAAATACCGGTTAGCCATCAACTTTATACATTTCTGGCACACTGCCGGTATGCAAAGAACCATACATTGTCGATGTCAGAAGCTCAGTTAATATCTTTAAAACAAACCTTTCCTGATCAGGTCAGGGCATTCGGAGTTTATGATCGCCAGCAACTCATTTGTGCTTCAGTAGTTGTCAGTGTAAATCAGCATATCATGTATTGTTTTCTGCCGGCTTCACTTCCAGCATATAACCCCTATAGCCCGATGGTCATGTTATACCATACCTTATATCAATATTGCAAGGAAACCGGTATAACAGTCCTGGATCTCGGTATTTCTTGTGATGAAAACGGGGCAGAAAAGCCCTCGTTGCAGAAGTTCAAAATTCAGATGGGTGGTATTCCACTCTCAAAATCTACGGTTACAGCCAACGGAAATTCAGTTCACCAGGCACTGACTTCATCGTAAATCACTTCAGCCACACTGGTAAAATCAATAGTGTGCAAATGATCGCGGTGATCCCGTAAAATCAGTGTATCCTGCAGAAGTTCATGCAAAACCCCGAATTTAGTATGATCATCGTTTAACACTACATTAATATCCCGCCCGGTTATTCCTGCTAGTTGTTCCCCCAGATCTTTTCTGTTAATTCTTACGATTCTTTTACTCATTACTGAACAAGTCTCCTGTACATTTCGGTTTTTCCCGGATCAAGAGAAGATAACAGCGAAAAGGCCTGCTGTCTTTCCTCAAGCGTCCCTTCGCTCATCACATTATAATATTCTTCGGCTTTGGCATCAAAAAAAGAATTGATGACTACCGCTCCCGGTTTTAACTGTACAACTTCTTTAATCGTTGTCAAAGAGGCCAGCACCTGTTTGCGGCAGGCTACAGGATTATCAACCACCATATCAAGGCCAAGACGGTGATAATCATAAAAGGCCTTACGGAATGGATCCAGCTGCTGGCTCATCAGATTCTCTACCAGCCAATACCGGTTACGGCTATCTCCTGAAGTTGCCCATGCCCGCTGAAAGGCAGAAGAATTTCTCGCAAGTGTTGCCAGATTGAAAGCGCGCTGAATATAAGGTGTGCCACCGTTCGGGCTAAATGAATCATAATCAAAGGCAAGGGCAATCATCGCGTAAAATGCCAGGGTAAAGGGTAATTCTTCCGTATAGCTGCTCTCATTGAACATCAGTGGTGTATTGGGAAGAAAATTAAAATTAAAGACCCTGTCAACATAGGTAAAAACGGCCGTTTCATAAGAGCTGTTATAAACCGGGCGGGTAATGACAAACTGTGCCGTTGCCTCAAAATTACCCTGCGAAGGAGATCGTACCAGATTGATATTCAGACGACATTTAATCCTTTCCTCCTGCCCGAAACGGTCACTTGTCCACTTCTGATTATTCATGAATTCGCTCACATAAGTTTTGAGCTGTTCCATGGTCTGGTCATCGGTTTTCTGTTGTGCAACCAGCTGATCATAATTAATGGTTACCGAGCAGTTCAATTCCTGCGCAGATACGCTCCCTCCAAATGCGAGGATTAACAACATTGAAAGTATTGTCCTGTAATTCAGTTTTCCCATTTTTTCTCAACAATTGACAGAATATCCCAGGCAGCCTGTTCTTTTGTCTTTAAAACAAAAGGTGTTTCGGTACCATCCTTTTCTATAACGGTAATTTTATTGGTATCGTGCCCGAACCCCGCCCCTTCATCCTGCAGGGAATTCAGGACAATCATATCCATATTTTTTCCGGTTAATTTTTTCAGGGCATTTTCTTTCTCATTATCAGTTTCAAGTGCAAAACCAATCATAAGCTGTCCTTCTTTTTTCCCGGCACCCAGTGTCCTGGCAATATCAACATTTTTTCTCAGCTGCCATTGCAATACTTCCTCACTTTTCTTCATTTTGTATTCCAGTACATCGTCGGGCCGGTAATCCGCTACTGCAGCGGCAAAAATGACAAGATCCGCATCAGCAACCCTTTCCCTACAGGCGTTGTACATTTGCAGAGCTGTCTGCACCCGTACGATCGTAATATCCTCATCCGGAGATTTCAAGTGAACAGGTCCGCTTACCAGCGTCACATCAGCACCTGCATCATTAAAAGCCTTTGCCAGTTCATATCCCATTTTACCCGTGGAATGATTACTGACAAACCGTACCGGATCAAAAGGTTCAACTGTAGGCCCGCTGGTGATCAGCACTTTTTTTCCTGCAAATGCCCTTCGTCTGGAAAAATATTTTTCTGATATTCTTACAATTTCCTCCGGTTCTGCCAGCCTCCCCTCGCCAGTCAGGCCGCTGGCCAGTTCCCCATGACCTGGTGCTGCAATCTGATTGCCGAAAGCCTTCAGTGTCTCCAGGTTTTTCCGGGTGGCCGGGTGTTTCAGCATATCCAGATCCATCGCCGGGGCAACCAGAACAGGACACCTGGCGGACAGATACACCGCTGACAGCAGATTGTCTGCCAGACCATTGGCCAGTTTGGCAATCGTATTTGCAGTAGCCGGTGCAATGATCATGATATCAGCCCAAAGTCCCAATTCCACGTGATTATACCACTGGCCGCTTTCCTGGTCAAAATAGGCGGTTAAAACCGGTCTGCCGGATAAAGTGGCTAAAGTGAGCGGTGTGATAAAACTATGGGCATCGGCAGTCATGATAACCTGCACCTCAGCACCTTGTTTTTTCAGCAATCTGACCAGTACAGCAGCTTTATAGGCAGCGATACTTCCGGTAATACCCACAATTATTTTTTTATCCTTCAGATACACGTTTATTTGCGTTATTTAATGAGAAGAAAAGCGAATATATAAAAAAACAGTTGTACAGGCCATAAGGTAGTACAACTGTTCTTTTTCATTCAGCGGAAGCCTATTCCTCTGCAGACTCTCTATAGCTATGATACGTTTTTCCCTCCATGAATTCATCAATAGCCATACTTCCGGCTTTAGGCATTCTTTCATAGAATTTGGAAATTTCAATCTGTTCACGGTTTTCAAATACCTCTTCCAGATTATCTACACCTGAAGCAAACTCAGCAAGTTTGTTATTCAATTCCTCTTTCGTTTTACTGGAAATCTGACGGGCTCTTTTAGAGATGATCGCAGCGGATTCATACAGGTTTCCTGTAACTGCTGCAATTTTGTCAGTATCGCGGGTAATAATTGACGGATTCGTTGCCATGTTATATAAATTGTTGAATGCTCTTTTACGTTAAAATTATTTCTCTTCTGAAGAAGGATCCGAAGTAGTTACCCTTCCCGGTTCTTCTGATTTTTCCTTCGCTTTGTCTTTCATCTCCTGGATCTGCTTTTCCATAACGGCAAGCCTTTCTATTTCTTTCTGACTGTCAGTATATTGCCTTTCAGCTTCTTTCAGAAATTTGCTGTTTGGATACTTGTCAACAAACTGAACATAATATTTGTTCATTTCTTCAAAACGTTCTTTCTGCTTATAGGTCAGGCTGCTTTTGGCGTAGTTATACTGAGCATCGACACGCAGGAAAGCCAGTTCTTCATTATATTTTGAATCAGGAAAATCTTTTCTGAAGTTTTCAATAGCGACCACAGCCGATTTCAGAGAATACAGATTAAAATCACTGATTTTATAATATAACCGTGCTTTCTCATATGCTTTCAGCTCAAGCTTATCACGAAGCTCCAGAATATAACGGGTACATTCTTCATTAAACGGACTTTCAGGGTATGTATTAATAAAGTCCTGCAGTGCCGAAATGGCCGTCATAGTATTGGTCTGATCCAGGTTATAAGGAGGAGAATCCTTATACAGCGAGAATGCATGCATAAAAAGGGCTTCCTGAGCCTTATCACTGCGTGCATAGGTATCATAAAATTTCTTAAACAGAAACTGACTCATGTTATACATGCCCTGATGATACTGGCAATAGGCATTATAAAACTGCACCAGTTCTGATTCAGCCCCCCCTTTCAGTGTAGGAGCTATTTCTTCAAACAATATTCCGGCTTTGTAGTAATCAGCTTTCCCATAATATTCAAGGGCAGCCTGGTACTTTTCCTCATCCGTACCGCTTTTCTGAAGCTTTGAAAACTTGCTGCATGAAGTGAAGGTGATCAGCACCAGCAGCCAGCATAAATTACTAATTATTGAGTTTTTGCGCATAAGTATGCAAAGATACATAAAATCTTACTTCACCTTTAACGTGAAATGTTCTAAAATATTGAAAATGCGGTTTATTGCTGATGTCTTACCAACATCTTCTTGGTAGCAACTTTTTTTCCTTCTATTGAAAGTTGGTAAAAATAGACACCTGTAGACATTTCACGGGTATTAACATAAAGCTTTCTGTCCATTCTGTTCAGGGTGTAACTTCCTACTGAAGTACCCAGCACATTATAGATCAGCAGCTTGGCCTCTCTTATATTTCCTGTAATATTATAGTCAAGCTCCGCTTTTTCTGAAGCAGGGTTGGGATAAATATTAGATACTGAAATCTGATCGGATGTATACAGAAATTCTTCCGGAGTAATCGTTTTTTCTTCTACTGCTGAAACGGTTCCGCTTTCATTCTGAACGGACACTACAGTGGGTTCTTTAAGAATACCGGTACTTGAGGATTTAACCTCAGGAAACAATAAAGCGCGGTAATAACTGTTAAGTGCTGCAGGAGTCTTGGATTCAAAAGGCTTAAGTGAATAATTACCGGGGGTCAGAACAAATTTCGGGTATTCTACTTTGGCGGCCTTCTTTTTGTTCCCCAATCCCAGCCGGCTACCCTTGAGGGTATCCTGAGCCAGCAGAGACCCCAGGCAGATGATCGTGAGCAGGAAAGAAATTAGTATATTTTTTTTCATGACATTTTTTCAAATCTGTCCTGACTTTTATCTTCCTATACGCAGTTTAATTCTATTCGTTACATTTACCCGAAAAATTACATAAAAAAAGCAAAATAATAAAACAATTCATCTACAATTTTTATCGTACGGCATTGTTTTTTTCTTTTTATGCAAAATTTATAGATTTAACTTGCAATAATGATATAAGTCTGATCGTTATAGAATATTTTTATTTTAAAGAATCTTAATTCACAAATATCATGCCAGTAACTATCTGGCATCTGTTGAAATTTCTTTTATTGCCTGCTCCTGGTCTGCTGCACCTTCCGGCTCCTCCATCCATTTGGTTTTTTTCCGCGTCGGTTTTTCTGTATTTCGCAAACGAAAACCTTCCAGTTGCCGATGATCCGTCTTAATTTCATGAGGCGGAATCAGTTTCCCGTCAGCCGGCCCTATATAGGTAATACGTAATATCTTATTGTCCTTAAAATTAAGCTTCATCTGTCCGCTTTCTACCCTGTTCAGACCGATAAGGTTCAGCTTGTCGTCTGTGGCGTAATAGGCACTTTCTCCGTTTCCGTCTACGTCAACCTGACTTATCTGGCTCTGATCATTGAACCTGGCCTGGATCGTTCTGCCTTTTACCTGATTATACTGACTCAGCGTGGTGTCTTCTGAAATCACAAAGGCATTACTTCTCAATAACATACGATCCATCTTATTGTTTACCATATAGGAAGTAATCGTATCCGCTGCCAGCTGTGAATTGTCGCTCCATAAAACAGGATCTCGGAAAAACCGTATAACAGAATCGACAGTAGTATAAATCAGTGAATCACAGATGGCCTGAAAGTCTTCCCGGAAAAGATATACATTAGAATCTGCAATAAGCTTTCGGGTACTATCTGTTTTGTTTTCTATAGAATAGAGCGTATCCGCCCGGATGAACAGTGTATCACCATTTTCAAAATACTTACTTGCAAGGCCCCGTCCGTAAATTTTTGAGATTCCTTCCTCTCCCAGGTACACCCCTTCATTCCCGTTCAGAATAACGCTGTCTTTCAGCGATATGATCTCCACATTTCCCCGGGCATATCCGTATTGCTTTTGGGAATCATACTGTAACGAATCACCGGTAAGCGTATATAGTTCATCTTTTACGGTGGTCCGGGTTTCAAAGACCGACTCTTCCGTTTCGGTGTGGTACTGCCCTTTTGTACCTGTCACCGTACCGTCTTTATTGACAATTTCTGTATTTCCTCTGAAATAAGACCATCTGGTAAGTGAATTATAGAGGAGCGTATCCGTAGTCAATGTATATTTCTCATTTACCAGCTTCACATCTCTGTAATAGGTATATTCCTTTGTCCGCGTATTATAATACCCTTCCTTGCTTGTCAGCTTACTTTCAGCATCTACCGTTTCACCCGGATTCGGATATTTAGCAATGCTGCTGTTCATATCGTATTCAATACGGGTAGTGGTTAGGGTACGTTTCTCATCCTGCAGAACCGCTTTTTTACCGGTAACAATAGCCAGGCGCGTATCACCATAATAATAAAGCGTATCACCTGTCACCGTTACCGTATCGCCCTGTACCAGACGCACTTTACCAAATGCCTCAATGAGATTGGTTATCTTGTTCTGAATCGCCAGATCACAATACATCACTGAACCTTTGTGCTGAAAACGTACATTGCCGATAAACCGGTTGACTTCCACCAGATCGTCATTAATGATCATCACACTGTCAGCATGCAGAAGTTCAATCAGTTCTCTTCCGCCACCGCCACTTTGTTTAGGTGCTGATGTTAACTGTGCCTGTAAACCAATTGAGCATAACAATAAACCAAAGAACATGATTATTTTCATAACCTCTTTGACTGAATAGACTCCGATTGGTTTAATAAGGTTGCAACGCATCCGTATATTTTTTTCAACTTGTTCTTCTTTCGTTCCTGTTTTATAAAACAGGCTCTTGTCTTTATGCAAAAATAGAACAATTAAAGGTCTGTATTTGCTGCCACACCTATTTTAACTTTTATTAACGCGCCATTTTCATAACTCCATAAATCAGTTGATAGCTGTTTCGCCCCACATTTTTAGTTATTTTGTAAGAAATGAAAATCAAAAGCAGGACATGCAAGATATACTGACTTCCCAAATGCTGAAATTTCTTCATGATCAACGCATCAGCCTTACTGATAAACGGATTCTGCTGGCCGTAAGCGGTGGTGTTGATTCCATGGTTATGATGCATCTTTTTCAGCAATCAGGTCTGGAAGCAGGTGTAGCCCATTGTAATTTCGGACTAAGAGGCACCGACTCCGACGACGATGAGGCATTTGTCATGGATATGGCCAGAAAAATGAACATGCCTTGCCATACCATCAGATTCGATACCTCTGCTTACGCAAAAGACAAAGGTATTTCTACACAAATGGCAGCAAGAGCGCTACGATATGAATGGTTTGAAAATTTATTATACAAGGAAAACTACGATTTCCTTGCAGTGGCACACCATACAGATGACAATTTAGAAACCGTACTGCTGAACCTGACCCGTGGTACCGGACTGGCGGGAGTCCGGGGTATATTGCCAATGAAAGGTAAACTGATAAGACCTTTGCTGTTTACAGACAGAAGTTCCGTCATGCATTATGCAGAACAGCAGCAGATTTCCTGGAGGGAGGACAGCTCCAACAGTTCTGATTATTATTACAGAAATCAGATCAGGCATCATGTGCTACCTGTGCTAAAGAAAATTAACCCTTCACTCGGACAGACGTTCAGGGCTACTGCAGAGCGGCTTGTTGCTGCTGACAATCTGGTGAAACAGCTGTTTCAGAAATGGCATCAGGAAGCTGTTTCAGAGCAGAACGGGCATATTCTCATTGATATCGCCCTCCTGTCAGAAACTCCTGAACCAGCTTTGTTTCTTTCCGATACACTACAGCCTTACGGTTTCAGCTACAGCCAGGTAAAGGAAATCCTGCACAGTCTGGAAGGGATCTCCGGCAAAGTGTTTTATGCTGCTGACTATTGCCTCGTCAAAGACCGTAGTTCGCTGATATTGCAAAAGAACAAAGTCAATATCCGTGAAACGGTCATTACTGAAATGACAGAAACATTTGCTTTTGGAAAGGATCGTTTCAAAATAGAAAGCCTTCCCGGAGATTCTAAGCTTATTTTCAGACCTGACATCGCATTTCTTGACGCGTCCAAACTGATTTTTCCGTTGATTATGCGCTCATGGCAGACAGGCGATCGGTTTTTTCCTCTGGGGATGAAAGGAAAAAGTAAAAAGATAAGTGATCTTTTTACTGATCTGAAAGTTGCTGTAACCGATAAAAGTCAGACAGGCATTCTTGTCAATGGTAATGGAGAAATCATCTGGGCAGCCGGTTTAAGGCTCGACGAGCGGTATGCTGTTTCCAAACACACCAAACATATTATTGCTGTATCCCTGTTCCCGAAAGCTGCTTCAGCCTTGCGTTAACAGATGCATGCAGCATGTCTGTATCAGAGGTTTCAAAGTTTTAGATGGAAGCATTTAATAAATAATTGTTTTATTACTATATTTTCATCATCAATTAATAAAAACCCCTATCCATATGATTAAAACGCGATTAATTCCCAGAACCGAAACCGCAAATGAGCAGCAACTGCTTATTAAAAACCTCCTTGCCCAGACGTTACGGTACAATCCTCAAAGGAAAATTATATACAGGGATTTGTTCAGTATGGATTATTTTGAGTTTAACCGGCGGGTCAGAAAACTATCCAATCTTCTTCTGGACAATGGAGTAAAACCTGGTGATACGGTTGCGGTAATGGACTGGGACAGCCACCGGTACCTGGAAGCCTATTTCGCTATTCCTTCTATCGGAGCAGTATTACACACTGTGAATGTCCGTCTGGCTCCTTCACAGGTATTGTATACGATTAATCATGCTGAAGATAAGCTTATTCTGGTTCACGAAGATTTTCTGCCATTACTGTATTCCATACAAAGCCAGATTACAACCGTTGAAAACTACATCATTATCAGTGATAAAATATACACTGATAATGATTACAGCACCAATACAACATTAAGGGGTACCCTTGGTGAATATGAAACCCTACTGAACAGCCATTCTGACCAAATCACATTTCCTGATTTTGATGAAGATACGATGGCAACCATCTTTTACACCACGGGCACTACCGGCGACCCCAAGGGCGTATATTTCTCACATCGCCAGCTATTTCTGCATACTACAGCGCTGATTACATACTTCTGCGGCTATCAGGTCCTTCCTTTTACACATGAAGATGTTTACATGCCGCTTACACCTATGTTTCATGTACATGCCTGGGGATTCCCTTTTGCGGCGACAGTATTGAATAACACCCAGGTATATCCGGGCAAATATGAACCCGAAGTCCTTTTAAAATTGCTGGTCTCTCAGAATGTAACACTTTCCCATTGCGTCCCTACCATTTTGAATATGCTCGTAAGCAGTCCGGTCAGCAAACTGATTGATTTATCCAAATGGAAGGTGATCATCGGCGGCGCAGCACTTACCCGCGGTCTTGCGCAGGCTTCAGCTGCACTGAATATTCAGGTAACACAAGGATATGGTATGTCAGAAACTGCCCCTGTGCTGGCTGTAGTTCATTTATCAGAAGAAGATAAAAAACTACCGGAAGAGGAAATTCTTAATCTGAAAATAAAAACCGGCAAAGTCAGCCCTTTTGTGGAATTACGCATCGTAGATGACCATGATAACTTTCTGCCACACGACGGGAAAGCAGCAGGAGAGCTTGTGGCACGTGGTTTTTCACTTACACAAGGCTACTTTAAAAATCCGGTTGCCTCTGAAATCTTATGGAAAAACGGCTGGTTGCATACCGGTGATGTAGCCTCTATTAATGAAAAAGATTTTGTTTCCATCCGTGACCGTACAAAGGATGTGATCAAGACGGGTGGTGAATGGATTTCATCACTTGATATTGAAAATCTGATTTCGCAAACAGAAGGTGTAGCAGAAACCGCCGTAATCGGTCTCCCGGATGCCACCTGGGGTGAGCGACCTCATGCGCTGGTAGTTGCGAAGGATTCAACCAAAGACCTGGAAGCAAGAATACGAAACCGGCTCCAATGCCTGATTGATGCAGGGGATATTAACAAATGGAGTATGCCTGATACCATTTCATTTATACAGGAGATTCCTAAGACCAGCGTAGGGAAGATCGATAAAAAGAAACTCAGGGCTGAAAGATCCTGAGGATAATTACACCGAAACTTCAATACACAAGAGGGCTGAGATAACATCTGCCCTCTTTCATTTAAACTGAATCAGTTTTTGCTCTCCGATCTCAATGCGTAACGGACCCACAGGCCGGCTTTCATTATGTAACCGGTCGACCGCTGTAACGTAATAGGCAAACCGATCACCCAATTTTACGTTACTGTCTATAAATTTCAACTCCTTACTTCTGACAATACCCACAATTTTCCTTGGATCCCGAGAACCTGTCCGTTCGCCTGGTTTAAAACGGTATACTAAATAATAAGTAGCTGTTTCACCGTCCTCTGCCTCAACCGGTTCTTTCCAGAAAAGATTCAGTCCGGCTTCATTTAGAGACGCTTTCAGTGATCTGGGATTTGAAGGGGGGATACTGTCTTTCCAGGTCATCGGCGGAACCAGTGACGGGTATTGATAAAACCTGCTTTTCAGAGTATCGGTGATTCCGAAATTATTATTTTTCAACGAGCGTGAACTGAAATATACACTCCCCATGCTTGCATTTTTACGGTTATAGTTAATCTGGTTGATCAGCTCCTTCGGATTATGCCAGAAGGGATCCGGATCTTTATCGCTGACACGATAAGCAGCCTGTCCGATATAAAGATGGCGCCCGTAGGTATTATCCATCCACCAGTCCACCAGTTTACGGTAAGGCACTCTCCTGAATTGTTCTGAAAAATATACCTGCGGTACTACATAATCTATCCAGCCTTCCTTCACCCACTTCCGGACATCAGCATATAAATCATCATAAGAAGCCAGTCCGCCCACCGTCTCAGACCCTTCACTATCCACGCCTTTATTCCTCCAGACACCAAAAGGACTGATTCCAAATTTCACAGACGGCTTGACTTTTTTCAGTCCGAGAGAAATATCCTGAATTAATTCATCAATATTATGCCGGCGCCAGTCATCTTTCCTGTTAAAATTACGCCCGTAAATTCTGAAACTTTCGTCATCATTAAGCTTCTGGCCGGGTACCGGATAAGGATAAAAATAATCATCGAAGTGAATCCCGTCGACATCATAATCACGGGCAATACCCACAGCCATTTCTGTGATAAATTTCCTGACCTCAGGAATCCCGAAATTAAAGATTTTATAACCGTCAAACGGCAATACCCACTCAGGGTGCTTGCTGCCGATATTATCAGGAGATACCTTTCCGATTGTTTTATGAATAACCCGGTTAAGGTTCAGCCAGGCGTGAAATTCCATGCCTCTGTTATGGGCTTCCTGGATCATAAATTCGAGAGGGTCATAAAATGGCTCCGGAGCTCTGCCCTGCCTGCCAGTAAGCCATTCAGACCAAGGCTCTCTGCTTTTGGCATAGAAGGCATCTCCTGAAGCTCTGATCTGCACAAAAACAGCATTCATCCCCGCATTCTTATGAAAATCAAGCAGGTTCCTGAATTCGTCCTTTTGCTCTTCAGAGGAAAGATCCCGGCGGCTTGGCCAGTCAATATTAGCAATAGTAGCAATCCAGACGCCTCTGAATTCATACTTGGGCGGCATGATTTCTACCTCCTCAGGACGCTGTGCCTGACAGGCAGTTACCAGGCAATGAAAAAAAATAATAGCAAAAATGAAAAAAGATGTATTTTTCACAAACAATCTTTTCAAAACGGAAAAAAAAGTAAAAGAGCGCAAAAGTAACCTATTTAACTATAACCGCTTATAAACAATGATGGAATTCTGTTAACTGTCATTTTCTTATTGCAATAATTATATTTTTTGCAAATAAGATTAAAAATACTACATTTCGATTTATTGAGAACCCCTAAAACATAGTTGTGCATTGGAGCCATTTATTAAAACGCAGAAAAGTAAGATTCTATTTGAAGCCGCCTGGGAAGTTTGTAACCAGGTAGGTGGTATATATACTGTGATACGTACCAAAGTCCCTGCAATGGTAGAAAAATGGGGTGATGACTATTTTTTACTGGGTCCCTATTTCCCTGCCAAAGCTGCTTCAGAATTTGAACCTATAACGGATGAAGACGATACCCCTGTCGGTCGTACCATTTCCCGAATGCGTGAGAGCGGATTTACCGTATTTTACGGATACTGGATGGTTACAGGCCGTCCCCGCGTCATTTTGTTCGATATTGAATCAGGAAGGCCTGGCCTTGACAAAATTAAGTTTGCCCTGTGGGAAAGACACCGGCTGTCCTCACTTCATGTGGAAGACCTTGTTAATCAGGTGTTTTTACTCGGTGAAGCGATCCGTTATTTTCTGACCGACTTCGCTCTGAATAACCACAAAAAGGTTGAAATTATGGCCCAGTTCCATGAATGGATGGCCAGTACAGCATTGCCCGACCTAAAAATGGATAGCGTACGCATTGCTACCACCTTTACTACCCATGCTACAATGCTTGGAAGGTATCTGGCACAGAACACCCCGGGGTTTTACTCTCAATTACCATCATTTAACTGGGAAGAGGAAGCCCGGCATTATGGAATCGAGACCCAGGTGGGAATTGAAAGGCTCGCTGCTCAGAGCGCCCATGTCTTTACAACTGTCAGTGATGTAACTGCCAAAGAATGTGAAGTTTTTCTGGGGCGGATTCCTGACCTGGTCACACCAAACGGCCTCAATGTAGTACGTTTCCAGGCCGATCATGAATTCCAGAATCTGCACCTGAAATACAAGGAAAGAATCCATGAATTTGTCATGGGCCATTTTTTCCCGAACTATACATTCGACCTGGATAAAACACTTTATTTTTTTACCTCCGGCCGTTATGAATTCAGTAATAAGGGCTATGACCTTACCCTGGAGGCACTGGCCCGCCTTAACTGGAAAATGGTACAGGCCGGTATGGACACCACAGTGGTAATGTTCATCGTTACGAAGCAACCTTTCCATTCCATTAACCCTGAAGTATTACAATCAAGAGCTATTCTTGACGAAATTCAGGAAACCTGTGAAGCCATCGAGAAACAGGTAGGTGATAAACTGTTTCTGGCGGCAGCCTCCGGAAATGATAATAAATTACCGGATCTGAATACTTTTGTCGATGAATACTGGCGTCTCCGTTTACGCCGCACCATCCAGACCTGGAAGACCGACCGCACTCCCTCTGTGGTTACCCATGACCTGAAAAATAATGATGAAATAATAGCTTACTGCCAGAAAGCCAACCTGACCAACAATGAACACGATCGTGTAAAAATCGTCTACCACCCTGATTTTATTGCTTCCACTAATCCGCTTTTCGGGTTGGATTACGGCCAGTTTGTACGAGGTTGCCACCTTGGCATTTTCCCAAGTTATTATGAACCATGGGGATACACACCCCTGGAATGTGTCGTCAGGGGTGTACCTACAGTCACAAGTGATTTGTCGGGCTTCGGCGATTATATTATGCAGATCATGCGGGACTATGAAAACCGCGGTATTTATGTCAACAACCGCAAGAGCCTCAGTTTTAATGATGCAGCAGACCAGCTGAGTGAAATCCTGTTCAAATTTGTCAAAATGCCACGCAGAGACCGGATTATGCAAAGAAACCGTGTAGAAAACATCTCTGATATTTTTGACTGGATCAATCTGAGATCATACTATGACACAGCCCATGACCTTGCTCACAAAAGGCGAAAACCCTGATATGGCCAAAAAATAATTTCTCTATAAATCGTATTTATTTTGACTAATTAAAAATAGTGATTAGGTTTGCATATCTGTTTATAATTATTCTAATTAAATATAATCAGGTATTTACTAAATCAACTCCTGGATTCTTTTACCTGTAATTACAGAAAGAAAGGTCCTGCAGTTAATGTCCGGTAATAAGACCTATGAATATTTTTAAAAAATTCTCCCTGTTGATCACTGTGTTGTGTCAGATACAGAATGTTGCGGCACAACCGTCTAACCAAAATAAAGTACAGGGCCGTTTGCTGCTCGCTGACGGCCAACCGGCCTCTTATGCATTTGTCCAGCTAAAGGAATCCGGAAAAGCAACTACTACTGATGCTGAGGGGAAATACCAGTTTCTTACTGATGATGAAGGAGACTACACTCTTCAGATTTCTCTGCTGGGTACAGAACCTACCACACAAAGCATTCATATTAATGATGGCACCACCCAACTGGCCGACATCCGCCTGAATGTTAAAACCACCGATCTGGCCGATGTAGTCGTTACCGGGATTATGGGACCACAATCGCTTCGCAATACAGTAGATCAGGTCAGGCTGATTAATAAGCAAACCATTCAGATGCGGGGAGCGACTAACCTACAAACCGTTTTGAATACCGAATTGGGCATCCGGTTTTCTTATGATCCGGCACTGGGCACCAATGATATTGAACTGATGGGGATGACCGGCCAGAATGTAAAAGTACTCCTCAACGGAATCCCTCTTCCGGACCGTGGCTCTACCAGAGAAAGTCTCGGACAAATTGATGTTAACGCCGTTGAATGGATCGAGATCATCGAAGGCCCGATGTCCGTCATTTACGGAAGCGATGCTCTGGCAGGAGTGATCAATATCATTACGAACAAAAATGAATCTTCAGAAAAGAGGACACTCAGTGTCGCTGCAAGGGTTCAGGAAGAGACCGCTAAAAATGAGTATAACCCCCTGAGCGGCGATGGCGTACATAATCAGCATCTGCAACTTAACTACCTGACCCGGAAATGGGATTTTGATGTAAGTACATCCCGCAATAATTTTGGCGGCTGGCAAGGAACAAACACCGGTCGCGCCAAAGAATGGCTACCGAAAGATCAGTGGCTCTGGAGTGCCCGGATGGGGTACCGGACCTCCGGATTTAATATCTGGTATCAGCTCAATACGGCAAATGAAAAAATCTATAATGACGGCAATATCAACACCAATACCAATATTGCTACTGATAAACAATATACCTCTTTCCGCTGGTACCATCAGCTTCAGGCAGAGATAAAACCTTCTTCAAGGTTCTCTGCTAATCTGGCCGCTGCCTATACTGACTATTCCAGAAAAACACAGACCACACAGTTTGACTTCAATACAGGCAGAAGGACATTATCACTTGATGCCGGCGGCCAGGATGAAGCACTGTTCAACACTATTTTCACCCGGGGTGTAGGAAAATATACGTTTTCTGACAGGATCATTGTGGCCGGAGGTATTGAATTTACACAAAACCAAAGCTCTGGTGACCGTGTGGCCGGAAATCCTGTCATCAAAGAATATGCCGTTTTTCTTGCTCCGGAATTTAAGATAGGGAGTAAACTGAATTTCAGGCCCGGGCTGCGGTTTCTTTCCAATTCGGTTTATGAAGCCCCTCCCGTTAATCCGGGGATTAACATTAAGTACAATTTCTCTAAAAAGGCTGATTTACGCCTGGGATATGCAAGAGGATTCCGTTCACCGGCTTTGCGGGAGCTTTACTTTACTTTCTTTGACTCCAACCACGCCATCAGAGGTAATGAAAACCTGAAAGCCGAGTATTCCCACAGTTTCAACGGTTTCTTTAATTATCACTGGCTGCAAACACCCGCATTAAAATTCACATCTACCTTAGGTTTGTTTTATAACAATTTTAATGATCTTATAGCTCTTGGCAACGATGTAACAGATCCTTCGATCAGTACTTATATCAATATTGAAAAATTCAAAACAACCGGATTCAGCCTGAACAACTCGCTCCATCTGAAATCATTACAGTTTGCATTTGGATACCAGCATATCGGGCGTTACAATAAAATAAAATCAGAAGAGCATACCGAAGAGGTACCTTCCTTTAACTGGTCACCGGAATTCAATCTAAATATTACCTATCTGATTAAACCCATTCAGACGAGTATTAACGTGGCCTATAAGTTTGCGGGAAAACGGCAGGCTTATCAGCTGGAGTCTTCTGACGTCTCTGATATTACACTTATTACTACACCTGATTATAGTATGGCAGATCTGTCACTTAACAAGAAAATCGGAAACTCGCTGGTACTGAACGGAGGTATCCGGAATCTCTTTAATGTTACCAGGCTGACTAATGCCGGAGATACCGGAAGCGGACACTCTGAGGGATTACTGCGGTTATCATACGGAAGATCCTATTTTCTGGGGCTTGCATACAATATTAAAACACACCCGTAATTCAACTATTCTAAACATTCATTTTTATTCAATCATATTGTCATATTTTATGAAAAAGACGATAAAGTCCCTATTGTTGTTCGCCTTCCTGTTTACACTTAACGCTTGTAAAGATGACGAACCACCATTACCCGATAACCTGGTACAGTTTGAAACTCCTGAAACAGGTTTTGAAGATACTGAACAGGAGCTGACCATTAAGTTGAAATTGAGCCGTGCTGTTGACCAGGCCACTCCGGTAACCCTGGATCTAACCACTGCTGCGATTCAGTATGGTACTGATTTCACGACTGTTCCGGCTGCGGAAAACAATCAGATTACACTGACGATACCGGCTGCTTCCAGTGAAGCCAGTCTGAAAATCAGTAAATCTGCTTCTCTTTTCCTGAGTGGGGATGAAACGATTTCATTCAAAATCAAAACGGTAGGCGCACCTGTACTCGCCGGTTCCAATACGGAGTGTATAGTAAAATTCGCACCTATTGTCTCTTCCGGCACTACTCTGCAACTCAATGGCATCAAAAATGACGAAAGCGGAGCTTCTGCTCTTAATTCCGTATTTGTAGACTTTAGTAACAATCAACAGATCCCCGTGGCACGCAATAGCTGGGATTTAGGTTTTTTTGCAGGTAATGAGTTCAGGGTGATCCTGAATAATACCACATCAGCTACTGCTAGAGTACTTAATAAGACTGACCTGGCTGCAGTTACCGCAGCAGATACAATCCCTGCCGCTTCATGGTCACTTGGTTTCACTGAAGAATCATTCGCTCTGATTGATGATGTGGAAGGAGACCTTTCCAAAACACTGATCGCTGAAATAGCGGCTAATGACGACGATAATAAAGTATACATTCTGAATCCCGGAACAGGTGGCGGTGTTGCAGCAAGGCCATGGTATAAAATCCGGATTATCAGAAAAGGATCTAATGGGTATACACTGCAATATGCGGGCATTACCGAAACCACTTTCAAAACGCTGGATATAGAGAAGGATGCATCCTATAACTTCAATTATGTATCCCTTGGCACGACTGCCTCAGCTGTAAGCGTAGAACCGGCCAAAGACAAATGGGATATCAAATGGAGCTTCCAGATGTCAAAAACTGCATCGGGTTCCAGCTTTATTCCTTATGCATTCTCTGACCTTGTGATTACAAATACCAATGGCGGTGTTCAGGCAGCGGAGATACTTACGGAGTCTGTTAGCTATGAAAATTTCTCTGAATCGAATTTGTCTGCTGTCACTTTATCTTCTGATGCTTTTACTATCGGTGCCAACTGGCGGGCCACAACGGGTACAATTGGTGTAAAAACGGACCGTTTTTATGTGATTAAAGATGCGGCCGGCAATGTTTACAAGCTTAAATTCATCAACTTCCATGCCAGTGACGGCGGAGAACGCGGCAAACCAAAACTTGAATTCAAACTTGTAAAAAAAGGATGAGAATAGCATTGATCTGAAACATACCGGTTTTCAGTCAATCCGTTTTAAAACAAAATCAGCTGCCCTATTGAAGGCAGCTGATTTTGTTTATCCGGAAAACGCAATCTTCCTTACTGATGTTGTTCACGCAGTAAATCATTTACTGTTTTTACCGGGTTGAATGTAATCAGCGGAACTTCCACAAAAAGGGTATTCCAGTCGGCCATTGCGCCATTCCACAACCCTGGTAATTCCTGAGCCTTCAGCTCCCTGCCATCTTTCGATTTCGCCGTAATAAAGCCCGTTTTAGGATCCCGGAAATCCTTTAACGGAAACAAATTACCCCGTCTGTCTTTCACAGCACAAACCAGATCAACCGGGTTAAAATGAGTGGAAGACTGTGCGATCTGCTTTTGGGTTTCATTATCCATATCAATCTGAGCCGATTCAACAATCTGTAAAGCTACAGAACCATCCTCATTCTTCACCCAGAAAGGCCCTCCACCAGGCTCTCCTTCATTTCTTACCATACCACACACTCTCACAGGCCTGTTCAGCTTGCCGGTCACATATACCCAGCGATCTTCTACTGATTTTTCTTTATAATCAGCGGGCGGGATAACACTGAGTTCATGCTGAAGAAATGCTTCCGCTTCCTCAAGTAACGCAGTTGAACGGTCCTTTTCAGCCCTTTCAAGAAGATCAAACAGTTGATGCTGGGTTTTCAGCAATATGCCCAGCAAGGCTTTTTTATAAGTAACCGTTTCGCTCTTTAACCGATCAGGGACAACGTTATCGATATTCTTGATAAAGATCACATCAGCATCCAGCCGGGACAGATTCTCCAGTAATGCGCCATGCCCTGCCGGACGAAACAGCAGGCTATTGTCTTTCTCCCGAAACGGAGTATTGTCCGGATTAACCGCAATGGTATCAGTTGCGGCTTCCTGTTCTGAAAAGGAAATATAATATTTCAGCCCTAACGTACTTTCGTACGTGGGGATTACCTCAACGACGTGTTTCTCAAATTTATCCCGATGCTCCGGTGAAACCGTAAAATGCAGGTGAGCCATACCACCCGCCTTTGCATAAAGCGCTCCTTCCATTAAATGTTCTTCCAGAGGAGTGCGTGAATGGCCTTCATAAGAATGAAAATGCAAAAGCCCTTTGGGTAAATAACCGTAACCAAGCCCCACTCCTGTCAGGAAATACTGGGCGATTACCTTTCTGTCAGCTGCATTAATGTCTATTCCGTCATTGCCCAACGCACCTTCCAAAGCCGGATAAAAAGCAAAATCCTTCAGACGGTTAAAAAACTCTTCTACACTTTTATCGGTCTTCCCTTCTTCCAGGAAAGCAAATAACGACTTGAACATTCTGGTGGCCGCACCGGATGCCGGCACAAATTTCAACAACGTCAGGTCGCTTTCAGCAATCACCTGATCAAAATCACTTACCAGTGAAGTAATGGTTTCTTCATCCAGCTCAATCAAGCCCTTTCCGGCCACTGCCGGTGCTTCCAGTTTCAGAAAAGGAAAGCCTTCAACGAAATAGGAAATCTGTTTTTCAACCGAAACAGCGTCACTGCCTCTTCTTTTTATAGTTTCAATATCATTTTCTGTCCACATACAATTACGCTATAAAGCTTATTCAGTTAGTTTGAAGTTATATTAGGGTTAAAGTCAAAGTCATGCGGATTCTTATATTATTTATGATTTTTTATGAAATATAAATATATTATTCAATCTATAATACGAAGTTTGGCAAAACTAAGCAGCAATGTTTTTTCGCCGGCCTTATCAAAAAGGATGACAGCTTTGCGGTCGGTCCCGTTAATATCCATTCTGGTCACTGTTCCGAAACCAAATTTGGCATGCTCTACTTTCTGGCCTGCTGTAAGAGAGGATGTATCACCGGGTACAAAATCAGCAGAAGGAGTATGTTCCTGCGCAGGCTGGTTTTTTACTGTAGTACTGTTAGCAACAGCGGGTTTACTCCCTTGATTACGGCGCAGAAACGCTGCCGGTGTAACTACCCTTTCCTCTTCTGCTTTTTTCTTGAGTACTTTCGTCAGATTAAGATAACGCTGGTCCACTTCCATCAGAAAACGGCTGGGTTCACACATTTTCAGCCTTCCCCACTGATAGCGGCTTTCAGCATAAGAAAACGTCAGCCTGGTTTCGGCACGGGTGACTGCTACATAAAACAGCCTCCTTTCTTCTTCAAGATCTTCCCGGCTTTGCAGCATCATCTGGCTGGGGAATAAATCTTCTTCCAGGCCTACCAGGTACACATTCCTGAATTCAAGTCCTTTAGCTGAGTGAATGGTCATGAGCGTCACTTTATCATTATCACCTTCTTCTTCCGGCTCATCTGCATTCGTCAGTAATGAAACCGACTGGAGGAATGCCCCCATTGATTTATCTTCATTTTCTTCGCTGTCAACAAACTCCTTGATCGCATTCAGTAATTCCTGAACGTTTTCATATCGTGATAATCCTTCCACCGTTTTATCATCGTAAAGTTCTTTCAGCAAACCGGAGGTTTTGGCAATATGCGAAGCTACTTCATAGGCATCTCTCCCCTGTTCGATCAGTAAACGATAACTCTTGATCAAGGTTGCAAACTGATCAATAGGCGTAGTGGCACGCCCGCTGACATACTGCTGGATATTACTGACTACCTCCCAGACCGGTACACGGTTTTCAGCTGCCGTTACTGCAATTTTTGCAATAGTGGTTTCGCCTATACCCCTTTTGGGAAGATTAATAATTCTTTTAAAGGCTTCTTCATCCTGCTGATTAACCGTAAAACGCAGATAACTCAACAAGTCTTTGATTTCTTTCCGCTGATAAAATGAGAGGCCGCCGACAATCCGGTACCTGATCCCCTGCTTACGCAAGGCTTCTTCAAATGCTCTTGACTGGGCATTGGTACGGTACAGAATAGCAAAATCTTCATTGCTCAGCCCATGCTGCATCTTTTCTTCAAACAAAGACGAAGCAACCAATCTGCCTTCTTCGTTATCAGAAGCCGCCTTGATCACCTCTATAGTCTGCCCTTCCTGATTTTCTGTAAAAATATTCTTTTTAAGCTGTGACTTATTCCGCTGGATGATCGAATTGGCTGCCTTGACAATGGTCTGTGTGGACCGGTAATTCTGCTCGAGTTTAATAACTGTTACATCCGGAAAATCCCTTTCAAAATTGAGAATATTTTCAATATTGGCACCCCTGAACGCATAAATACTCTGTGCATCATCACCGACAACACAAATATTCTGATGAACCGCCGAGAGTTTCCGGGTAATAAGATACTGTGATACGTTGGTATCCTGAAACTCATCTACCAATACATAGCGGAATTTCTGCTGATATTTGTTCAGCACTTCCGGAAAATCCCTGAAAAGCACATTGGTATTAAACAGTAAATCATCAAAATCCATCGCATTAGCCTGAAAACAGCGGGCTACGTAGATTTTGAATATCCGTCCTATTTCCGGCATTTTTGCGGCATCGTCATCGGCACGGATGATACTGTTATTCAGATAATCGTCGGCAGACACCAATCTGTTTTTTGCCCCGGAAATGCGGTTAAATACAACATTAGCTTTATAGACCTTATCATCGAGGCCTAATTCCTTTACAATAGAACGGATCAGAGACTTAGAATCATCGGTATCGTAGATAGAAAAATCGCTGGTGTATCCCAGATAGCGGGCTTCAATTCTCAGGATTTTGGCAAATACGGAGTGAAAAGTTCCCATCCATATATTTCTGGCCTCAGTACCGATCTCTTTTTCAATCCTGGAGCGCATTTCGGCGGCGGCCTTATTTGTAAAAGTCAGGGATAAAATCCTGAACGGATCCACCCCGGTTTCTATCAGATGTGCGATCCTGAAGGTCAACACTCTGGTTTTGCCTGAACCTGCCCCCGCAATAATCATTACCGGCCCCTCGCCGTGCAAAACAGCCTGACGCTGCGGTTCATTCAATTCCGTCAAATACTTTGTCATTATAATCGTCTCACACTCGTTAGCTTATCCTGCAAGTTAACAGATAGTCGGGTTATCAGGAAGATTTTATGATAAAAACTGGAGTTATTCTACAGGGGAACTTACAATACTATGCACACGCCACAAGCCTCTGATTTGTTCTGCGGGGACACTCAGACTGCCACCCATTTGGTTATCAGAATGTAAAGTGAGGTATCCTTTTGTAAGCAATTCGTTTTCGCGGATTCTCTTAACCACGAAAAAATCACGGTAAATAACGCCATATACTCCCCCCGACTGATACATCCAGTCGGCCTGATTGACACCGGAGGCCAGCACCATCGAGCCATGAACCAGCTGCGGGCTCATACTATTGCCTGAAATTTCCAGCACAACAGGTTTTCTCACACCTTTGAGGACTTCCTTACTGATACAGTAAGTCTCCATTTCCTCACTGGATGAATCGGTACCGTAACTTTCCACAAAAGAAGCGTGAAAGCGGACCGGCAGAAAAGGTACTTCCAGATAAGACTCCCCTGAATAACTGTAAGAAGCCGGAATCAAATCGGCCGAAATGGTCTCTTCCTTTTTCAAAACCGGTAATACACCACGCATCAGGTAATCTGCACTTACCTGAGGATAATACTCCAGCAAGGCGATCAGTGTATCATAGGAAGGTTTGGCCCGGCCATTGAGGATATTGTAAAATTTGGACGAATTCTCACCCAGATCCTTAGCTATCTGATATATGGAAATTTCCAATGCTTCAAATATTGCCTTCAATCTGTCCTGAATCGACAGACCAGTGTGTTCATTCATTGCCATTGCTTTTCTGTATGGTGGGGTGTAATACAATTAAATTATAGGTATAACACAAATATAACAATTCTTTTCAAAAGCTTACTTAATTTTATTGCAATAAAGTCGCTCCTGAGAAGGCTGTTCTCAGTTTTTGTCAGAGAAGGAAATCCGGGCAGGCTTTTTGTCTTTTCCCAGAGCAACAAACGTAAATAAGCCTGTGATGGCTTTCTCCCGATGCTCTTCATACATTTGCTCAATGAAAATATCCACTCTCACTTTCAAACTCGTATTGCCTACATGCTCTACCCTAGCGATAAGTTCTATGAGTGTTCCCGAAGGAATGGGCCGGGTAAAATCAATACGGTCAGTAGAAACGGTCACACATTCCATTCTCGTGAAGCGGGTAGCTGCAATGAAGGCAGTTTCATCCATCATAGACAAAGCCACTCCCCCGAATAAAGTATGATAATGATTGGTATTGCTGGGAAAAACAGTTTTGAAAACTTTTGTTTCAGCTTGTTGAATTCTTTCTTCAATGGTCATGAAAGCATCATTTTTTATATAGGCTCAGTACGATAAAACCTGATACAAAATTAACCTTACCCTATCTATTAAAAAATGAATAATTTGAAGAATTACTAAAACTTGTCATTGGATGGATCTCATTATAACATTTACTTTTTTCCCTTTAAAATTGCCATATTTCTCTAATACTTCCCTAAGGCTTTCATCTCTAATATCTTGGGAAAAATTGAATAATTCCGCTTCAATCATTATACCATCTTTCTTTTCTGTACGCTTCCAGATACCCTTTACCTGTCCGTTCACCACCATCACCGGCCTGAAAATACCGTTGAAAGAAATAGCTCGCGGACGATGCACTTCTTGCATGACCGCAGACCTGTCTTTATAACTGATCAGGTATTCATCAAATGCCGGAAGGAAATGTACATGCTCTCTTACAGACGGTGGTTGGATGATTGTATCCGAAAACCAATGTTCTCCATTCAGGGACCTTTCCGACAGCAACTTGCTTTTAGCACCTTCAAGGCCCTTTCTCGCATCTTTTACCGGCAATCCTGACCACCATACAAAATCAGCCAGGGTGGCCGGCCCATGGCTGATAAAGTACCTTTCTGCCAGCGTAACCAGTGCTTCTTCTCTGGCAAGCACTTTTTTAAGCGGTACCCGCTCTTCCAGTAAAGCACAGGTGGACTTGTTTTTTTCTGTCCTGCCGCTACAAACTATTCCTTCCAGCTCTGCAAGAAACATCAGGTGGTAAAACTGGGAGCTCTCCACTCCCGCAATCTCCTTTTTCATTACCAATTGCAACATATCGCGGGATTGGTGACGATGATCCCTTAATTCTCTTTCCAGCATCTTCCTGCTTTTACGGATCATGTCCTGAGAAATCCCTAACTCCTTGTGGCGGCCTTTCAGGAGGGATATCAGGGAATCAGCACACAGGCTCAGAAGCCAGTAAATATCATCTTTACTTACCAGATGCCACGTTGGCCTGAGCAGGTGTGTCCTCAGAACTTCGCCCGCATCCAAGGCATCTCTTACCGTCTGTTCATTTCCTTCAGCAAGGCGGCACCCGACAGCCCATAGTGAACTGGCAAAATCCTGTGCCTGCACGACTCCCATATACGCAACAAGCTCTCCAGCCGAATTAAACTTACTGTTGCTAACCTGTTGATTATGCAACCGGTAAGCGGCAATTGCTGATGCATCCATCACAACGATCTTTTATAGCTGACTTCAGATACTGACATCCTGATAAAGGATTTGGGTGCAACTTACTAAAGTTTTATAAAAACGGCATTCTTCTGTATTCCCGTCAAAAAAATTAACTTTGAGAAAAAACAAACTATGTCACAACCAAAACATGTACGCGAATCGGAAGTAACCATGACAGAAATGGTATTGCCGAATGATACCAATACCCTCAATAATCTGATGGGCGGCAGACTTTTACACTGGATGGATATCTGTGCTGCCATTGCTGCCCAAAAGCATTCCGGTCACACGGTTGTAACCGCTTCGGTTGACAATGTGTCTTTTTCTCAACCTATCAGCTTAGGTAGCATAGTTACCATGAAAGCACGCGTGACCCGTGCTTTTAACACTTCTATGGAAGTATTTATTGAAGTAACAGCTGAAGATATTCCGGCAGGAAAAAAAATAGAAACCAATAAAGCGTTCTATACATTTGTGGCAATGGATAAACAGGGAAAGCCAGCCTCTATTTCTGAAATTATTCCTGAAACTCCTGCTGAAAAAGAACTCTACGCAAGTGCGCTGCGAAGAAGACAGCTGCGGCTTGTGCTGGCCAACCGCATGAGCCCGAATGATGCCACTGAGTTAAAATCTCTTTTTGAACTCTGAATACATTGCCTGAATTATAAACTTATCTCTGAAGAATTTCGTTCTGCAGAGGTATTAAAACCGATATCATGAGAGGTTTCCGCTTTACTGATTATGTTGTTGAGCAAGATCCTGCCAAGCTGAAATTTGAGCAGCTTTTCGATATTTTTCAGCAATTACTACTGATTTCTTCAGGGGATGTTGCTGATGCGCTTGCATGGCTAAGCGAGCTGGACCGTCAGCACGGCTTTACGAATGATCAGTATGGCATAGGTGATTTCTTTGAAGATCTGAAGAAAAAGGGGTATATCGTTACAGAAAAGACTACGGGTCGTGTGGTGATGACGGCAAAAAGCGAAATCAGTATCCGCAAAAGCGCATTGGAAGAAATTTTCAATAAGCTTCGCAAGTCCAAATCCGGAGGCAATCATCAGACCCCGTTTACCGGCACAGGCGATGAACCCAGCGGTGAGATCCGCCCCTTTGAATTCGGTGATTCCCCTGATCAGATATCCATGACCGAATCTATCCGCAGTGCGCAGGTTAATCATGGTATTAACAATTTTATGCTTACAGAAAATGATCTGGAGGTAGCGGAAAAGGAGCAGAAAACATCCACAGCCACGGTCATTATGATTGACATCAGTCATTCCATGATTCTCTACGGGGAGGACCGGATTACACCCGCAAAAAAAGTAGCGCTGGCCTTATCAGAGCTCATCCGTATCCGATACCCTAAAGACGCTCTTGACATTATTGTATTTGGCAATGATGCCTGGCAGATACAGGTGAAAGATCTGCCCTATCTGGAAGTGGGCCCGTATCATACCAATACAGTAGCAGGACTGGAGCTGGCGATGGATCTGCTGAGGCGAAAGAAGAACCGTAACAAACAGATATTCATGATCACAGACGGGAAACCTACCTGTCTGAAAGAAGGGATCAGATATTATAAAAACAGTTTTGGCCTGGACAGAAAAATTGTACAGAAAACACTGACCCTGGCAGCTCAGTGCCGCAGGCTGGATATTCCGGTCACGACCTTTATGATTGCTTCAGACCCTTATCTCAAGGAATTTGTGCATCAGTTTACAGAAGTGAATAACGGCCGGGCTTATTTCAGTGACTTACAGGGACTGGGTGGCTTTGTTCTGGAGGATTTTCAGCGAAACCGGCGGAAACACTATAAGGGTTAACAAAAAAGCCACCCGAAGTACTTGCGGGTGGCCTGAATATGTGATTGCAATCCAGCTTATTGCTCAGCCGGAATTCGCAGCACCTGACCTGGATAGATTTTATCAGGATGAGTAAGCATAGGCTTATTTGCTTCAAAAATTACCGGATATTTATTGGCATTACCATAAAACTGTTTGGCAATTTTTGACAATGTGTCACCACTTACCACAGTATAAAACTGGGCTTCAGGCTCAGGCGTTGCCACCGACAGACGGTTATCTACTGAAGATACACCTTCAACGTTACCTACTGCCAACGCAATTTTCTCTCCGTCTTCCTGTTTTGCTACTTCGCCTTCAAGAGTTACAGTTTCTCCGCCAACTTTAACCGTTAAGTTATTATACGGTAATCCAAGGCCTTTTACGTGTGCTAACAGCGCACTGGCACGAAGTGGTTCTGCTTCTGGTGTAGGTGCAGCTTGTTCTTTGCCAAATACTTTTTCTCCTACTCCTTTAAAAAAAGACAATAATCCCATGGTCAATTGTTGTTTTTGTGAAAATGTTAAGTTGTGTATTAAAAATTACTGTTGTGTTGATTACTATGTTCTGACTATAAAGTTAAAGAATAGTCACTATTGTAAAGCAAAATAAACATATAAAGTACCAAACTGTTTCACGCCATCAAAACCTTATCACCTCTACAGAATTCTTTTTCAGGAATATCGTCAAAAATCGCCGGCTGATCATCTATCTGCCCGACAGCAAAAACAATTACTTCTATTTCAATTTTGCCAGTACCGTAACACTGCCCGTAGTTACATCATCCAGATTAACCAGGATTTCAGCATCAAGCGGCAGATAGACATCTACTCTGGAACCAAATTTAATGAAGCCCATTTGTGTGCTTTGCTCAACCGACTGGCCTTCTTTCACATACCATCTGATACGCCGCGCCAACGCACCGGCTATCTGACGGAAAAGAATATCCTCTCCTGTGGAAGTTCGGATTACAGTGGTTGTTCTTTCATTGTCTGTACTGGATTTCGGGTGCCATGCTACCAGGTATTTTCCCGGATGATACCGGAAATACTGAACAATACCTGTCACTGGATTCCAGTTTACATGCACGTTGAGCGGTGACATGAAGATACTTATCTGCCTTCTGGGGCCTTTAAAATACTCCGTTTCAACAGTTTCTTCAATTACCACCACTTTCCCGTCACAAGGAGCCACAATCAGGTTATTCCCGGCGGTCACAACCCTTCCCGGAACCCTGAAGAACTGTACAATTATGACGAAGAAAATGATACTGACAGTTAATAACAGATAAAACCATCCATCAGGCAGGTATGTATAACCTGCCCAATTGATGATGAATAATAAGACGGCAGTCAAGCCAATGGTTGAAAAACCTTCCTTATGTAGTGTCATATTTAAAATTATTTACTCAATAACCACACAAACACCACTTTCAACGTCCTGCTCCACTTTTTTGTATTTAACATCTTTAACAACAGTACCGTCACGGTACTGAACGCTGACCTTCTGATTACGATCGGCAATTTTAATGGATTTTACAGGTTCCTGTCTGGTAACAGGGCGGTTTTGCCGGGCATATTTTTCAGGACCTGATTCTTCCTCATCCTCTTCCTTGTTGGTATGTAACTCAGGTTCGGGCTCAGGCTGAGGTGCAGGCTGCTGCATCTGTGCCGGCGCTGCCTGTTCCTGCGGAATTTCAGCTTTCATCAGGAAGCTGATCATATCGAAGTTAACCTTGCTGATGAAACGTTTGAACAATTCCATTGATTCAAACTTGTAGATCAGTAACGGATCTTTTTGCTCAAAAACGGCATTCTGAACCGATTGCTTAAGATCATCCATTTCCCTCAGATGCTCCTTCCACTCCTGGTCAATAATCGAAAGTACGATCGCCTTTTCCATCTCCAGCGTAATCTCACGCCCTTCTGTTGCGATTGCTTTTTCGAGATTCACTACTACGCCGGTCTGCTTGATACCATCCGTAAACGGAATCATGATATCGCGGATCATGGCACCTCTTTCCTGATGAATAGCCTTCAGTATAGGCAGAGCGCGTTCTGCGATCGTAGCGTTTTTCTGTTGATAACTCCTTTCGGCAGCATGATAGATTTTTTGTACTTTTTCAAGTTCTTTCAATCCGGCAAATTCATCCTGCGGTACCGGAAGTTCCATACCCAGTGTGGTAATCAGCGACAGCTTTAATTCTTCGATATTATTGCCTGCTGCCGATACGATTTCTTCACAGACATCATACAGGTTATTAGCAATATCTACAGCCAGACGATCCCCGAACAAAGCATTACGACGACGCTTGTAAATGGCATCACGCTGATAATTCATGACATCGTCATATTCCAGCAGGCGCTTCCGGATACCGAAGTTATTTTCCTCCACTTTCTTCTGCGCCCTTTCAATGGATTTGGTCATCATGCTGTGCTGAATAACCTCTCCTTCTTCAAGGCCCATACGATCCATCACTTTTGCCATCCGGTCCGAACCAAACAGACGCATAAGGCTATCTTCCAGAGACACGAAAAACTGTGTCGATCCGGGGTCTCCCTGACGACCGGAACGGCCTCTTAACTGCCGGTCTACTCTACGGCTTTCATGACGCTCTGTACCGACAATAGCCAGACCACCTGCTGCTTTTGCTTCCGGCGTCAGCTTAATATCAGTACCACGTCCGGCCATGTTGGTCGCGATGGTTACTGTCCCCGGCTTACCGGCTTCAGCCACCACTTCCGCTTCCCGCTGGTGTTGCTTGGCATTCAGTACCTGATGAGGAATTTTATGCATGGTAAGCATCCGGCTGATAATCTCTGAGTTTTCCACAGAAGTTGTACCCACAAGCACAGGTCTTCCCTGATTCACCAGCGAAATAATTTCCTCAGCTACAGCATTGTATTTTTCCCTGACAGACCGGTAAATTTTATCTTCCTGATCTTTTCTGACAATCTGAAGATTGGTAGGGATTGATATAACATCAAGCTTGTAAATCTGCCAGAATTCACCTGCTTCCGTTTCCGCTGTACCGGTCATACCGGCCAGCTTATGATACATTCTGAAGTAGTTCTGCAGCGTTACGGTAGCGTACGTCTGGGTAGCATCTTCTACTTTTACATTTTCCTTGGCTTCTATCGCCTGGTGCAATCCGTCAGAATAGCGGCGGCCATCCATAATACGTCCTGTCTGCTCATCAACGATCTTGATTTTACCGTCCATGATCACATACTCAACATCCTTTTCAAACAAGGCGTAGGCCTTCAGCAATTGGTTAACGGTATGGATCCGCTGTGCTTTCACGGAATATTCTCTGATCAGCTCTTCTTTCTTCAGCAAACGCTCCTGTTCATTCAGTTGCGTATCTTTCTCAATGGCATTCAGATCAATGGCTATATCAGGCAGGATAAAAAACGTCGCGCTCTCCGATTCGCCCGTCAGGAAGTCAATTCCTTTTTCAGTAAGTTCAATACTGTTATGACGTTCGTCGATCGTAAAATATAAAGGAGCATCCGCTTCAGGCATCAGTTTCTGGTTTTCAGCCAGATAGATTGCCTCTGTTTCCTGCATCAGGGCTTTCATCCCCTGCTCACTAAGGTATTTGATAAGCGGTTTGTATTTTGGCACTCCGCGGAAAGCTCTGAATAAGGCAAGTCCGCCTTCTTTTTTATCTCCAGCAGCAATTTTCTTTTTCGCCTCGTTCAGCAGATCCATAGCGAGCTTTTTCTGAGCATCTACCAGTCTGCTGACCCTTGGTTTGAGTTCAATAAAATCCTGCTCATCACCTTTGGGCACCGGGCCGCTGATAATTAAGGGAGTACGGGCGTCATCAATCAATACGGAGTCAACTTCATCGACCATCGCATAATGGTGTTTGCGTTGTACGAGTTCCTCAGTGCCCCGTGCCATATTGTCACGCAGATAATCGAAACCAAATTCATTATTGGTACCGTAGGTTATATCTGCTTTATAAGCATTTCTTCTGGCTTGTGTATTAGGCTGGTGACGATCAATACAGTCAATGGTAAGACCGTGGAATTCAAACAAAGGGGCATTCCACTCCGAGTCACGCCGGGCCAGATAATCATTCACTGTTACAATATGAACACCCTTTCCTGCAAGTGCATTCAGGAAGGCCGGTAAGGTTGCTACCAGGGTCTTTCCTTCCCCTGTTGCCATTTCGGATATTTTACCCTGATGCAATACCACCCCACCGATCAACTGCACGTCATAATGCATCATAGCCCATCTGATCGGGTGCCCCATTACATTCCAGGTAGAGCTGTAAACGGCCTTGTCACCCTGGATAGTCACGTTGGGTTTCCGGACGGCAATTTCTCTGTCAAAGTCATTTGCTGTTACTTCGAGGCCGTCACTTTCTTTAAAACGGCGGGCCGTTTCTTTAACAATGGCAAATCCGGTAGGTAGTATATCAAGCAGAATTTTTTCCAGCTCTTTATCCCGCTCTGTCTCAAGGCCGTCAATTTCTTTGAATATTAATTCCTTACGGTCAACATTCAACTCTGCTTCCGTTTTTCCTTTCAGCTCTGAAATTTTATCATCAATTGACAGAAGCCCTTCCCTGATAATATCTTTCAATTCTGCGGTTTTCGCCCTAAGTTCATCATTGGAAAGGCTACTGAGCCGGGCGAATTCAGCATTTATCTTATCAACAAATGGAAGAAGCTCTTTCAGATCCCTTTCTGATTTTGTACCAAAAAGCTTCTTAAAAATCTTTAACATGGTATTACTAATTCAAAAAGTTAAATAATCAAAGTCTGTTAAACTTTCTAAATAATTAGTCCTGTACTGGTTTTATGCCAGTTTGGCAGTCAATCATCAAACTAATGTTGCAAATTTACATGATTCCTGCTAGTTTATTCCAATCTGCTGCAAGGTTATATCCATTTCTTTGCCGGGGGATTTTAATGAAAGAACATATATCCCAGTAAAATCCCGGCTATAACACCAACAAGGTCGGCAATCAGGCCGGCCACAATGGCATAACGTGTATTTTTGATCCCTACCGATCCGAAGTATAAAGCTACTATATAAAGCGTGGTATCGGCTGAGCCCTGAAAAATACAAACCAGCCTGCCCACAAACGAATCTGGCCCGAACTCCTTCATCGACTCAATCATCAGTGCTCTGGCTCCGCTGCCACTCAATGGTTTCATCAATGCCACCGGCAAGGCATCGGTAAACTCTGTATTAAAACTAAAAAAAGAAAACAAGAATTTAAGGCCGTCCACCATATAATCCATCGCGCCGCAGCTCCTGAAAGCACTGATGGCTACCAACATCCCGACCAGGTATGGAATAATAGTGACTGAAGTAGTAAAACCACCTTTTGCACCTTCAATGAAAGCATCAAACACATTCACCCCACGCAGTAATCCTCCCAGTAAGAACCCACTGATAATAATAAGCAGGATGGCATTCCCCGTTATTACAGAGATGGTTTCAATCTGTTCTTTCGGCAATCCTGACAAATACCAGAGCATAGCCGCCAGAGCGAATGTCAGTCCACCCAGCCCCAGCATAATTGTGCGGTTAAAAAGATTGATCCGCTGCCAGGCTGCGGTAATAATCATACTTACTACGGTGGTCACATAAGTACCTACAACACAGGGAATAAAAATATCCGATGGACTGCTCGCCCCTAGTATGGCCCTTTGTGCAATAATACTTAACGGGATAATCTGTAAGCCGGAAGTATGCAAAACCAGAAACATGATCTGTGCATTTGAAGCTGTGTCCTTACTGGGGTTCAGTTCCTGTAAACTTTGCATTGCTTTCAGACCAAATGGCGTGGCGGCATTATCAAGCCCAAGCATATTAGCCGAAAAATTCATAATCATCTGTCCGTTGGCCGGATGATCTCTAGGTACTTCAGGAAAAAGCCGGTTAAAAAAAGGTCCGATAAACCGGGCCAGTGCATTGATAGCTCCTGCCTTTTCCCCCACATTCAAAATGCCGAGAAAAAAGGTCATGATCCCTGCTAATGGTAGTGCGATATCCATCACGGCTGTTTCGGCCATGCTGAGCATACCTTCAATAACCGCCTTAAACGTCTCTGTATCTCCCAGAAAGAGGAATTTTACCGTAGCGATCAGCAAGGCTATGAGAAAGAAAGCTACAAACAGGTAATTCAGAACCATCCGGTCGGTAATTGTATTGGAGAAACAAATCTATTAAAGTATGCTGCAATATGAAACAGAATTGATAAAACTGCACAATAATCATTCAAAACATTTTCTCAAAACATTCTCTATACGTTGAAATTCCTCCGGTTGCATCCCGCTGCCGGAGGGTAAACACAGGCCATATTTATATATTTCTGCTGCCGTTACACCTCCAAAATATCTGTAACCTGCAAACAATGGCTGCAAATGCATGGGTTTCCAGACGGGGCGGGTTTCAATATTCGCATCTGTAAAGGCATTGGTGAGCCTTTCTTTCTCATCAGGAAGGTGAGCAGGGAATCGAACAGCAGTTAACCAGCGGTTCGATTTTCCCTTCCGGGGTTCATCCTGAAAAAGAACTACATCCTTCAGACGTTGCCGGTACCACGAAAAAACCGATCTTCTGACCTGTACGCGCTCCTCTATCCTTTCGATCTGGGCTCTTCCAATAGCCGCACAAATATTGCTCATCTGGTAGTTATACCCTGTTTCATGGTGTTCGTAATGAGCAGTCTTTTCTCTGGATTGTGCCGACCAGAATCTGATTTTATCTGCCACGCTGTCGTCCCCGGTTACTACCGCTCCGCCTCCTGAAGTAGTGATAATTTTATTGCCATTGAATGAATAAATACCGATATCACCAAGTGTTCCCGCTTTTTTATGCAGATAACTGCTTCCCAGAGCTTCCGCGGCATCTTCCAAAACCGGGATCTCATATCGGGCACCTAACTCCTGTATAACATCCCATTGTGCCGGATTTCCGTATAAATCCACTACAATAATGGCTTTAGGTTTCTGATTCTTTTTCCGGAAGTAAAGCAGGGCATCTTCCAGTGCCTGGGGGCAAATATTCCAGGTTTCCGGTTCACTGTCTATGAACACCGGCACCGCTCCCAGATAGGACACCGGATTTACGCTTCCGACAAATGTAAGGGACTGACAAAGAACAATGTCACCCTGCCCTATTCCCAGTGCCTTTAGTGCCAGATGAATGGCGGATGTTCCTGAAGAAGTGGTGACAACATGATTGCTCAGCACAAAATCCGATAACGCTTTTTCAAAGAAAGCGGTCTGCTCTCCGCCAGGTGCAATCCAGTTCCGGAAGAGAGCCTCCTGTATATACTGAAGCTCTTTACCTGTCTGATGAGGAGGCGAAAGCCATATTTTCTGGGGTAACATTTCAGGTGTGTATAGACAAACAGATAATTATTTATAGCGGATAACCTGAGCAGGGCTGCCTCTTACTACTGCAAAATCCGGGACATTACGCGTCACAACCGAACCGGCGCAGATCAGGCAATCCTTACCGATACTGATCCCCTGTACCACCACAGATCCGGCACCGATAAGCGTTCTGTCGCCAATTTCCACACCTCCGCATAAAACGGATCCCGGTGCAATATGTACAAAATCTCCTATCCGGCAATCGTGTTCAACAATGGCGCCTGTATTCACAATAACGTGATTTCCCAAAACTACTCCCGTTTGCAATACACTTCGGTGAAGAACAGCATTACCCTCCCCTGAACTGACATCATGTTCTATGAGAGCAGAGGGATGGAAGATATTTCCGAAGGAATGCCTGAGATGATCTGCCACTTTTTCGCGGATTTCATTTTTCCCTATAGCAATCACTATCTGATCTTCAGGATACAACAATTCATCATAAGCGATTACTGCCATTGTACACCAGTCTCTCCACCTCAAATCATCATCAAAAACGGAATTGATTACCACCCCGGCGGCCCGGGCTGCAGAAAAAAGAACACGTCCATGACCACCAGCTCCGTAAATCAGCATTTTGCAAAAGATTAAATGGATTTCAGGCGTATATTACTGAATTATTTCAGAATTACCATAAAGGAAGCAGCTATTTTTCGCCACAAAAATCATTATACTTTCACTTCAAATACCTTCCTGATGGTTAACAGGATGATTTTCATATCCAAAGCGAAGCTCTGATGCTGTACATACCAGACATCCAGTTCCAGTTTCTGCTCCAATGACAGAAGATTCCGTCCATTTACCTGAGCCCAGCCGGTTATACCGGGTCTTACCTGGTGCCGTTGTTTTTGAACCGTATTATATAAGGGCAGATATTCGGTCAGCAGTGGCCTTGGCCCGACGAGACTCATTTCACCTTTTAAAACATTCCATAACTGGGGTAATTCGTCTATCGAATACCGGCGCAGCCATTTTCCCAAAGCTGTCACCCGCTCTTCATCAGGCAACAATCTGCCTTCGGTATCAAATAAATTGCGCATGGTTCTGAATTTCACTATACCGAAAGATTTCTCCTTCCACCCTGGACGATACTGGACGAAAACCGGCAAACTTCTGTCTGTAAACAATATAAGCAAGGTTATCAATAACAACAGCGGCAACAAAGCCATCAGCCCTGTTGCCGCTATTACAATATCTGTTCCTCTTTTCCAGCAGGTATTATACATAGCCCGGCTAGTACAACGGAGGGTATAAATCAGGATTATATTCCCTCATGAGTTCATACACTTTTTCAAATATATCATCCACATTGGGTTTGGAGTAATAATCGCCATCTGACCCATAGGGCGGGCGGTGCGCCTGTGCCGAAATAGTCTGCGGCGCCGAATCCAGCCACTGGTAGGCTTGTTGTTCTTCAAGCACTTTCTGCATCATATAAGCAGAAGCACCACCGGGCACATCTTCATCTGCAAAAATAACCCTGTTGGTTTTTTTCACGGATTCAGCAATGCTATGAGACAAATCAAAAGGCAACAACGTCTGTATATCAATTACCTCTGATTCAATACCCGCTTCTGAAAGAATAACCGCAGCTTCCATTACAATACGGCACATAGAGCCATAAGTAACGATGGTGATATCTTTTCCATAACGAAGGATTTCGGGCTGACCCAGTGGCACATATATGTCGGGCAGATTTTCGGGTAGTTTTTCTTTCAGCCGGTAAGCATTGAGAGGTTCCACTACCAGACCAGGATCATTACCCATCATCAGGGTATTGTAAAGTCCTGCTGCCTGCGTGAAATTTCTTGGTACTGCGATATGCAATCCCCGGAGACTGTTAATCACAACGCCCATTGGCGAACCCGAATGCCAGATACCTTCGAGACGATGGCCTCGCGTACGGATAATAAGCGGCGCCTGCTGACCATCTGCTGTCCGGTAACGCAGGCATGCAAGGTCATCGGTCAACGTAGCCAGCGTGTAATAAATATAGTCAAAATACTGAATTTCCACAATGGGTCGCAACCCCCGCATCGCCATCCCGATACCCTGACCAATGATGGTTGTTTCACGGATACCGGTATCGGTTATTCTCAGTTCACCGTATTTCTCCTGCAACCCGGCCATTCCCTGATTAACGTCACCGATAAGGCCAACGTCCTCCCCCAAAGCAAATACTCTTTTATCCCGTTTAAAAAGCGAATCAAAATAAGAACGAATGATTTCGCGTCCGTCCACCAATGGGCTTTGTTCCGTAAAATGCGGAGCGACGGGTTGCACCAGTAGAGGGGAAAACCGGTTTTCGGAATAGAGAAAAGTATTAAAGCGTACTCTGTTTTCTTCCAGATAATTTTTCAGAAAGTCTGAAATCAGCTGTTGTACCTTGCCTTTTTCAAGCCGTACCAATCGCAGGGCTTTTCTGAGCATCAGCGAAAAATCACGACGTATCGGATAATATATTTTTTTCAGCTGATTTACCATTTCCATCAATTCATTACGATGGTGGTTACTTTCGGCAGCAGCCAGTGTTAATACTTCAATGGTCTGGCTAAGCTCATTGTCCAGCTCATCCCTGACAGCTTTCCAGGCCTGGTTTCTGGCAGTTTTGGCAACTTCTTTTGCGTTATTTTCAATCGCGTTCAATTCGTCCTCACCGGCAAGCCCGTTTTCAAGAATCCAGTTTTTGAAGTGCAGGTTACAATCAAAGTCTGCCTCCCATTGTAATCGTTGTCTGGTTTTATAACGTTCATGTGATCCGGAAGAAGAGTGCCCCTGTGGCTGGGTAAGCTCCTGAACATGTACCAGAACCGGCACATGTTCGGTCCGGCAAAGATGAGCTGCCCGCTGATAGGTCTCTATCAGAGCAGGATAATCCCATCCCTTTACCTGAAAAATCTCCATCCCAGGTTGATTTTCCGTACGCTGAAGACCCGCCATAGCTTCCGAAATACTTCCTTTTGTAGTCTGAAACTCCACAGGAACCGAAATACCGAATCCGTCATCCCAGACCGACGTCAGCAACGGAACCTGTAAAACACCGGCAGCATTCATCGCTTCCCAGAACATACCCTGAGAAGTGGAAGCATCTCCTATAGTAGCAAACACAATTTCATTACCATTTTTAGAAAACCGGGCCATGTCGGCCAGTTCCGGTATCTGACGGTATAAGCTTGAAGCATACGCCAGTCCCAGTGCTCTGGGGATCTGACCGGCTGTGGGCGATATATCACATACAGAGTTATACAATTCAGTCTGATCCAGCCAGTCACCTTCTTCATTCAGCCATCTTGTGGCATAATGCCCGTTCATGGACCTGCCGCGGGTACTGGGTTCGTGATCCAGGTTGGCGTGCGCATAAATCTGCGCATAAAACTGTTGCCAGGAAAGATTACCCAGCGCATTTTCTATTGTCTGATCCCGGTAATATCCGGAACGAAAGTCACCTTTGTGAAAAGCTCTGGCCAGAGCCACATGTACCAGTTCTTTACCATCTCCGAAAATACCGAATTTGGCCTTTCCTCCCATTACCTCCTTTCTTCCCAGCAGACTCACCTGCCTGCTTTCACATACCAGGCGGTAATCCTCCAACACTTTTTCCTTATTCAGAATAATACCGGGTGGTAACAGGTCGTTCTCAATCATAAGGTTGTTACTAATGGTTAAGTAAAATCACAGCATACAACTGATTTTTCATTCAAAATAAAATAATTTTTCCCTTAATAAAAACCGATTTGTTATGTAACTTTGTTTTAAGGAAACCTTAAGTTCTTATTTGTCTCATCATAAACACATTATTATCCGACCTGTTACAGGTTATCACAACAAGATTCTTTAACTTAAATTTGAATGTATATTATGAAAAAGTTTTTTTCCGTATTGGCAGTGTTATTTTGTCTGGTATCGGTGAGTTACGCCCAAAAAGGTGTAATGAAGTTTAAAGAGGAAACACACAACTTTGGAAAGATTGTTAAGGATGTTCCGGTTAATCACAAGTTTGTTTTCACCAATACAGGCACCGACCCGATCGTCATATCCAAGGTAAATGCTTCCTGCGGGTGTACTACCCCGAGCTTCTCCAAAGACCCGGTTTTACCTGGCAAACAAGGATATATTGAAGCGAGCTTCAACGCTGCTGCAATGGGTAACTTCAACAAATCCATCACTGTTATCAGCAATGCTGAATCATCAGCACTTACCTTATTTATCAAAGGTGAAGTGGTTGACAAAAAAGCCGTTCCTACTACAAAATAATAACGTTGAATAAGACATACGAAAAAGGCCTGCAAATGC
>JBEBXQ010000005.1:0-85560 GCA_040391535.1 Telluribacter sp. | reverse complement strand
GACTTCGCTGACACAGCCACTTTGCCGGTTCTTACCATCACTGAAAACCTCGACTGATGTGTAAAGGCATCGACCATAAAACTGGTTCCCAACACCTTTGTAGTCATTTCATTGGAAATCACAATAAAAGGCATCTTTTCATTTCGTGCCACCTCAAAAAATGCTTTCCCCAGCAAAGTCACCTGTCGTTCTGCTCCTGCAAACGAATCCGGATACATAATTCTGCTTTGAGGATAAAGCCAAACGGTACTTCCGTCGGTCAGCGCGATCAGCTGAACTGTATTTCCGGAGTTTTCGTGATCCGTCAATGTCCTTTTGTTTTCATTCCCTGCGGTATCATGCAACGGAATGAACGTTTCTCCGGAATCTGCATACCACCAGGTCAGCAGACAAAAACCTGCAATAACAGCAGCGGCAACCCGGTAGAAAACGGTACTGCTTAAACCAGTTTTTATCCTGGCAGGTCTGATTGGCTCCCGGTCATTTTCCCCAACACCTATCTGTTTGTGAATACCGTGCAGCAATTCATCCGATTTCGCTTTTTCCAGAACAGCGGTATGATGGTCAAATAGCTGACGATACTCATCATACATACTCAACATCCATTCGTCCTGGTGCGTACGCAACCACCCGAAAAGGAAATCCTCTTCCTCTGATGTAATCGTTTTGTCGGAAAATTTTTGAAGTAATTCTACAATTCCTGACATAGCTGATATTCTTGTTTAGCTAAATACACCGAACAGGAAAAAAGGATGTGTTAAAACAGGAATAATTTAAAAAATTCTTATATTTTAATGATCAGACCACTAAGAAAGACAACCATATAACCAGTTCTGCACCGGAAGAAAGAGGGTATTTGTCAGCAACATAAGCCCGCACCAGCTTATTGGCAATTTTCAGGTGATCTTTCACCGTATTAACTGAGATTCTTAGTTCCTCTGCTATTTCATTCAGCGATTTACCTTCCAGACGATACTTTGCAAAGACAATTCGCTTCTGTAAAGGTAACTGATCTATAGCCTCCTCAATAAGTTGCAGTTTCCATTCAAATTCCTCTTCACTGACCGTGTCCCAATGAGATGAAACAGACAGATTCTGTTGCTCGTGCAGAAATTCCAGCTTTTCCTTTCTTACCTTCTTCAGAAAATTCACCGACTTATTATAACTCACCACAAACAACCAGTTACCCACTCTGTTTCGTTCTATTTTAGGATGGTTTTCCCATAAAGCCACAAATACATCCTGTAACAGATCCTCGGCTATAGCTGGCTGACGCACCATTTTGAGAATATTGGCATAAACGGCGTGATGATATTCTTCATATAACTGATCAAAGCCGGAGAGCCCTTCTCCCGAGTGCGAAAAATCGAGAAAATGTTTGTAGAATTCTGTTGTCATGTCATCTTCATCTATAATGTGGTCATTATGAAATACACATACAGGTTTTCAAAAGCCGCTTTTAAAAGTAGCAAATCGGCGTCTTAATTCTAAAATTATCCGAATATAAATTTGTTAATGATACCTTGCACAAAAACACTAACTTTGGCCGGTCTCTTAAAATAAACACTTCCGCTCCCGCTATCAATCCTGCCGTAAAAAACACATTAACTCATTTTTTGGTACATTTGCGGACACTTACCAGCGGCCAGTAACGTTCCGGTTATTTTGAACCGGTTTAATTTATCTTCTGAAATCTGTATTTGCTATGAAATTGACATTTTGCGGGGCGGCACAACAGGTTACCGGAAGTATGTATTTGCTTGAAATTGATGATTACAGGATACTGATTGATTGTGGTTCTGACTTTGATACCGAAGAAAAGGACAAATTGATCCGGTTCCAGCAACAGAAAAGTGTCTTCCCTTTTGAGCCTTCTCTGATCAATATTGTGCTTCTCACCCATGCCCATATCGATCATTCAGGAAATATACCTAATTTATATAAAGAAGGGTTTGAAGGACAGGTGATCTGTACTGAACCCACCCTTGACCTGACCGCCCTTTTACTTAAAGATGCAGCTAACCTTAATCAGCGACGTCTTAACCAGCTGCAGGGAACTGGAAAAAGGAAAAAGAACCGGAAAAATATCCGTGAAATCTCCCCTGAGCTATACCTTGAAAAACAGGTCAGGGACGCGATGGATAATTTCGTCGGGGTTGCCTATAACAAACGGTACAAAATCGCTGATCATGTTAATGTAACTTTTATTCCGGCCGGCCATTTATTGGGAGCTGCTCATATTTATCTTGAAATATGGGAAAACGGAGAGAAGAAAACCATCTGCTTTTCGGGAGACCTCGGGCGTAAAAATTACCCGCTGCTAACGGATCCCGACACCATTCCTCAGGTAGATTACCTGGTTTGCGAAACTACGTACGGTAACCGTTTTCATGAAGATTATCAATCACCGGAAGAAGCCCTGGGAGCAGTTATACAGGAAACCTGCGTGGACATTCCGGGCAGGCTGATCATTCCGTCCTTCAGTGTGGGCCGTACACAGGCATTGCTTTTCACCCTGAACAGGTTGTATGAAAAAGGGATGCTGCCGCCACTGAAAGTATTTTCAGACAGTCCGCTTGCCCAGGCCAGTACAAGAGTTTACCAGCGCTATCATCGCATGTTAAATCAGGAAGCCCGGAATTTCCAGAAAGAAGCAGATTCGCTCTTTGATTTTGAAAATCTGATCTACCTTGAAAGCAATGACGCCAGTCGTGCCTTATCCAATTACCATGAACCCTGTATTATCATTTCATCGTCGGGAATGGTGCAGGGCGGAAGGATCGAATACCATGTGGCTGCAAATATCAGTAACCCTTATTCCACCATTCTGATGGTAGGTTATGCCCCGGAAGGCACTATGGGACACCGCTTATTGCACGGACAAAGCAGTATTGCCATGAATGGTAAAGTGTATCCTGTCAAGGCTAAAATAAAAAAAATAGATACTTTCAGCGGACACGGAGATCAGACGGATCTCTTACATTTTGTAAGCAGCCAGTCAGCCGGACAACTGAAAAAGATCTTCCTGATTCACGGAGAACAGAAAAGTATGGAAGAGTTCAGAGGTATTCTTCAGGAAAGGGGTTATCTGCATACGGAAATCCCCTCAAGAGGGCAAACATTTGAATTGTAAGTACTTAAACCGAAACAAGGCAGGTGAATTCAGAACATCTGCTGAATACTGTACAATATCCTGTCAAAATATATTGCAGATAAAAAAAGCATTGTATTTTTGCAGGTTCACTGGGTAGTTTATCAGAAATAATAATACTGAATATAGGAAAAACTATCCTTAAAATAAACCAGATGAGATCATATTTAGACTTTGAAAAGCCTGTAGCCGAATTGGAAGCAAAGCTAGCCGAAATGAAAAAACTGGCAGACGAAAACCAGGTAGATGTTTCTGCTGCGACTGCTTCTCTTGAAAGCAGTATTGAACGTCTGCGTACTGACATATTTGAAAATCTTACCAGATGGCAAAGGGTTCAGCTTTCCCGCCATCCTGACCGGCCTTATACGCTGGATTATATACAACTGATCTGCAGTGAGTTTATTGAACTGCACGGAGACAGACAGGTGCGTGACGATCCGGCTATTGTAGGAGGATTCGGAAAAATCGGGGATGAAAGTGTAATGATTATCGGACAACAGAAAGGCCGTAATACAAAACAAAGACAACACCGCAATTTCGGAATGCCCAATCCGGAAGGATACCGGAAGGCGCTTCGCCTGATGAAGCTGGCCGAAAAGTTTAACAAACCCATTGTTACCCTTATTGATACTCCGGGCGCATTTCCGGGAATGGAAGCGGAAGAAAGAGGACAGGGAGAAGCCATTGCCCGAAACCTGAAAGAAATGTTCATGCTGAAAGTCCCCGTAATCTGTATCATTATCGGAGAAGGGGCATCAGGAGGCGCATTGGGAATTGCCATCGGAGATCGTGTGCTGATGCTTGAGAATTCGTGGTATTCGGTAATTTCACCTGAAAACTGCTCTACTATTCTCTGGCGTTCATGGGATTATAAGGAACAGGCAGCCGAAGCGCTGAAACTGACTCCGAAAGATATGCTGGGCAATAAGCTGATCGACGGCATTATTCCTGAACCTTTTGGCGGAGCTCATCTCGATCATAACGTTATGGCAGAAACCCTGAAAAAGGTTATTCTGAAGAATATTCAGCAGTTGAGTGAAATAAATCCCGAGGAAAGAATCAGTCAGCGTATCGACAAATTCTGCTCTATGGGTATGGTTATTGAATAGATAAAAAAGCCGGGAAGTATATGAAAAATCCGAAAATAAAGAACATTATTTTTGATCTGGGAAATGTCATTCTTAATATTGATATCCCCAGGACAATAGGTATATTTTCGGAGTGGGCAGGTATAAGTGCAGATGAAGTTTCAGCGCTTTTCGCAGAAAATAACCTTTTCAAAAACTACGAAACGGGGCATTGGGATGACACCACATTTTTGAATCAGATCAGACAGATTACCGGAAATTCCCATTGGAATGATGAACAGATCACTGAAGCCTGGAATGCGCTGTTACTGGATATTCCATCAGAAAGGATTGATCTTTTAAAACAACTTAAAGCCAATTACCGTCTTTTTCTGCTGAGCAACACCAGCTCCATCCATATCAGGAGAGTGAATGAAATCCTCTTTGAAACATCCGGGGTGCCGGATCTGAACACCCTGTTTGAAAAAGTATATTACTCCTACGAACTAGGCTGTATGAAGCCCGATGCGCTTATATATCAGAAAGTGCTGGAGGACGCCGGAATAGAGGCTGAAGAAAGCCTTTTTCTTGACGATAATGCTGATAACATAGCAGGAGCACAGGCACTTTACATCCCTTCGATTCATGTTGTAAAACCATTAACCATCCGGGAGTACCTGCAGGATTATGTTTAAAGAAAGCCGTACCTTAATCATACAGGTATTATTACTGGTTGTAACCATCATCACTACCACGCTTGCCGGTGCCGAATGGATTTTCGGAAAATCATTCATTCTCGGTGATGACCGCCTGACTCTTACACATTTTTATCAGGGTTTTGCTTTTTCTATTCCGTTTCTTACCGTATTGACCATTCATGAATTCGGTCATTTTTTCATGGCGAGATACCATCAGGTAAAAGTATCCCTGCCTTATTACATTCCGCTGTGGTTCGGCATATCTCCGGGAATCGGTACTATGGGAGCTTTTATCCGCATCAAATCAGCAGTACAATCCAGAAAACAGTTTTTCGATATTGGTATTGCAGGCCCACTGGCAGGTTTTGTAGCTGCCCTGATACTGCTGTGGTATGGTTTCACCCATTTACCTCCCATTGATTATGTCTTTGGTATTCATCCTGAATATGCCCGTTTCGGGCATAGTTACGGCCAGTTTGTGTATGAAAATCCGGAAGGGAATGTTGCATTGGGAGATAACCTTCTGTTCTGGTTTTTCAAAAATTATGTTGCTGACCCTGATCTGGTACCGCATAATTTTGAGATCATCCATTATCCTTATCTCTTTGCCGGGTTTCTTTCCCTGTTCTTTACCTCCCTTAATCTGCTGCCTATCGGTCAGCTTGATGGCGGACACGTATTGTATGGCTTAATCGGCAAAAAACGCTTTGACATAACGGCTTCGGTTCTTTTTGTTCTGTTTGCTTTTTATGCAGGATTAGGTTTGTTTAAAATTCAGGATTTTGCCACAGCCAACGAAAACACCTTTAACCAGCAGCAGCTCTATCTGGTGCTGTATATCTATTTCCTTTTCATGTGCTTCAGGAAAATGGCTGATACTTCAGGCACCCCGCTGATGCTCAGCCTTATCGTTGTACTTGCACAGCTTGCAGTATCTTATTTCAGGCCTGATTTAGAAGGGTATTCCGGTTTTCTGCTGTTTATTTTTATTCTGGGCCGTTTCCTGGGCATTAAGCACCCGGAAACGATGAATGATACCCCCCTTTCTCTACAAAGAAAAATACTGGGCTGGATCACCGTAATCGTATTTATCCTGTCTTTCAGTCCGAAACCGTTTATTGCTTACTGATTTTATGACCATTAGCTATCTTTACCGCAGACCATACGGTGCCCTGCCGGGATAAGCTATAGCTTTGCCAGGTACCTCGGCATTATATCTTCTCGATATCAATTTATGGTATACAAATCATTCCCGCTCCCATTGCTCTCTGCAAATAAATAGTATGCTTGCATAATATTGATATTATTTATTACATTTGCTCTGATACGATTTGCTGTATTTTACTCCGTAGGAAATTCATGAGAAAAGAAAAAACCGTTGATTTTCATATAAAGTGGGCCTGGCACTCCATTTCCAGAATGTATAATTTTTATGCCGGACAGTTCGGGATGACAATGGCTACTTGCTATGTTCTGCTGAATATCGACACGGAAAACGGGACCCCGGCTACCAAAATTGCACCTATGCTGGGGATGGAATCTCGGAGTCTGGTCCGGAGTCTGAAAACAATGGAAGAAAAAGGGTTGATCCGCCGTGAAATGACCGAAAAAGACAAACGTTTTGTCCGCATTTTTTTGACTGAGGAAGGAAAAATTAAAAGAGATCAGGCACGCGAAGGTGTCATTACTTTTAATAATATGATCCGGGAGAAAATACCGCTGGAGAAGCTGGTTATCTTTTTTGAGGTGATCGGTCAAATCAACCATATGGTCGAAGAAGAGAATCTCAGACTCAAAGCTGGAGAAAACAGTATTTCGTTTTAAGTTGTTTGAGTAAATAAAACCAACCTTACACAAAATATGAACCGGAAAATTCGTAGAGTAGCAGTATTAGGATCAGGTATTATGGGATCCAGAATTGCCTGTCATTTTGCTAATATAGGCGTCGAGGTATTACTTCTGGATATTATACCCTCCCAATTAACAGATCAGGAAGCGGCAAAGGGGCTTACTCTCGAACACCCCGCAGTCCGAAACCGTATTGTTTCAGAATCATTTAATAAAACACTGGCTTCTTCACCGGCACCTCTGTACAGCCCTGAACTTGCCTCCCGGATCAGACTGGGCAACTTTGATGATAACCTGAAAGATATTCCGGATTACGACTGGATCATTGAGGTCGTGGTAGAAAGGCTGGACATAAAGAAAAGTATCTTTGAAAAAGTTGATGCTTTACGCAAACCCGGAACGCTGATCACCTCCAATACCTCAGGCATTCCTATTCACCTGATGGCAGAAGGCCGTTCTGAAGATTTCCGTAAGCATTTCTGCGGTACACACTTTTTCAATCCGCCACGTTACCTGCGGTTGCTGGAGATCATTCCCGGACCGGATACCGACCCTGAAATAATCAGTTTCCTGTTGCAGTACGGAGATTTATTTCTGGGAAAAACCACTGTCCTCTGTAAGGATACACCGGGCTTCATCGCTAACCGGTTAGGTATTCAGTCCATGCTGCAGACCATCAGAACCGCAGAAGAGATGGGGCTGACCGTGGAAGAGGCAGACAAACTGACCGGGCCTGTTGCAGGTCGTCCCAAATCAGGCACTTTCCGCTTATCTGATCTGGTGGGCCTTGATACTACCGTGCATGTGGCTAATAACCTGTATGAGTCGGGGAAGGATAGTGATGAGTCGAGAGAATCGCTGAAGCTACCCGCCATTATGGTCCGACTGTCTGAGAACAAATGGCTCGGAGATAAAACCGGACAGGGGTTCTATAAAAAGATCAAAGACGAAAAGGGGAAATCCGTGATCCTGGGGCTTGATTTTGCTACTATGGAATACAAACCTTCTGATAAAAAAGTAAAGTTTGCCACCCTTGAAACAACAAAACCAGTAACTGAGCTGAGCAAACGCTTTCCTTTGCTGGTCAAAGGAACCGATAAAGCAGGTGAATTTTACAGGAAGACTTTTGCAGACAGTTTCCGTTATGCTACTTACCGCATACCGGAAATCGCCGATGAACTTTTCCGTATCGATCAGGCCATTACGGCCGGCTTCGGCTGGCAAATGGGTATTTTTGAAACCTGGGATGCCATTGGGGTAAAGGAAATGCTCAGCATCATGGAAGATCTGGATCTTTCTCCGGCACCGTGGGTTTATACCATGCTTGAAAACGGAGCCGATTCCTTTTATAAGCTTGAAAAAGGTAAAAAACTGTATTACGATATACCAACCGGAAGCTACAAGCCCATTCCCGGACAGGATGCCTTTATTATTCTGGAAAACATACAGGATAAGATAATCTGGAAAAACAGCGGGGCTGCGGTTTCTGATCTGGGAGACGGAATCATTAATCTTGAATTCAGGTCCAAAATGAACACCATGGGACCCGAAGTCATTGAAGGAATCCATAAAGCTATTTCATTGGCAGAAAAAGATTTCCGGGGGCTGGTCATCGGCAATGATTCCCCTGATGCGTTTTCTGCCGGAGCCAACCTGGCTATGCTGTTTATGTATGCAGTGGAACAGGAATACGATGAAATAGACCTGATGATCGGTCAGTTCCAGCAAACGGTAATGCGTGCGCGCTACTCCTCCATTCCGGTGGTAACGGCAGTACACAGTCTCGCGCTGGGTGGCGGCTGTGAAATCAACCTTCATGCCGATAAGGTAGTTGCCCATGCCGAAACCTACATGGGTTTGGTTGAATTAGGAGTGGGAGTCATTCCGGCCGGGGGGGGTACTAAAGAAATGGCGCTACGCTGCTCCGATCTCTATCAGAAAGGTGATCCCGAACTGAATATTCTGCAGAATGCATTTATGAATATAGCGCAGGCCAAAGTTTCTACTTCTGCAGCGGAAGCTTATGCCATGAATTATCTGCAGGACAAAGATCAGATTGTCCTGAACCGCAGCCGGCTGATCGCAGAAGCGAAACAGGCCGCCGTAGAACTGGCCGAAAACGGATACACACAGCCGGTAAAACGAACAGATGTAAAAGTACAGGGGAAAGCGGGTATAGCCTTATTTGAAGCGGGTATTGCGCAAATGAGACTGGCTAATTACATTACAGAACACGATGCAAAAATTGCTTCCAAACTGGCCTATGTAATTTGTGGCGGCGACCTGAGTTATGCTCAGCATGTTTCGGAAGATTATCTGATTGAACTGGAAAGAGAAGCTTTTCTTTCACTCTGTACTGAAAAGAAAACAATGGAAAGAATGCAGGGGTTATTAAGCGGAGGTAAACCTCCCAGAAACTGATCTGTGATTAGTCCTGAACAAAGAAAAAATCCCGCTGCTATTTGAAAAGGATAGCAGCGGGATTTTTTCTTTACAGCAGTAATTATACGCCTTCTGCCATTACTTCCTTTACTTCAGGCACCATCCTGGTTAGCAGGTTTTCGATACCGGCCTTTAAGGTAACTGTTGCTGACGGACAGCCGCTGCATGAACCCTGCAGTAATACTTTTACCACACCTGAGCCTTCATCAAAAGAATGGAAGTTGATTGCCCCGCCATCTGACTCTACTGCCGGACGGATGTACTGTTCCAGAACAGATTTAATTTTCTGAACCGCTTCCGTATCATTCGCATTCACTATAAGTGAATTTTTGTCAATAGTTTTCTGCTCAAAAACGGGATAATCTTCCTGAAAATATATTTTGATAAACTGCTTGGTATCAGACATTACTTCTTCCCAGGCCGTTTCTTCATCTTTCGTAATTGTTATAAAGTTGCTGGCAATAAATACCCTTCTGACATATGGAAACTGAAAAAGGTCAGCAGCAAGCGGGGATGATTTTCCTTCGATCATAGCCGCTTCTATGGAATCATAATCAAAGGATAATCCGTCCGGAACCAATTCAAAATTGAGGACGAATTTCATTGAATTCGGATTGGGACTTAATTCAGTATATACAAAAACAGGTCTGTTTAACATGATTGAATGACGATTTAAGGATAACAGCAGGGCAGTATGATGTGTTTAACTACCTCCCTCAGAACAACAATACGGGCAAATTAGTTTTGAATGATCAGGCAAGATTTTCAATATTAATAAAACGATACTGCTTTAGGAGTACTCAACCTCATTATCTGCTAATATCAATTGGTAAAATCAATATTTTTTCAAAAATTATATTATTTATTTCATATAATTATACATAATTACCATAAACTCATCAATTCCAAACAGAAATTTCTTATGAAAATACTTTACCGTTTTGTTTTATTCATTGTCTTTGGGATAGGCGCCTCCGGTGTGAGGGCTCAGAATGACTTTGATCTTATCCAGGATCAGATTTTTTCAAATTTTCAGGGAAACATCAATACGGTTACCCTGGATGCATCTGTAGCAGGTTTATTAAATCTTCTGCAGGCAAACGGCTCCTACAGTGATATCACTTATACTGATCAGAGCCAAACCACCTGGAAGCCTGGTGATCACTTATCCAGAATGGCTACTCTATCCAAAGCCTACAGTAACCCGGGAAGCAGCTATTATAATGATCCGGCTCTTTTAAATTCGATTGTACTTTCAATGAATTACTGGCTTGGCCTTTCTCCTGCCCCATCCAGTACCAACTGGTATTTTTATGCCATATCTGTTCCGAAAGATATAGGCAACACACTCATTAGTCTGAGGAAATCCCCAGACGGAATTTCTTCGTCTCTGGAAAATGATATGATTCAGTGGATGGTGAAAGGCATTCCGATTACAACGTCTCCGAGTAAAGACGGATCCAACCTTATCGACGTGGCTACACATTATATCATGCGTGCCAGCCTGTTAAGAGACGGGACTCTGATGAACCAGGCCGTGAGTGCGGTAGCCAATTCAATTGAGATCACTACCGGTGAAGGTATACAGATTGATAATTCTTTCAGGGCACATGGCGCACAGTTATACACCTACGGATATGGATCCGTATATATTTCCGGAATTACTTCCATTGCCCGCTACCTGGTCAATACTTCTTATGAGATACCGGCATCTAAAATTGCCATTATCTCAGATTTCATAAGAAACGGATTCATTCAGGCATCCCGCGGAAAGCATACTGATTTTAATGTTTATAACCGGGGCATCAGCCGGCCCGGAGCAGGAAAAGCAGAAGTGGGACAGATCGAACGCTTCAAAACAGTGGATATTCCTTTACACAGCGCATATTATGATCAGGTCATAGACCGAATGAAAGGGACTGTATCACCCGGCCATAATGTTATAGCTAATCATACCCATTACTGGCGCTCAGACTATACGGTTCATCACCGTCCTGGCTACATGCTGGGGCTTCGTTCAGTTTCCAACAGAACCGTTAAAGCCGAAAACGGTAACGGAGAAAACCTGAAAGGCTATTACATGACCGAAGGTGTTACCTGTATTGCTGTAAACGGCAATGAATATGACGGCATTTATCCTGTATGGGACTGGAATAAGCTTCCGGGAATTACCGTACCCGAACTTGCCAGTTTCCCCCTTCGCACTGCCTGGGGAGCTAATCCCGGCACCGCTTCATTTGTAGGCGGAGTTTCAGACGGACTCTACGGGGTCAGTGCCTTTGCAATGAATGATTACAGCACAACGGCAAAAAAAGCGTGGTTTTTCTTTGATGATGAAGTGGTCTCTCTTGGCGCTGACATCACTTCCACCGCAGCGCAACCTGTCAATACTACGATAAACCAAAGCTTACGGGATGGCGATATCACCATTAAAACCAGTAGTGGGTTACAAACACTTTCCGAAGGCTTGACTACCTATGCCGATGATCTTCAATGGGTTTTTCATGACAGTGTCGGGTATTTCTTCCCTGACGGCGGAACTGTTTCCCTTCAGAACCAGCCACAAACCGGAACCCAGCAGGCCATTAATTCCAGCTATTCCAATGATCTGATAACAAAGGATATTTTCAAGCTATGGTTTCCACATGGAGTAAGCCCCTCTAAAAATAAATATGCCTATATAATTGTCCCGGGTTTAACTGATCTGAATGCGATGGACGCCTACGACCCGGGTCAGATAGAAATTCTGGCCAACAGTGATTCCATACAAGCTGTCAGGCATACCGGATTAAACATCTGGCAAGTCGTATTCTACAAAAAATGCACTTTTTCTGCGGACGGAATAACTGTTACTGCCGATAAACCTTCCACATTAATTCTGAAATCGGTACATACTTCAGAAGTAGAAATTTACGCGGCAGATCCTACACAAAATCAAAAACAGCTGACCATAGGACTGGAAACACCATTAATTCAAACCATGAGACAATTAAAGCTCTCGTTACCAGTGGAAAGTCTTGCCGGTAGCAGTGTTTCAGGCGTTATCAATCCAGCTTCGGAAGAATATGTTGAACCGGAACCGGAAGTTGCCATGGAAATCAAAGCGGTAGCTGACGCTTATGTCCGTGACGGATCTTACAGCGAAACCAATTACGGAAGTGTCACGGCCATGCCTGTAAAAAATGATGGTATTGGTTATGCTCGGCAGATTTTCTTAAAATTTGATCCGGCAGCTACTGAAAGACCGGTCAGTAAGGCAAGACTCAGAATGTATGTAACAAGTGCCAACACTACTGCCCATACCACCCAATGGGCGATTTATAAAACGGCAACCTCTGACTGGGAAGAGAATACCATCAACTGGCATAACAAACCCGCCGCTATACAGCCCGTTGCTGTTGCGTCCGGTATCAATACCAGCGGATTTGTGGAATGGGATATCACACAGGCTTTTAATATGCTGCAGGAAAACGAGCTGTTGTCCTTTCAGTTGGTTTCGACCCTAACGGGTAGCACGACTGATGCCAGCTTCGCCTCTAAGGAAAATGCCAATGGAAGTTACCATCCGGTAATTTTACTGGAAAACAAGCCGGTAAATACAGAAGAAATTTTGCCGGTGGCCGACAGCTGGGTGAGATCAGGAGCACATGCCGGTAAAAATTATGGAGCAGCGGGTTATATGGTCGCCAGAGGGGGCGGTGCAGATATTAATAACAGTTACCTTCAATTTGATCTGAAAGGGCATCAGCATCCTGTTGTTGATGCTACACTGAGGCTGTATAACCAATCCGATGTGAATACTACCTGGACAATCAGGAGTATACAGGACCATAACTGGGCAGAAGGAAATGGTAACTTTGAAGGTAACAGTACGGAGGGTATCACCTGGAACAATGCGCCAACAGCCGGTACCAATGTAACCTCCTATTCAGGAGAAACCCATGAAGGTTATGTTCATTTTGACGTCAGTGCACTGATGGAATCTTTAGGTTCTGACAGCCTGATTACATTACAGGTTTCTTCTTCGGCAGATGTGTATTCTTCTTTCGCGTCCCGCAACAATAATACCCCGGCAAGGCGTCCTGTTCTGATCCTGAATACACTGGAACCAGAACCTTTAACAGAGTTACTACGGATTCCCGTCGTTGCAGACGCGTTTGTAAGGGGCGGAGACTATCAGGCCGATAACTACGGTACTTCTAATGTTCTGACTATCAAGAATGAACTTAACGAAACCTATGCCAGGGAAGTATATCTCAAAGCTGACATTCCGGATATTACTGAAGATATCAGAAAAATTATACTACGGTTATATGTAACATATGCAGGAGCAACAATAACCACCACTACCTGGGACTTGTATAATGTAACTGACGCATCCTGGGAAGAAAATTCGATCAGGTGGAACAGCAAGCCTTCTGCGGGTAGCTTTTTAAGCAGTGCGCCCGGGGCCCCCGCCGGATCTTACGTTGATTTTGATATTACAGCATACATCAAATCACTGCTGTCCCAATCGGGACTTAATCAACGGACACTTGATGAGCTTGTGGCTTTCAAAATTGTTTCCTCATTTCAAGGCAGCACTACCGACGCCAGTTTTGCCTCACGTGAAAACAGTAACCAGGATTTCCGGCCTCAGATCATTGTCTTTGGAGAGGAAACTCCCATGCCCGTAACTTATCTTTATTTTAAGGGGAAACGACAGGATACCGGTGCTGTACAGCTTGACTGGGCCACAACTACTGAACAAAACCACCGGTACTTCGAAATTGAACGCAGTGAAAACGGAATCCGGTTTAACAGGATCGGAACAGTTGAAAAACCAGACTTTACCCAGGCTTACAACCTCTATTCTTTTCCGGATACGGAGTTTGCGAAATCCTATCCTTACCCGCTGTTTTACCGAATCAGACAGATAGATTTGAACGGAACCTTTGAATACTCACCCATTATTTCCGTTGCCGGTGATAAAAATGCAAAAATAACCTTTGGTCCTAATCCATCTTCAGGCCGTGTAACTCTGATGTTGCCATCACAGCCAGAGATACCGCTGGAATTCAGGTTAATTAACCAAAACGGTAATATCATTCAGCAACTGAAACTGAAGGAATTGAAATACGAGCTGGAACTGAGTTCTTATCCCAGGGGATTATATTCAGGCGTCATACAACACATTGACGGTAGTATAGAAACACTAAAAATCATCTTGAATTAATTGTCAGTAACCCGGCAAATCCCCGGTAGACTATGCCGGGGATTTGTTATCAAATATCAACTGCTTTCAGCAGTCTTCTCCTTGTCCGGTTCAGTCTCTGCTTCTGTTATTCCTCTGTAATCCGACGGTCAGGCCCATTCTCAATTCATCAGCTTTATGCAGAAGGAACAGATCAGATTCCATACTTAATTCACATCAGGATAATTGATTGCTTCACTTCTGAAAGTATAAACTGAGCTTATATTTTCTATTGCTATCCGGTTTTAAATTGTAATCACCACTTTTATACTTTCGGTAAATTCCGTCCTGCGCTACTACTTAACAAAGGCTCTGTTTACAAAGTGCCTTATTCTTTTAACTAAAACCGTTTAGCATAAACAATGAAAAAGTTATTTTTAGGAATCGGATTTTTAATGACGATCATAGGAGCAAAGGCTCAGAACAAAACAGCACAATACACTGTCGAAAAACTTCAGAAAGTAAACAGTGAAGTTTATCAGTTGGTATTTAATCCAACCAACCAGCTGGTCTATGTAGTAGGTCCTAAAAAAGGTTTTGATCGTAATGCAGATAATCATATCTATGTACTGGATGGTAACGATCTGACCCTTGTGGACTCCATACCGATCGGCAAAAACCTTCCGTTTGGCATCACATTAAACAATAAAACACAGACTTTGTATGTGGGTCACTCATTACAGAGTTCCATCAGTGCTGTAGATATAAAAACAAAAAAACATACTTTGATACCAAGTGGAAAAGAAAAGTCCAAAATACGTGAACTGACCGTGGATGAAGATCGCAATCTGGTATATGTATCGGATCACGGTAACCCTTCCGTATGGATCGTAGATGGCAAAACAAATACTTTTAAAGAATCCCTGTCCTATCCCGATGGTTACCTGTTAGGCCTGGCCACTGATGCCAAAAGAGGTAAGATTTACCTGACCGATGCAGGAAATATGCAGGGTAACATCGTTGTTTTCAACTCGGATACAAAAAAGCTCGAAAGTACCTTTAAAACCTGGTCTTACTGTCCGTTAAATATTGCTATTGACGGTAAAAACAACCGGTTATTTGTCAGTCAGTCTAATGACAATAATGTAACGGTAATAGACGGTAATACAGGAAACATCATTGATAAAGTATATTTAGGCTATGATGCATCCCCCATCGGACTGGTGTATGATGAAAACAAAAATGTATTATATACAGCGAACAGGAATAAAAAGGAAGTGGCCGTAATAGATGCCGGCACCTACAAAGTTCTGGAACGTATTGAAACCAAGGGTTTACCAAATACCATTAGCCTTGATAAGACAACAGGAGCCATTTACATTACAAACAAAGGAGCAGGGCGAAACGGTGACCCTGTAGAGAATGCGAATACTGTATTGAAAATCATTAAAATTTAATCAATAAAACTGACCGGAGGCTGTCCCGTAGTTAAATCTCGAAACAGCCTCCTTTTGCTGAATAGCAACAGATTTAATTTCCCTATCGTGCAGGTTCAATCTCAATTACATAAGACGTATTGGCCGGAATCCTGACGGTATGCACTATCTGTCCGTTTTTAAAATCCGCCAGTACTTTTTTCCCGGATTCGTCTATCAGGTTAACCTTCCCGTTTTTTGCTTTAATGCCGTAACTATTTAAATGTAAACTGATCTCAGCGTTGTAATCCTGTTCTGCAATATTGGAAACCGCAATTCCCAGACTGTTATCCGCAGACTTCCAGACCGTGCTGTATAAGGTAGGGTATTCTTTTTCAAAATTTGTCACTTTTTCCTTTTGTCCGGCATAAATAGACAATTTCGAAATAGAAAGATTTTCTTTCGGAACATTCAGCGTAATATCCGGCATCATCACTCCGTGCATCAGGTACTTCAGGGCATTATTTCTGACCCTGACCAGCTGATATAAATAAGCCATTTCCTCTTTTCTTTCCTGCTCCAGTAGAGGAAGATAATTAGACAGCATGGGTTGCATTCCCCAGACAAATGACCGTCCCTGTTCCATTTTGAACTGCATGTTGTACTTTGCATCCAGCAGCTCCAGCGCATCTGAGGGTTTTTGTTCTGCCGGCCATTTTTCATCATAAGGAGGTTTCAGTAAGGAAGAATAATTTCCGTAAACCACACCATAAGGATGGTACACCGCCTGAAACAACGGTATAGGGACAGCCCCGATACCTGCATAACGTTCCATACTTACCTGCAAAGCCAGGAATGCATCCAGATAAGGCAACCATGACTCACTCACTCCTTCACCGGATAACGTAATGTTTTTACGGATTTCCGGTGAAGCCCGTTGCCGTATTTGCTCTGTAAGTTTAGCCGAGCTTTTCATCCAGTAATTACCTCCGCCAGTATGATGACCATGCGCCGGATCGAAGCACATCCGGCTCAGACAAGCCTGGTCCATGTAGATTCCGCTCACCGCGTATTTGTTCAAAACAGTATCTGCCAGAGAAGTATACTTGTTTCTCCAGAAATCAGTAGCGATACACATATTGGTCAGCGACTTTCCTGAAAAAATATTATAAACATGGTCTGTGGTACTCCCATCCTTATTTTTTGCCGCAAAGCGTTCAGCATTTTCGGATGTCCAGGAAGGGGTTGACCGCGCCCATTGCATCTGATTCATATAAACAATCGCATTGATATCATGGTCTCTGGCTTCTTTGACTGCTTTTATAAATACACTTTTCCCGTCACGCGGAGGGATATAATCCGGAAAGGTATCATCGTATGAAGAGTTATGCCACCAATGCCAGAGTACGCTTACCGGCGATCCGAGTTGCTGCTGAATATCACGGGCAGGTCTTAGTACTTCTTCTGCGCGGCCACGGTTCCAGATCCAGAGTGAGGTATTTCCCAGCCAGTCTGCAATATGGGCATTTTTAAGCCGGCTGTTTTTAGCCCATTCCTGCCGGGTTCCCCAGTTCCGGTACATCTCAGCAGCCGTAAACCAATCCCCCTTAAACCCACCGATTACAGCCTGATATGGCATCTCATAACTACCGGTAACCGCTTTGTATTCCGGGAAATGAACCTGATCGCTCACCAATTGTTTTTTCTCATTCAGCCGGATCCTGAATTCTTTCTGAAAGGCCTGACTGTCATTAGAAGCCGAATAAAACCCGCTTTGAGCAACATCATAAATGGTCAGGAACTGCATGGAAAACATGCCGGGATATACCCAGCGTGCCATTTTTGTAGTGCGGTTGGATAATTCACGGGAAGGATCCGGATATAAATGACCCATCCAGCTCGGAATGGCCATCTTTGATTCAGGGGAATTGACAATACCCCCGATAACCGGATAAACGACCTCCTCAATGGAATGAGCCGTGAGCCCCTCTATCTTCAAACCCCATAACGAAACAGAATCGGACTTAACGACCTGAACGGTAGCGGTAACCATCACGTTACCCAACCCAGCATACCCTGATCCTTTCCATTCCAGCTCAACCATGCTGTTTCCGGATTTCCGGTAAGAGAATTTTTCCATCTCAGCGGCATTTAGTTTAACCACCGCTCCCGATGTATCATTCAGGCTGATTTCCCATAACGGGTTTTCCGTATCCGGATTGGAAACAATCCGTTTATTGTTTTGCCTGATTTCAAGAACATGGCCTTTACGGGCATCCATCTGAACAACAAAAGTATTATTGCTGATGGTAACCGGCACATCTGCCGCCCGGGCAACCACTCCCAGGCTGAGTATATATAAAAGCAAACTGCCTATTTTTCTTCTCATCATTTAAAATTGGTCAGCGAATTCTGAAAAGAAAGGTTTCCCCCGCTTTTGCATTTAAAAACAGTTTATTTTGTCCAATCCGGAATTTACTGTCAGCGATAATACTTTCCGGCTTCCATTGCTCAGGCAAGTCAATTATTTTTTCTCCCGCCTCCGTTGTATGAATCATCAGCCAGTTATTGCCCGCATACACGACTTCATTTCCGGAGGTAAACAGATGAACGTTACCACTGCTGAACACTTTTCTAAGTTCATCATGCTCCCAACGGATCTTTCCGGGGTATTCATCTGAAAGCCGGTTTTTCTTAAACAGAAAGCTGCCCGTATGATCGGTAGTCAGAGACACAGGAGTTTGTCCCTGAAGCCGGGCCATCACAGACCGTTCCTGATCGGAAAGTGATTCGAGACCCAGATACCACACCACTTTATAGTTTTTCGTTTCAAGATGTGAAAGATCTGACCGGAGAAAAATATCAAATCCGGTTCCGCTATTTCCTAATGAGTAACGGTTACTTAAAACAGTATTGGTAATCTGCCCCATCGTCCCGTCATAAAACTGAAGCTTTTCATCTACTACAACAGCCACTTCCGGCTGATAACCGGCCGGAGTCCCCTGTATATTATCCCTGTATAATTCAGGCAGCTTCTTCAGTATGGAAAGATATTCAGGATCACTGAACCAACCGCCCCACATATCGAACCACCAGCCACCATATCCGTAAGCAAGCATTCTGCCGGCATTCTTCCAGAGCAGCCCTTTCACTGTTTCCTTATTCTCCGGCCCTTTCCATACGCCGCCTCCATACCAGTCCCCTTCCGGATTGATATCAGGTGCTACATCCTTCAGTAAACGGGTAAGATGGGTACGGGTATCATTTTCAGCAAGCCATAGTTTACCGTGCAGCTGAACCGATTGAACAGCCGCCATAGGAAGCCAGTCTATTCCGGGTTCACGCCTGTAATCATTCGGGCTTGACAGATAATCCAGATGAGGAAACTCAAGGATCTGATGAAGCGCCCCATGTCCCCTGCGGGGATCTGTCACAAACAAATGATAACCGTAGAAAGCACCGGTCAGGAGTCTTCCGTTACTTTGCTTTTTTACCAGTTCCGAAAAATATTTAATGTTATCCACCATTACCTGTGACTGATAGTCATACGTATCCAGGAAATGGGTGTCCTCCATCCGGTTATATATTTTCCGGACAACGGTCTTCCCGCTGATATCCGCTTCACGGGCATTGGCAAAAGTAACGGTATCTGTTTTCCAGGAGGATCTCAGCGCTGAAACATTATTTTGATAACGGTTACTCAGCCAGGTTCTGAAGCCACGCTGTCTTGACTTGCTTTTGTCATGGAATTCATTTATGTAGTGATAAAACCATTCTTCGGTTCCTCCACCAGCCACATGAATACCGATAAGGTTACGGTTAAACTCAGACTCCGCCAGCCATTTCAGCAATTCAGAAAGTGTATTTCCGGCATCTTTCCTCCATTGTTCTGACGAAAAACTCACCCGGAAAGCACTTCCGTCAGGTAAACGGCAGACTTCATCAGGATTCGCCTTTTCCCACCAGACAGGCGGATCCAGATGCACTCTGATAATGACATCCGCATCTGGCTGCACATCTGTCAGCTTCCTGAACTCTTCTTCAATAATTGAAAAATCATATTTATTTTCTCCTATCCAGAAAGAACGGCGGAATGGTTTGATACCCGAAGCAGAATTGATACCCTGATCACCCAGATAAGCCGGTAAACAATAGATTTTCATGCCATGGTCGCCTACTTCTTTGTAATACCTGCTTTCTCCAAGATAAGACATGTAGGCAAAAGGAGGTACCCTTTTCCCGTTCACCCAAAGGGCAGGTTCATTGCCGGTAACCCTTACTTCCGACTTATTTATAAAATCCTGACCTGCGGCCCTGTTAAACAGAAAACAGTTAAGCAAAAATATGACAAGCAAGTATTTCATCAGTAATCCGGGTTTGCAGACTATTAAGACTTCGTAATGGCAGTCTCTACTGCTTACCTGATAATATTTAACGTCAAGTTCGGGTTCAGGATCCTGTCACTGCTTCGCAGTTAAATGAACAGTTTCTATAATCCTCTCAGTCCTTCGGACTTAAAAATAACCACGAAGTGGTGGAATGATTATAGAAGCAGGAAGAAGATGACACTTATAAAACCCTGGATGAGTGATATTTTCAGATCGTAAGCTTATCCCGGGCTAGCGCTATTTATATACCACAAACCTCCTGAAAGCAAAATAAGGTTGCCCGCTTCCGGACAACCTTATTTTTGTATCAATAAATCAAATACGATTACGCCTGAGCTACTTCAGAAGGCTCAATGTGTACGAAAGATTTATCGGCTGTTTTTTTGAATACTACTTTTCCGTCGATCAAAGCGAATAAGGTATGATCACGGCCAATACCAACGTTACGTCCGGGATTGTGTTTTGTACCACGCTGACGAACCAGGATGCTTCCTGCTTTTGCCACTTCTCCACCGAACAATTTAACGCCAAGGCGCTTACTATGTGAGTCACGGCCGTTTTTGGAACTACCTACACCTTTCTTGTGTGCCATGGTTTCTTAACTATTTTTGTTTTGAAAAATGCTTACTTTAAAACTTGTATCGCCAGCAATTATACTGCGATGCTGTCAATACGGACTTTGGTCAGATACTGACGGTGACCGTTTCTTACACGGTATCCTTTACGACGTTTTTTCTTGAAAACAATCACTTTTTCACCTTTAAGGTGTTCAAGGATGGTTACATTAACAGCCGCTCCGGAAATAACCGGTGCTCCGATGGTTACATCGCCTCCGTTATCTACCAGGAGGACTTTATCGAATGCAAGCGCAGCGTCCACGTCACCTTCAAGCCTGTGCGTGAAGATTTCCTGGCCCTTCTCTACTTTAAATTGCTGACCTGCGATTTCTACTATTGCGTACATAATTACGTTTTGATATAATTTGTTTTCCTCAAAAGAGGTGCAAAGATATTCCTTTTTTTAAAAAGAATCAATATGAGGATAAAATAAAACAACAATTTTATCACTGTAAATTAGCCGCTTATCCTTTGTCCCAGTTTCTTTTCTACTCTGCTTTCAGCTTTGCATAATGCTTAAAGAACAATGGTATGGTTTCTATTCCTTTATAGAAATTAAAAAGGCCATAACTCTCATTAGGCGAATGCAGGGCATCAATGTCCAGGCCAAAGCCCATAAGTACACTTTTTACACCCAGTTCCTGCTCAAATAAAGCCACGATAGGGATACTGCCGCCACCGCGTGTAGGGATCGGTTTCTTTCCGAATGATTCCTCCATAGCCAAAGCTGCCGCTGCATATTCGGTCGAGTCAGTTGGGGTAAGATATGGCAAGCCGCCGTGATGCGGTTTGACCACTATTTTTACCGAAGCAGGTGCTATTTTATTAAAATGGGCTGTAAAGAGATCTTCAATTTCTTTGTCTGTCTGGTTAGGTACCAGCCGCATGGATATTTTAGCATAGGCTTTGGAAGGCAAAACCGTTTTGGCTCCTTCTCCGGTATAACCGCCCCAGATACCGTTCACATCCAGTGTTGGCCTGACAGACGTTCTTTCCAGGGTTGTATAGCCTGCTTCCCCGGCTACATCCTCAATGGAAAGATCTTTTTTATATTCTGCCAGATCAAACGGTGCGTCATTCAGCGCTTTTCTTTCTTCCGGTGTTAATTCAATGACATGATCATAAAAACCAGGTATGGTAATATGCCCGTTTTCATCTTTCAGGGAAGCAATCATTTCGCACAATACGTTGATCGGATTTGCGACTGCCCCGCCATACACGCCGGAGTGCAGATCGCGGTTGGCGCCTGTAACTTCCACTTCAAGATAAGTCAGTCCGCGTAAGCCTACCTCCACCGAAGGAACGTCGTTGGCAATAATACTGGTATCGGAGATCAGAATGGTATCACATTTCAGCATATCCTTGTGGGCCTTCACAAAATCGCCCAGATGATCCGATCCCACTTCTTCTTCTCCTTCAATCATGATTTTTACATTACAGGTCAGATTACCCGTTTCAATCATGGTTTCAAGGGCCTTGATATGCATATAAAACTGCCCTTTGTCATCACAGGCTCCCCGCGCATAAATCCGTTCATTTTTAATGACAGGTTCAAAAGGAGGTGAGTTCCAGAGTTCGTAAGGGTCAGCCGGCTGCACATCATAGTGGCCATATACCAGCACCGTGGGCAAAGCCGGGTCTATGATTTTCTCACCATACACCACCGGATGACCCGGAGTTTCGTACAATTCAGCTTTGTCGGCCCCTGCTTTCAGTATACTATCCTTAACAAATTCGGCAGCTTTACGGGTATCTTCTTTAAAAGCTGAATCAGCGCTGACAGACGGAATTCTTAACAGATCGAAAAGTTCGTTCAGAAATCTCTCCTGGTTTTTATTTATATACTCTTTCATCGTGAAGTGATTTTCGTTTACTCAGTTATGATCAATAACTTTTTCTTAACAGGCCGCAAAATACGAAAAACCTCCCGGAAATACCCGGAAGGTTTTTAACTATCCTTCATATCATTTAAATAAATCTCTTATCGCTTTTTCCTGAAGATATCCACTCTGCTTTCGCTTCCGTTCAAGATACGCCCGATGTTCTTCTGGTGCGTAGCTACGACAAGAATAAACATGGCAAAACCGAAAACCACAGTAATGGTTTCAGCAGGCCCGAACAGCCCGAAAAGCGACAATATCGGGAAGGCCAGCGTAGCCAGTATAGAACTTAGCGAAACGTACTGTGAAGATATCAGTGTAAGGAGAAAAACACCAATACAAACCAATGCCAGCTCTGGTTGCACAGCCAGCACCATTCCTAAAAGTGTTGCCACTCCTTTCCCTCCCTTAAATTTCACAAAGATGGGAAACAAGTGCCCGAACACGGCAATAATACCAAAAATGATCCGGTAAGTGAGTACATCTGTCTGTTCGATAAACTGAAAATAATAAAGCAAGGTTGCCAGCGATGCGGCTGTCCATCCTTTCAGAACGTCAATCAGCATCACAATTACACCGGCTCTTTTTCCCAGTACCCGGAAAGTATTTGTAGCACCGGCATTTCCACTGCCATATTTTCTTACGTCAAGTCCGAAATAACCCAGACCATACCATACCGATGATGGGATTGAACCAAGAAGATATGCAAAAAATGCGGTTACAGAAAATACTAAAAGGCTCATTGAATAATTTTTAGTTATACTTTAAAAACGGAATAATTTACAAAAAAATTATATGCTATACAATATCACCGGTCAGAATCCTTCCGCTTCCTCTGCCTTTTTCTTTTGTACTTTCTTAACCTGTTCTGCTTTTTTCTGGGCCGCTTTCTCTTTGAGCAGCTTTTTCATGGCAGGTTGGTACAAATCCGAAAACCGATCCACAAACATAGTCTTTTCTTGCATATCAACCGGAAAAATAGGAAAATCTTTTGATTTATTATTACCAGACGCAGTCATGATTTTGTCATTGAACTCATACTGAGACGATACCAATCCCAGCTCTCCCTGCCTGAAATCAAAAAAATACCATACATCTGATGACACTTCCAGGTACAGGCTGAACTCATCGCCCATTTCGCCTCTCCTGATCTCCAGCATTCCGTCTACTTCCGCATTAATATCATTTCTTCCCAGGTTAGCCAGACCTATTCTGCCATTGGAATAATAGGCATGATGTTTCTGCGACCACTTCATATCTATATTGGACAGGACAATCTCAGAAGCAAATACCGGAGAAGCTTCAAACAAGGGTTTATATTCGGCAGCTATTTTCTTGAAATATTCATCGGCAAGCCGGTTGCCGATCAGGGTGGATATCTTTGAGGTAAGACGCTCAAATTCCGGTTCTGCCGCGTCACTGTTCTGCTCATCCAGGTTCGTTTGTACAATCTTTGCAGAAATATCGGGTAATAACGGAGCCAGACCCGGCAGCTTAAAAAGCAGTATCGTATTTAAATCAACCTTTATACTGTCTACCTGCACGTCTGCCTTACCAGCGGCTGTGAGCCAGTCTGAAGGAATCAGCTTCAGTTTTCCATTGAGGGACATATCTCCGCTCTGATCGTCAAAGGTCATAATTTTCGATTCATCAACCAGCCCGTCATCGCCTGCGGCAGGCAGAATCCTGAATACTTTTTCCTCCTCGTCAAACAGCATCCGCCCTTTGGCTGTATAAATATCATGGTCTCTGGGGGTTTCTTTGAGCGACATAAAAGTAGGATACAGATCGCCCAGCGCATTAAAGTGTAATCCTGCAAACATCGGCTCCTCAATCTCATTTTTCAGATTTTCGTCTACCTTAATCGTAATCGTGTCACCCGGAGCTTCCTTATAGGTGATCCATGAACTTTCCAGTCCCGGACGTGCCTTGATCATCGGTCTGATGAAACCATCCAACCGTAATGAGGGCTCATAGGCAATCAGGCTGATGTCTCCTTTAAACTGCATTTTCGGCGAAAGGGTCAGTTCGTTATCCTGCCCTACAGAAGCTTTGGCTGTAGTATAATAGCGGATGGGCTCATTGACTTCCGTTGCTTTCCGGCCCTTCGCTGCGGATGCCGCAGCCGGTACTTCGAGCAATTCAAAATTTTCCATTTTGATCGGGAACGTATCCTGGCGGGCTGTAATAAATTCATAGGTAGCCGAGCCTTCAAAGTGATTCCGTGAAGTAATCCTGATGCTGGCATCTCTCAGCCGGTGCGAACTATTCAGCGTATCGATTTCAATTCTTGCATTGGTGAGCTCCTTTAAACGGCCATTACTTTCTATTTCCACATTCCCTTTGTCCGGAATTATTTTCACATCTGCTGTATAAATGCCCGGGACACCTGACACCGCCAGGCTCTTTTTTTCAATATCATACAGAGCCCCTGTGGCCTTGAAAGTCAGTCCTTCCTGATCTTCAGCCAATGCAGAAAACGTAGAAGTTTCTATATCTCCTTTCATCGCTATCTGCTTTTTATTCAGATCCCATACTGCTTCATTAATGGAAGTCCGGTATGCCGCATACGGAAACTCAAACCCCGCAGAATCTGTTTCAAATCCATCCTGAGCGGTCGAAAGCGATGCTTTATTCTGTGTTATATCAAAATCAACATTGACTCCCTTACCGAGTAAAAGCGGCCTTTCTTCTCTGTTTTTCCCTAAAACCGAAAATACAGCATTAGTGGCCTTCAGCCCGGTTTTATCAAATTTAATATCCTGCGAAGAAAATTCACTGTCCTTTCGGGTGATGTTACCTTGTCCGTATAATCCACTTGAACGCAACAGCATATTGCCGGCAAACTTTGTCGTCCCTTTATAAAACTCAAAGTCCTTTTCGCGCGTAGCCAGTAACATACTGTCACTTTCAGGAAACCAGTTCAGGGTATATCCCGAAATGTCAACGGCAGGGAAATAGGCATTTTTGACGGTTCCTTCCTTTATCTGAGCCTTCGCTCCCTGAGCAATCAGTGAATCTGTCGTCAGTAATATGCTGTCGGCAGAAAAACTGGCAGTCATATAGTTCAGTTCTCCTTTGGTAAAGAGTCCGCGGTTATCCATTACGAGATCTTCCTTCAGAGTTACTTTTGCTTTCCCTTCATAGAGGTTCATCTGTCCTGATGCCGGACGGTACTGAAAACCGAGGGAATTGTCTTCCATACTTTTCAGGGTCGTTTCAATCGGATCTGTAATACCATCGGAATTAAAGACACCATTAAAAACGATATCCCTCTTGTCAAGGTTATCAATATCCAGAGAAGGCACTTTGAAAAACACTTCTTTAGGATACTTCAAATCGCCACGTGCAGGCTGATCAAAATATACGGTCATACCGTCTTCCACCACCATGCGCGGAGATTTTCCTCCCTTTTGCTTTCCTGATTTATTTTTCGGATCACTCAGGTAAAAAGTTCCGCCTTTGTCATAATTCACATGTCCGCCTACCTCGGCCGACATCCCCTGTGCATATTTCTCCTGTGGCGTATAGGTAATGGAATCTACTTCATTCATATTGACGAAGAACTGATCGTAATTAAATTTCAGTCCGCGGCCCGTAAATCTGAAATTGGATGAAACCAATTGACCGTTCACTGTAAATCCTCTGTTTCTCCCGATGACCACCTTTTTGTCAGAAGGAGTCGCCGATATTTTCAGGGTATCACTTACGATGAAACTCTCCACTCCCCTGACGGTCAGCAGGGTATCTTTCATATTAATAGTGGCATTGGCAAGCTCTTCATTAGCCTGAAACCTGGAAATGATCTGAAAATTATCATAATCACTTTTATCGGTATTGGCCAGTACATACATCATCCCTTTACGGCTCAGCTTATATTGTCCGGATGGTTCATTATAAAGGAAATAACCTTCCAGTGTTAAGTTCTGCAGGGCCTTTCTGATCACCGTTACCTCTCTTTTAAAGTGTGTGGCGAGGTCCTCAGGTGAGAACACCGTACGTTTCTGGCTTTGCATATATCCGGAGGCCATATTAAGCGGCTGAAAACCGTATTCTTTAATCATCAGCTGAAAGCGTTCTTTTCTGAAATAATCGTGCGATTCAAGTCGCATACTGGCCTCTTTCTTTCCGGCGACCATGTAAAACTCCAGTTCATCTTTCGGAAAAGCCCAGCGCACCGATTCCGGCCAGATATACATTTTATGATAGCTATCCACAAAAGGTAACCCTGAAAAAGCAGTCTTATCTGCCCTTTCCAGGCGCAGCATCCCTGCTTCGTCATTATACCGGAACCGGACACCCGGATGATAAACAGAATCGATACCCAGTGCAACCGATACGGCAGCCAGATCAGTAGTAATTACAGAATCCCCTATCATCAGTTTTTTGCTCCATGCCCGGAACGCCACCACACTGTCCTTTTTCACGGTTAGCAAAGAAGGCTCTTCATTTGCCGACATTCCTGACAACTGAGTTCCTGTTAACATGACGCCTCCCCGGTACTGGACATTGCCACTGTAAAGCGGCATATTTATATTATTTTTCTGAGAAACAAACCGGGGAAAACCGGCTGTTTTTCCTGCCTGTCTTTTTATTCCCCTGTATTCAAAAGAGCCTGCAACGGTTTCCTTTATTCTTTCAGGATAATGCAGCATGGTGACCGGCACTGCCAGTCGCGGAGAAGCTATATTAAAAGTATACTTCGGCAGTTCCACAAATACAGACGAATCACCGGCTACCGACCAGTCAAATTTTCCGTCTTTTCCTACAAATGTTCCTTCCCGCAGTGAAACGCTTCCTTCTGAGGGCCCGAAAGTTACAGAATCCTGATGCGACACCATGCCAAACGTAACGTTTTTAAGGTCCAGCAAAGCACCTGACAATTGCGGCAGAGCTTCCTCGGCCAGTAACACAGGTAATGAATCAGCCGGGGTGTCCCAACCATCGGTAAGTGGCTCGGCTGGCATAGTACCGGCATCAGGCTTGCTTTCATCAAACCTGAAACGGTATTCACCCGTGTTAAGATACAGCTTATAATGAGCCGATTTGTACAGCTGCTTGTCTTCCACCACCCGTCTGACTGTTTCAAGCAAACGCTGTAACGTATTCGGATCATATTTGGCACTGGCGCCTTCCATCATATTCAGGAAGCCGTAAATATCTCCGTTGCTGTTAATCAGTGTGGTGGTATTCCGGGCCATCAGCCAGTACGGGGCGCCCATTTTCTGTCCTTTTTTAGCCATATTCATGACCGTAGTAATAAAGGCCGTATGCTGGGCCTGGTTCATGGAAGCAGTCCAGACAGTAGTCAAACGGGAAGCCGTAGAATCATAGGATGCATTACCGACCGACGCCATTTGTTTCTTAAACTCTTCAATAAACACACCGGGTTCACTTGAAAAGCGAATGGCCTGGGCCCTGGCTGAGGACGCATAAAAGAGGTTCACCGCGCAAAGGAGCATGAAAAGACTGCCTTTGCTAAAGAAAAAAGAGGTATTAGGGGAAAGAGGTCGATTCAAACACATACAGTTGTAATTTAGGCCTGGTCAGCTTTCTCAAAAACTAACGTTGCCCACTGATTTCTGGTATGAAAATGCATTGGTTTAAGTCCGTTATTTACAGCGCAAGCGGTGATTTCTTCGGCATCCGTTTCATAAAATCCGCTTACAATAAGCCAGCCTCCGGGCAAAAGGTGATTGATATATGCAGGGATATCCTGCAATAATATATTTCTGTTGATATTAGCCAGAATTCCTCCATACATAGCTTCCGGTTTCAGATCTCCGATCATTCCCTGAAAAACCTCTGCATCAGATTCAATCCCGTTCAATTCAAAATTTTCTGTGGTATTTTCAATACACCATTCATCAATATCAAAGGCCGTCAAATGATGTGCGCCTAGTTTCCTTGCCAGAATTGCCAGAATACCCGTTCCACAACCTACGTCCAGTATGTCAATGCCTTTATGAGGTAAAGTAAGCTGCTGTTTCATCACCAGCCAGGTAGTTTCATGATGGCCTGTCCCGAAAGACATTTTAGGTGTGATTACCAAATCAAAGTCAAAGCGTTCATCCGGTTCATGAAAGGAAGCCCTCACCCTCACTTTATCCTCTATTTCAATGGGCTGATAACTTTTTTCCCATTCTTCATTCCAGTTTTTCCGCTCTATGACCTGCATCTGCCACGTAATTTCAGCATCTTCATACCGGTCGGCCAGTGCTTTCACTGCTTCTTCATTATATTCATGTTCCACAATATAAGCGAGTAACCCTTCATCTGTTTCCACAAATGACTCATAGTTCAACTCTCCCAGTTCGGCAGTTATAATCTCCGTAAAATCCGGCACAAGGCTCAGATTCAATTCAATATAGTTCATCGGTTATTATTATATAAAGGCATATCTGCAAAGTTAGGCGAATTTCTTATATAAAGACCGGACTTATGGCGTATCCGATCAGTAGCAGACCTGGATTTATTTTCTTGCAAATCCCGAATGTAATCTACTGTTTTGTTACAAAAATTCAAAACGACGGAAAACCGGTCCTCTGTTACATGATGCAATCAGGGTAACTTATGCAAAAATCGTCTTTCAATACAAATGACCGGGGATCGTAATATCGGCTCCGGGATGTCAAATAACAAACCATTGCAACTTCCTGCTATTATTATGAAAAATACCAGAAGAGATTTTATCAAAAAAACAGCCTTAGGTGCAGCCGGGCTGGGTTTTGCCGGGTTCAATGCCATTCCGGCTAAAAGTTATGCACGTATTTCCGGAGCCAACGAGCGTCTTAATGTCGCTATTGCCGGACTGGGCCGCCGGTTGGGTGCATTCTACGAGCCCATTAAACTCAAGTCGAGCAATGTCAATCTCGTTTACCTCTGTGATGTGATGAAGCATCAGCGTGAGAGTGCCGCGCAGAAATTCTCAAAACATATTGATTATACCCCCAAACTGGAAAACAGTATCATTAAAGTAATTGAAGATAAAGAAGTAGATGTATTAATTAACGCTACACCCGATCACTGGCATGCACCGGGTACCTGGCTGGCTGTTCAGGGCGGAAAGCATGTTTATGTGGAAAAGCCATGCAGCCATAACCCCCGGGAGGGAGAATTGCTGATTGAGCTGAGAAAAAAATATAACAAAGTCATTCAGATGGGGAACCAGCAACGGTCGGCTTCTGAATCACGGGAAATTATTGCTGAGATTCATAACGGTGTTATCGGCACGGCCTATAAGGCAGTCGCTTTTTATTCCGCCACACGCGGTGAAGTACCGTTACCGAAAGCAGCACCGGTTCCTGAAGGCCTGGACTGGGATTTGTTCCAGGGGCCCGCGCCACGCAAAAGCTATACCCACGATACCTGGGATTATAACTGGCACTGGTATGGATGGGATTACGGAACAGCGGAATCCGGAAACAACGCTACCCACGAACTGGATATAGCACGCTGGGCACTACAGGTTCAATATCCTGAATTTGTAGATGTGGAAGCTGCAAAAAGACATTTCCTGAATGATGGCTGGACAATGTACGATACCATGGAAGCCACCTTTAAGTTTGGCGGAAATAAAATTATTCAATGGGACGGAAAAAGCCGCAACGGATACAAAACCTACGGTACAGACCGCGGGACGGTTATCTATGGTTCTGAAGGGTCTGTATACGTTGACCGGAACGGCTATAAACTGTATGACAGGGAAGGCAAAATGGTACGCGACAGCAAAGCCAAAGGAAATGAAGCCGGAACAGCCCTTGGCGGTGGTGGCGATATGAGCACTACCCACGTTGTGAATTTCTTCAACGCCATCAGAGGAACTGAAAAACAAAATTCAACCATTGAAGAAGGGGCCATCAGTACCCATCTGTGCCATCTGGCCAATATCTCTTCCCGGATCGGTAAATCATTTAAGGTAGACCCGGCAACCGGACGGATTCAGGACAAAGAAGGTATGAAACTATGGGGCAGAGAATATGCCAAAGGATGGGAACCGAAATTTTAATACTAAAGGTATGGTACAAGCCCTATTTCGGGTAATCTCTTCGAATGATTGATTCCTGTTAAAAATACAGTTCGGATAGCAGCCCATAGCCTGTGGAAACACAGGCTATTTTCATTTCTGACGTTATCATTGCGGTTGTAAGGAACCCTAATACGAGATTTTCAGATTAAGCCATTATTTGTATATTGCACCATTTATTGCACTTAACAAACTTAAAATCCTACAAAATCTGTATATTTCCCAATGAGTAATACAGCTACAGTATCACAAAAACATCCGAAAGGCCTCTATGTTCTCTTCTTTGCTGAAATGTGGGAACGCTTCAGTTATTATGGCATGAGGGCCATACTTCTCATGTTCCTGATTGACAATATGCGCGGAGGCCTGGGACTTAGTGTAAGTGAAGGTTCTGCCATTTACGGATTGTATACCGCTTCCGTTTATCTGCTGTCGTTGCCTGGTGGCTGGATTGCCGATAATATCCTCGGACAGAAAAAATCAATCTGGTATGGTGGTATCGTAATCATGATGGGACATATTGTCCTCGCTATTCCGGGAGATCCCTCCATTTTTTATGCAGGACTGGCCCTGGTAGCTATCGGGACAGGCTTGCTGAAACCCAATATCAGCTCCATTGTAGGCGAACTGTATCCGGAGGGTGGCGCACGCAGAGATTCAGCGTTTTCCATTTTCTATATCGGGATCAATCTTGGTTCTTTTCTTGGAATGCTGCTCGTGGGATACCTAGGACAGGTTGTTAACTGGCACCTGGGTTTTGGCGCAGCGGCGGTAGGGATGTTCCTGGGACTGATCGTTTTTAAATTCGGAGGAGCCATGTATCTGAAAGGATTGGGCGAAGCTCCCGACAAATCACTGAAAAGTGCCGATCATAATGAAACAGCACATCCGGCTCAGAAAAAGCTGGGTTACGGACTGCTTGCATTACTGGTTGTTTTTCTTACTACCCTGCAACTCACAGGAACCATTGATCTCACCTCAGCCCAGGGACTGGCACAGGCCACAGGTATCATTATTGTATCGGTTGCTCTTTTCTATTTCCTGTTTATTCTGATTGCCGGAGGACTTACCCCCGAAGAAAAGAGAAGAGTAGGCGTATTGGTGATCTTCTTCATTGCTGCCGCATTATTCTGGTCAGGCTTTGAACAGGCTGGCACCTCATTACAGATTTTCGCTGAAAGACATACCCACCGCACACTGGGTACTTTCGAGGTTCCGTCAAGCTGGTTTCAGAATTTCAACCCCTTTTTCATCGTATTACTGGCCCCGGTTATGGCCAGTTTATGGATATGGCTGGCTCAGCGTAATAAGAATCCTTCCATTCCGATAAAGTTTGCTTTGGGGTTATTATTACTGGGTGCTGGTTTTCTGGTGATGGAAATCGGAGCAAACCTCGCTGTTTCAGGAGAGCTTGTTTCACCTTTTTTCCTGGCATTTACCTATCTGTTACATACCACCGGGGAATTATGCCTGAGCCCGGTAGGATTGAGTGCCTACACAAAACTGGCTCCTAAACGGTTTGTCAGCCAGTTGATGGGGATCTGGTTTGTGGGTGCCTCTTTAGGTAACCTGATTGCCGGATTGTTTGCCGGAAACTTTGATGAAGAGAACATTCTGCAAATGCCCGCCTTATTCAATCAGGTATTCCTGTTTGCCTTTATCGCCGGCGTTATACTGCTTATATTTGCCAAACCTATAAAAAAATGGATGGGAGGAATTGAATAATGAATTTAGAAGCCAAAGAAGGAACAAAGTTTTCACATATCTTCAGCTTTACACAACAGAACGTTGAAGATTTCGCAAGGGTTACGGGTGACGATAATCCGCTGCACCTGGATGCTGATTTTGCAGCTACCACCCAGTTTAAAAAACCGATTATTCATGGCATGCTGGGAGCATCGGTGTTTACCAAAATCCTGGGAACGCAGTTTCCCGGTTACGGCTCGGTATATCTGGGACAAACTATGGACTTCCTGCGCCCCATGTTTACGGATGTGGAATACGAAGCCGTTTTTACCATTAAAAGTATTGATGCCGTAAAACACCGTGCCGAAATCAGTACAGAAGTAATGGATTTGAATACCAGGAAAATAACCATTCGGGGTGTCGCGACCTTAATGAATGATAAGATTTTCTGATCAGGAAAAATCAGAATTAAGAAAGAGCAATCGGGTATACCGGTTGCTCTTTTTTGTTATGGAAGAATCCGTCGGCTTACTGCTAAATAACCTTCCGAAGAAATCAAGCAGTTCATGGAGGGATCATATCTTCTCAGAAATCTGGTATCCATAAACATTTCAGAAGGAAAAAAGAGATTTGCGCAGTTCTCCCTGAGCTATCTTTCAGTATGACCTGGATAACTTATCTACTCTGTCTTCCGGGAGAGGCCGGTAAATAACAAAAAAAGCTGACCATTCGGGTCAGCCTCTTTTCTGTAGAAGACGTCGTACTACTCTGCTGTATTTTTGATGTTCTGAACTTCTGAACGGATTTCCTGAGCCAGGTTTTTCAGATCCTGCATTCCTTTACGAACACGGGTACCAGCTGCCTGATTCTGTTTGTTGTAAAACTTATCGAAATCACCTTCCAAAGAATCGATCAAACTTTTTACTTCATCAAAACGTGCCATTTCTTTAATAGATTTTAGTGGGAAAAAATGCCGTAAATGCGTCAGAAACGCATTTGTAATGCCGAAATTTACAAATTAAAACCTATTACACAACTTCTCATTATAAAAAAAACACTTAAAAAAATGCAATCGGCAGCCTATACAATATTAACATGCTGAATATCAGCAACTTAACAATTATTGTTATTTTTGATTTTCAAGACACTTTTTTTAAATTTCATGTAAAAAGTGCTAAAAATGGCTCAAAACGTCAATTTCTATCTACTAAACTTTCAAAATAATACTTAACTTTCTGCGCCCGATCCATACCTGTAATTTCAGCAAGATCCTCTATGCTACAATCCTTTATGGCCCGGACAGATTTAAAATGCTTGAGTAATCTGGTCGCTGTTATTTTCCCGATCCCTTCAATATTTTCCAGTTCGCTGATCAGACTGTTCTTGCTCCGTCTGTCCCGATGAAATGTAATAGCAAAACGGTGAGCTTCATCTCTGATCTGCTGGATAAGTTTCAGGGATTCTGACTTCTTATCTATATACAAGGGAAAAGAATCCTCCGGAAAATATATTTCTTCAAGACGTTTTGCTATACCCACCACCGGCACCTTTCCGTAAATACCCAATTCCTGCAACGCTTCACAGGCAGCACTGAGCTGTCCTTTTCCTCCATCAATGACGATAAGATCCGGTAAAGGTTCATTTTCATCCAGCAACCGCGAATACCGCCGACCCACAATTTCTTTCATAGAAGCAAAATCATTAGGCCCGATTACTGACTTAATGATAAAATGCCTGTAATCCTTTTTGGAAGGTTTACCGTTTTTAAAACATACCATCGCAGCCACGGGGTTTGTGCCCTGTATGTTAGAGTTATCGAAACATTCAATATGTCTGGGCAGATTTTTCAGCTGAAAATCCGTTTTCAGCTTTATCAATACTCTGTCCTTTTTTGAACTGGAAGCAGAAGTTTCAGCGGCTTTCCTTTCCGCTACTTCCCTTCTGAAAAACATGACATTTTTCACAGACATTTCCAGTAACTTCTTCTTATCTCCTATCTGGGGAATGGTAACGTCAATCGCTACTTCCATTTCAGGACGTATATTTGAAATTACTTCTTTTGACTCATCGCCATATTTTTCACGCATCTCAATCAGCATCATAGCCCACAAATCGGCATCTGACTCATCCAGTTTTTTCTTTACTTCGAAAGTCTGAGTGGCAATCATATACCCATTGACCAGCTTCATATAATTGAAGTAGGCTGCGTCTTCATCAGAAAGAATTGTTAAAACATCAATATTTCCTGTTTTGGCGTTAGCCACAATGGTTTTACTCTGGAAATTATCCAGCAAGCTCAGTTTTGTTTTCCATTTGTGTGCTTCTTCAAACTCCATTACCTCGGCCGCTTTCAGCATTTTCCGCTTGAAATACTGGTGCGGGACCGAGAGGTTCCCTTTCAGGATATTCTCCACCAGGTCAATTTCCTGATTATAACTTTCTTCATCTGTCAGTCCTTCACACGGGCCTTTGCAATTGCCGATATGGTATTCAAGGCAGGTTTTGAATTTGCCTGCTTCAACATTCTGCTTTGACAATACATAACTGCAGGAGCGGATGGTATAGAGTGACCGGAACATTTCAAGAAGCGCGTTCATGGTACGGACACTGGCAAACGGCCCGAAATAAATTCCTTCTTTTTTGTCGGGATTACGTGTTGAGATTACTCTTGGGAAACGTTCACTCGTAATACAGATATACGGGTAGGTTTTATCATCCCTCAACAGGATATTATAGCGGGGCTGAAAATTCTTGATCAACTGGTTTTCCAGAATGAGCGCATCCCATTCTGACGCCACAATGGTGAATTCGATCCTGCGGATCTGACTCACAAGCCGCTTTGTTTTGGTGCTGTGCTGATTGGATCTGGCGAAATAACTGCTTACCCTGTTTTTCAGGTTTTTTGCTTTTCCAACATAGATAATTTCTCCTCTTTCATCAAAATACCGGTATACACCGGGTTCTGACGGAATTCTCAGTAATTCACTTTTAAAATCAAATGCTGACATAATACCCGACTACCTGCGTCTGTGTTTTTCAGACGTTACGATAAGAAAACAAGCGGACCAGATTAAAAGTTGCTTCTTCTACTCTTTCAAAAGCCTCCTCAAAAGCTGTTTTTTCACTAACCGGGCGGTTGAGAACAGAAACGGCATAAGTAATGCCGGCTTCTTTAATCTGGGAAGGGTTAAGGAGCAACGCGCCGCATATGACCGCCAGCGGTTTATGATTTTCCCGGCAGACTTTGGCGAGCCCGCCGATTACTTTCCCCTGTAATGTCTGAAAATCAACCTTTCCTTCGCCTGTGATGACAAGATCGGCCTGCCGGATCTTATCCTTTAATCCGGTAAGCTCAATCAGGCTATCGGCACCACCGCGGATTTCAGCATTCAAAAACCAGATAGCTCCGGCTCCCAAACCTCCGGCGGCTCCGGCTCCGGCCATCTCACTGATATTCTTTTCAGACCAGGCAGAAGCAATTTTATTGATATGTACCAACCCTTTATCCAACCGGGCAACCATTTCCGGGCTGGCCCCTTTCTGTGGTCCGTAAACCCATGCCGCTCCATTGGTACCCGAAAGCGGGTTGGTTACATCTGACAATACAATTACTTTTATTTTATCAAGACCGGGATGTTTCCCTGCCTCCGAAATTTTCACTACTTTCTGAAGACAGCTGCCCGTACCCTCCAATTCATTTCCGTTCAGATCCAGAAACCTGAATCCGAGAGCCTTTGCCATACCCAGGCCGGCATCTGTGGTAGCACTACCGCCAATACCCAGATAAATAGTTTCTGCACCCTGATCAATGGCATCAGCAATGAGTTGCCCGGTTCCATAAGTACTGGTCGCTAAAGGGTTACGCTCCTCTTCATGCAGGAGTGCCAGTCCGGAAGCAGCGGCCATTTCAATAAAGGCTGTTTTTTTTTCCGGATTCAAACCATATACAGCACTGACTGGCCGCCCCAAAGGATCCATGACCTCCACCTCTCTGGAAACACCATCCAGTGCTCTCATCAGAATCTGCACCGTCCCTTCCCCGCCGTCAGCCAGGGTCATGATTTCCAGGCTGGCGTCAGGAAGTGCCATACGCGCGCCGCTTTTCACAGCTTCGCAAACTTCTTCTGCGTTCAGTGACCCTCTGAATTTATCCGGTGCTATCAGTATTTTCAACCCCATCAGAATAACACATCATCGTCCTCCACAATCGAAGGCGGAATATAAGTATCCGAGCTGTCAACCTCTACCCTTCCACAATCAAGGAAATAATTCTCAGGCTTGGTAAAGGAGCTTTTACCGTAATTGATCAGTGTAGGGTCATTATACACTTTCTGCATATACATTCCCCATGCAGGCATTGCAATTCTTGCACCTTGTCCCAAAGAAATCGACCTGAAGTGAACACTTCTGTCTTCTCCTCCCACCCAGATACCGGTCACCAGATTACTGGTCAATCCCATGAACCAACCATCAGAATGATTGGAGGTAGTACCTGTTTTAGCGGCAATTTCATTTCCGTCTGTTACTCCCCATTGCCGCAGACGACCAGCGGTTCCTCTCGGATCTTCTGTTGCACCACGCATCAGATACAGCATATTATACGCCATGTTGGCACTCAGCTCCTGATTTTCTTTAGGGAAAAACTCCTGTAACAGGTTTCCGTAACGGTCTTCAATTCTTAAAACACTCATCGGGTCGATCCGGTGTCCGCCATTGGCAAATGCAGAATAAGCTCTCACCATATCATAAACAGAAACATCACTGATACCCAGGCACAGGGCTGGTTTTGCATCCAGAGGGGTAGTAATGCCTAATTTCTGTGCATATTCTACTACTGTTTTAGGCTTCACCTGCTTCATAATGTAAGCACTCACCGTATTAACAGATTCCCCGATCGCCTGCCTTAACGACAAGGAACGGTAGGAATATTTTCCGTCAGCATTTTTGGGACTCCACCCGCCGGGAACGCCGTCTGACAGCCCAAAATAAACCGGCTGGTCCACCACATGCGAACAAGGCGTCAGAAAACCCTTATCCAGTGCGGAAAGATACACAAACGGCTTAAAGGTAGAACCTGGTTGCCGTGCTCCCTGTTTTACGTGATCGTATTTAAAATATTTGAAATTAATCCCGCCTACCCAGGCTTTTACATGGCCATTTCTGGGATCCATGGATACCATGCCTGTTCTGAGAAAATGCTTATAATATTTCATCGAGTCAATGGTACTCATCTCCACTTCCTTTTCTCCTTCCCACGAAAAAATCTTCATTTGATGAGGCTCTTTCATTACTTCCCATGCCTTTTCCTCTCCTGACTCTTTTTTGATCTGTATAAACTGCGGAAGACGTCTGATTTGTGTTTCGATAAAGTTGGGGATTTCTTTTCCGTTTTCATCCGTCCACGGGTTCCTCCCTTTCCAGTGCTCGAAAAACAACTTTTGCTGTGTTTTCATGTGTTCTTCCACCGACTCTTCCATATACTGCTGCATTCTGGCATCAATAGTGGTATAAATCCGGAGCCCGCTTGTATATAAATCATACTCCGTCCCGTTTTCCTGGTTATACTGCTGTACCCAGTTTTTCAGTGTCGAACGCATCGATTCCCTGAAATAAGGTGCCGGGCCTGTATTATGACTTTCCACGGCAAAGTTCAGGTCGAGGTCCTTCGATTTTTCAGTTGCGAATTCGGTTTCATTCAGAAAACCATATTTCTCCATCTGGCTCAGCACGGTATTTCTCCGAACCATTGCCCGCTCCGGAAAGCGCCGTGGATTCCAGTAAGTAGGATTTTGCAACAGCCCGACAAGCAATGCAGCCTCATGCTTATCAAGATCAAGGGCATCTTTACTGAAATAGGTCCGGGCAGCTACTTTGACACCATAGGCGTTGTTGCCGAAAGACACCGTATTCAGGTACATCATCATGATTTCCCTTTTGGTGTATTTTCTTTCCAGGGTAACCGCCAGAATCCATTCTTTGGTTTTAGCAATTACTGTACGTACCAACGGGATATTACCCATGGCACCCCGGTATTCTTCGGATCTTGTTTTAAAGAGGTTTTTTGCTACCTGCTGAGTAAGCGTACTACCTCCCCCCGAACTGGTGCTACCGGTGACAACCCCCTGTACTACTCTGAAAAGACTCCTGGCATCAATTCCCGAATGTTTTACAAAACGGGCGTCTTCTGTAGCAATCAGGGCCTCAATCAGATGTTGCGAAACCTGATCAAGCTCAATAGGCGCACGGTTCTCAATAAAATATTTACCTAGCGACTTCCCGTCTTCTGAAAACAGCTCGGAGGCCAGTTCACTTTTAGGGTTTTCCAGCGTTCTGAGATCAGGCATCTTGCCGAAAAGCCAGAAAAGATTGACCGCAACAGCGAAAATGTAAAACACTATTCCAAAAATACCCAGCAACGTAAATTGCCAGAGTCGTGTTATCAATCTTTTATATTTTCCTGACTGAAGCTTTAACATTCTAAATCAATGTAGATAATTATTCAACAATTTATTTTTACCGGAACCGTTGCATGGCAGACATCTCTCTGACACGGCTTTCATATTCGCTTTTAGGATATAATTTCAAAAATTCCTGGATCGCATTTTTATAGGCAACCTCTCCTCTCACTTTTCCGATCAGGAATATTCGCAACAGTGCAAACTTATCTTCTAGCTGGGTTTGTCTGACCCGGGGTAACAGACCTTCAATATTGGCCAGTCCTTTTTCATAGTCTCCTTTTTCATATAAGGCGAAGGTTTCGGCATACAAACCTGAGATTTTATCAACTGTCATAGGCCCCGAATCACTGTCGCCCAGCAAGCTTACATAGGTAGAACCCGGAAATTCAGCAACCAGCTTATTTTTCCATAACTCCCTGTCTGTTCCTTCAGCGGCGAGATAATTCAGATAATAAATTTCTTCCTTATAGGCAGATTGCGGGTATTGATTCAGCAGCTCCCGGAAAAGTTCTTCCGCCTTCTGTTTTTCTTCCAGCGCAAAGCGGTAAATTTTCCCAAGCTCAAACATGGCATCCTCCTTCTTCTTATGAGAAGCTTTCAGGGCTTCCGGATCCACGGGGACATTGGCCCTTAACAAGGCATGCCGTTGTTTCCATTGTTCTGAATCCGGGGTTAACTCCTCCGGAGTGCTTCCTGCACTCACAGAGACGGTACTGTCCCCTTCAGCATTTCCGGTCATATTTCCGGCAACGCGAAGGTCCTTTTGCGCACGTCGCCAGTCATCTCCCAGTTCCCTGTTACCCCAGGTACGCCTGAAAGCAGACTTACCATCATTTACCAGCGCCGGATCGTACAATTCCCATCTTCGCGCAGTTGTACCACCAACAGAAGTAACGGGTACAGCGCCCGCACCTGCCTGTTTCTGAGCTTCTGCCCGTTTACGTTCCTCTTCTTCCTTCTTTTTCTTTTCAGCCGCAATTTCGGCTTCAATGATCTGATCTATCTTCTGATCAAGGGCAATGGGATTCAAAGCCGCCAGGATTTGCAAACTATCCTCTGTCCGGATGATTTCGAAATATTTCACGAAATTATCAAGTGCGATTTTCCGGTCACTTACTTCTTTATATAAATCAATATCCTTTGGAAGCGCCACCAATGCGCTGTCATAATATAACTTGGCTGAGGTATAATCATCCAGGCGGTCATAATGTATTCTGGCCAGCTGCAAATAGGTATACGGCACCTGCCCGGTATTGGCACGACCCACCATCACAGATTGTGACAGCAGAGAAAGTGCTTCTTTATAATTCCCTTTACTCTCTTCCAGCAATCCCATCGTATAATAAAGCCTGTCCTTCAGGTCTGTATTTTTACGATCCTTCAGCATTCTTTCAAAACCTACTGATGAAATATCTGTTTCCGGATTCAGCAGAACACGGTTTTGCAGGCTCCCCATTTCAGCATAGAAAGCCAGATCATATAACGGATGATTTTTCCCGACAGCAATGTAATGATCATTAGCCAGCTGAAACTGACCTATTTTATCATACAGCTGTCCGGCAATATAATGTAAGCGTGCCTTTTCCGGAGATTTGTCAGTCAGCGGCAGCAACTCTTCCAAAATAGCAACAGACAACAGATATTCTCCTTTCTGCTGATGAAGAAAGGCCTTTGTCAGGTAATATTGCTTGGTTATTTCCTTAGGCAGCGGCTGTTGCTTCAGATATTCGGCCACATTGAGCGCATTGGTAAAATCATCACGTTCAACATAAGCCTGCATCAGCCAGGTTAATGCTTCATTCTTGTCATTATCATCTCTTCCGTTAGAGAACACATAGCGCAGCGCTTCAGTACCATCATTCCATTGCCCGAGATGCAAGCGGGCCCTTCCCAATAAAATATAGCTGTTGTCAAGCCATTTGCTGTTCTGATGCCTTTCCGCCACTACCGAAGCCTTTTTAATGACATCTTCCAGTTCGGCCTTCACCGGCATCGCCCGAACAGAATCCCACGGAAGAATAAGAGGCAATAACTGGTTGTAGTCCTCCTTGTGATCATGAGCGATATTATACTCTGCTTCTTCCAGCTTCAGCTTCGCTATATAATAGGCATTGTAGCGTGCAGTCAGGTTATGATAACCCACACTCACTGACTTATCACTGAACTGCGAACATCCAGCAATAAGCAGGAATATGAATAAACCCGGAAGAAAACAATTCCTCAATTGACTTATCAATATTTTCACTGAAAATAACCCCGTTTAACTGAATAATGCGTGTAAAATCATCATCTATACAGACACAAATTACGCACCAAAATAGTTTTATTCACAAATAAACGTAAATTTTACCTTTTAATTAAGCGGACCATGCATCATCCACAGGAACCTAACGAGAAAAGAGCACAAAAAAATGTAAGCAACTATGCCAAATATTCCGGGCTTGCGTTTCAGATGCTGGGTACTATTGTGCTTTTTACTTATGCCGGATATAAGCTCGACGCATGGCAGGCCAATAAAATCCCGGTCTGGACACTTGTTCTGTCGCTGGTTTCCATTGCAGCCTCACTCTATAGGTTTATTAAAGGAAGTATACAAAAATAAAATCATGTTAACACCTGTTATTATCACTATGATCCTGGCCGGATTGTCCTTTATCGCGCCTTATCTCGGTATCGGACACTGGTTTCACCCCAAATTTCCCTATCTGCTTATTTTTTTCCTGTTTGTATATCTGTTCATTTACCGGCTTATCGATATGGGGATGCGCAACAACCGGGAGAAACTCGTTGAATTTTATCTCGGAACCATCGTTGGCAAACTGATTCTTTCGCTGGTATTTATTGGAATATTTTTATATTTAAAGGTTGATAACGTCTTTTTATTCGTGATTAACTTTTTTGCACTCTATTTATTTTATACTTGCTTTGAAATAACTGGAATCTATCGTAAATTGCGCCGCGATTGACCAAGCCACTAGTTATCAAGCTGCTATGAGCAAAAGAATACTTAGAGTTATCTCATTATTTACAACTGTTATATCCCTGTCTTTCAGCCCCTTGCTGGCACAGGACGAATCCCATGATCATCAGCACCATGCTGCTGAAGAATCGCATGAGCATGGTAATGCCGTTCATGAAGAAGAGTTTGACATTGCAAAAATGATTATGCACCATATTGCAGATTCTCATGAATGGGAGTTTACGCACGGTGTAAGCATTCCGCTTCCTGTAATTCTTTATTCTGAAGATCGCGGACTTGAAATTTTCAGTTCTGCCAACTTCCATAACGACCAGCATGAGTACAACGGGTACCGTCTGGAACACGGCGATGCCGAAGTAATTGTTCCGCTTGATGAATCAAGAAAAATATATGATTTTTCCATTACCAAGAACGTAGCCGCTATCATGTTGAGCGCTTTGATTCTGGTATTGATTTTTACTTCAGTTGCCAAATCCTACACACAACGTAAAGGAAAAGCTCCGAAAGGACTCCAGTCGGCGATGGAAGTACTGGTATTGTTTATACGTGACGAGGTTGTAAAGCCGAATATCGGTCCAAGATATGAAAAATATCTTCCTTATATGCTGACACTGTTCTTCTTCGTTCTGATCAATAACCTGTTAGGTCTGCTACCGGGAGCTGCGAACGTCACAGGGAACATCGCCGTCACCATGTCACTGGCTGTGCTTACCTTTATCATTGTACACATTAATGCCAATAAATATTACTACAAGCACTTGTTCAAGCCTGATGGCATTCCGGTTCCGTTACTGATCATTATGATCCCTGTAGAGGTTGTCGGTGTGTTTATGAAGCCGTTTTCACTGATGATCCGGTTATTTGCCAACATGACAGCCGGCCACATTATCCTGTTAAGCTTATTTGGTTTGATTTTCATATTCAAAAGTTTTGCCATTGCCCCGGTCATTTCAGGTTTCGCCCTGTTTATGAACTTTATTGAGATCATGGTAGCCTTTATTCAGGCATTTATTTTCACACTGCTTTCTTCTATGTACATCGGAAGTGCGATTGAAGAGCACAGTGAAGCTGACCACGGTCATTAATTAATCAGCATACATTTTCTAATCTGTATATTTTAAAAACAAACAACTATGTTACTTCAAATTTTGCTTCAGGCTGCCGAACAAAGCGGTGCAGGTTTAGCTGTATTAGGAGCCGGTATCGGTGCAGGTCTTGCCGTAATCGGAGCCGGATTCGGTATCGGTAAAATCGGCGGAAGCGCGATGGAAGGTATCGCCCGTCAACCAGAAGCTGCCGGTCGTATCCAGACTGCCATGCTGATCATTGCTGCGCTTATCGAGGCGGTTGCTCTGTTTGCTGCTGTTATCTGTCTGCTTATCTCTTTCAAACTCTAGTAGTTTTACGAATAAGCAAACCATGCCTTGTCAGCAATAGGCCGGCAGTAATCAGGCATAAAGAATTTCTGAGTGAGGGTAATAGGCCCTCACTCCTTTTCAGAATCAAAGGAATCCCAATCGGTCAGAGCAGAAGCATCTGATTGTTTTTCAGGACATTAAAAAATAACAGAACCTATGTCATTGCTTACTCCAAATCCCGGTCTGATTTTCTGGATGGTAGTGGTTTTTTTATTGCTGTTCTTCATTCTTAAGAAGTATGCATGGAAGGCCATCATTGACGGATTAAAAGACCGTGAGCATGAAATACAAAGTGCACTGGATCTTGCTCACAAAACCAAGCAGGAAATGGTTGCCCTTCAGGCTAATAATGAAAAATTGCTGGCAGAGGCAAATGCAGAACGCGACAGAATCCTGCGTGAAGCAAAAGAAGCTGCTGACCGCATGATTGCTGCTGCCAAGGATAATGCAGCCAATGAAGGCCAGAAGTTAATAGAAAGCGCCCGTGTAGCCATTAAAAACGAGCAGATTGCAGCTGTCAGTCAGATCAAGAAAGAAGTAGCGGCGTTATCACTGCAAATTGCGGAAAAGGTATTGAACCAGGAGTTAAAGGACAAATCATCTCAGGAAAAGCTGATTGCTGACCTGGCTGAGAATGTCCGTTTGAATTAATCAATAAAATCGGTACTACGATATGTCGATAGGCACTGTTGCATCGCGGTATGCGAAATCACTCATCGAACTGGCGAAAGAAAAAAACGTCGTGGATGAGGTATATCAGGATATGGTTCTTTTCAAAAAGACTACGGATGAAAACCGTTTGCTGAGAGCGGCACTCGCCAGTCCGGTAGTACGTCACGAAAAGAAACTCGGTATTCTGAAAGGTATTTTCGAAGACAAGGTAAATCCTGTTACGTTCAGTATCTTTATTATTATCACCAAGAAAAACCGTGAGGCCATTCTGGATGCCATCGCAGCTGAATACATTAAAAGCTATGATGATTACAGAGGAATTCAGAAAGCTACTGTAATTTCCAGCACGCCGCTTACTGAAGAGCTTCGTAAGAAGTTTATCGGTATAGTAGCAGAGGCTACAGGTAAAACAGTTGAGCTTGAAGAAAAGACCGATCCTGAACTGATAGGTGGTTATATCCTGCGTATTGGCGATCGTCAGATTGACGCTTCCGTCAAAAGCCGCCTGAATGAACTGAAACTGAAGCTTGTCGGATAATCTTTTTTCCGGCCTGCAGTATAAAAAACCTCATCCCCGCCGGTGAGGTTTTTTTAATGGGTTATTGCTTCATTTCAAGCTAATCAATCGGAACGTTACCATACAGAAAAAGTGGCCGGAAGACCACTTTTTCTGTTAACGGCAATCACTTATCTGATCCAGCTGAACTGATACTCAATCTCAGGAATCCTGGTTCTTTCTGCAATTCTTTTGAGGCGGGCCGGCAGTGCGAGTACATAATCCCTGGCAATTTCCGCCTTGTTATTCAGATCCCGCATATTTTCAATCCCCCATTCCTGAATCAGGGACTCCATAATTTCAATGTAATCATAGGTCGTATACACACCCAAACGCTGTGCGGCATCGGAAAAATGAGAGAACGTCTGTCCCATCTGCACGCCTGTTTCTCTGAGGAAATGAGCAGGCATTACAATCTTCTTGCGCATCATATCTTCAAATGCAAGCATCATTTCCGAAGGGTCTACTTCAAAAATACGGCTCACAAAATCTTTATAGGCTTTGGCATGCCGCATTTCATCAGAGGCAATTACTCCACACATTTTGGACAAATGCGGATTCCCGTATTTCTTGGCGATAGTAGCTGTTCTCCGGTGTGAAACATTGGTAGCCAGTTCCTGAAATGAAGTATACACAAAGTTACGGTACGGGTCACGGTCAGTACCGATATCAAACCCGTCAGCGATCAGAAACTGGGTAGATACTTCCATGGCACGCATATTCACACGGCCCGACAAATAAAGATATTTATTCAGCAGGTCTCCATGACGGTTCTCCTCGGCAGTCCAGAACCTTACCCACCTGGCCCAGCTATCCCGGTTATTTACCTGATCAACGCCAATAACATCCATCAGCCACGACTCGTAGGTAGGTAACGCCTCTTCGGTGATGGTATCCCCGATTAATACGGCAATATAATCATAGGGCAGCTCCCTGCAACTTTCCTGTAATAATTTTACCTCTTTGACAAAATCATCACTAACTGCTGAGTCCGGGAGGAAATCTGAAGGCTGCCAATTCTCCTCGATCGGTTTCAGGTACTGTTCTATAAACAGACCCATATCCTTACCGACATGGTGCATAACTTCCTTACGGCTCTCTGGTAATAGCATATTTTTTATTATCTAATTTTTAATTTAATCTTCAATTACAGCATCTTGCATAATTATTTTCTGATCCTGAATTTACTTTTACAAAAATAAAGCATATTAGCCTTAACAACGTAATATTTTTTCCTTTTAATCACGGTATTGGAATTACACTTATTTTTGCACAAAAAAATCAATACATGAAGAAAATATCTGACTACCTGCTAAGTACAATATACACTTTATATTTCGGAATGATTTTAATCATATTTCATGTATTACAGGTCATAGCATTCAATATTTTTGGTCATAAAGCACAACAGAAGGTGGTGCACTTCCTTAATTTCTTCATCACGAAGGGGTGGTTACTGACAGGTACTACCGTTCATTTCAATGATAACCCAGCCATTCCATCGCACCGTCCTGTTTTATTTCTGGCCAATCATCAGAGCATGTTTGATATTCCCCCTATTATATGGCATCTGAGAAGGCATACACCGATTTTCGTTTCAAAAATTGAACTGTCGAAAGGCATTCCAAGTATCTCCTATAACCTCCGCAAAAGCGGAGCCGCACTAATCAACCGCAAAGACAGTAAACAGGCCATTATGGAAATCGCCCGGCTCGGTAAGTTTATCCAGGAAAATAATTATGCCGCAACGATTTTTCCTGAAGGAACCAGAAGCCGCCACGGCCAGATGAAACCATTTGCAGTTGGGGGTATAGCTACTTTATTAAAACGGGCTCCTGATGCGATTGTTGTGCCTATTGCCATTAACGGCACGGGGAAATTTACTCCTAGCGGAAAACTGTTTCCGCTCACCTCGTTTTCCCGTATTGAATTTAACGTACTTGATCCGATAGAACCCAAGGGTATCCCTGCGGAAGACCTTACCCGCATGGCCCAGGAGGCTATCCAGGATTACTTTAACAAGCACGAAAATCCTTCATACTAAACTAAAATTTTGTCAGGAATTTAACTGTTATAGCCATTTGCAGGACCATCTGATGCAAGGGCACCCGGTTTGTCTGATACAGGAGCATTGTATTAAAAGGTAATTTACCTAACACCTGCTATCCTGAGACTAACCCTTAGCGGACATCTTATTTCCATTCTGATTAAAAATTACAGAGGCAACTCATTGCTGATCCACGGGACAAGCGATACGAATCTCCCTTATTCTATATCCGGGAAGCGGTTAAAAAATTGTCCGTCTGACAACAATGAATTAGTTACTATTCAGGACGGCGGGCATTATGCCCCTTATAAAAAGCAAACCGGGAAACACTGATCGAAAAACTGAAATAAAATACCCGGCAAGTACTCAGCATAATCTGTAACGACAATAGTAAAGCAATGTGCTGATGCCGGATAAACCCCGGATTCATTAATTACTCTTCGCAGACGATCCTTCTGAATTTTATAGAATAACCAAATAAAATATCAAACCATATAAGTCCTTACGGATATTCATTTCATTTTTCAGGATTTTTTGAAAACACTTTTCTTCAAGTGCAGTAAGACAACTAAAATTGCTAAATTTGCCTGTTTTCAAAGACTTGCATCCAAAACAACGGATCATCATTCAAAAAGTATTCTATTTCATTCTAAGTCATATAACAAATACAATATGTCAAATAATCCAACAATTTTCTACACCAAGACAGATGAAGCCCCGATGCTGGCTACATACTCGTTACTACCCATTGTAAAGGCTTATACAGCCACTGCAGGTATTGCTGTAGAATTGAAAGATATTTCATTAGCCGGCCGGATTCTGGCCAATTTCCCTGCATACCTTAAGGAAGATCAGAAAATAAGTGATGCACTGGCGGAATTAGGGCAGTTAGCCACCACACCGGAAGCCAATATTATTAAATTACCCAATATTTCAGCTTCAATCCCACAACTTAAAGCCGCTATTGCTGAATTACAGGCCAAGGGTTATGCCGTTCCGGATTTCCCTGAGGAACCTAAAACAGAAGAAGAAAAAAACATTAAAGCACAATACTCGAAAGTACTTGGTTCGGCAGTGAATCCTGTGCTGAGGGAAGGAAACTCAGATCGTCGCGCACCTAAAGCGGTAAAAAATTATGCGAAAGCCAATCCGCATTCCATGGGCGCCTGGTCTTCCGATTCCAAAACACGCGTGGCCCACATGTCAGAAGGTGATTTTTACGGCAGTGAAAAATCGGTTACCGTACCGGAGGCCACACAGTTTAAAATTGAGTTTGTGGGACAGGATGGAACTGCAAAGGAACTGAAAGGGCTTGCTCCCTTGAAAGCCGGTGAGGTAATTGATTCAGCGGTAATGAGTCTGAAGTCACTCAAATCCTTTGTAGCCAAAGAAGCGGAGGCCGCCAAAGAAGCCGGTGTGTTACTTTCAGCGCACCTGAAAGCCACCATGATGAAGGTTTCTGATCCTATCATGTTCGGTGCTATTGTCGAAGTTTATTTTGCTGATGTTTTTACAAAATATGCAGATCTTTTTGCTTCGCTGAATATTGATACACGCAACGGTTTAGGTGATGTATATGCCAAAATTGCGGGTACCCCACAGGAAGAAGAAGTAAAAGCTGCTATTAATAACGCCATTGCGAATGGTCCGGCGCTGGCTATGGTTAACTCTGATAAAGGAATAACCAACCTGCACGTGCCTTCTGATGTGATCGTTGACGCATCCATGCCGGCTATGATCCGTACATCCGGACAAATGTGGAATGCCGCAGGTAAGCAACAGGATACCATCGCACTGATCCCTGATCGTTGCTATGCCGGTGTTTATACCGCTACAATTGAGGACTGCAAAGCACACGGAGCTTTTGATCCTACTACCATGGGTTCAGTACCCAATGTAGGCTTAATGGCACAAAAAGCGGAAGAATATGGCTCACACGATAAAACTTTCCAGGCAGCTGCCAGTGGCACTATCCGTGTTACCGACGCTGCAGGAAATGTTTTCATGGAACAACCTGTTGAAACCGGCGACATTTTCCGTATGTGCCAGACGAAAGACGCTCCCATCAGAGACTGGGTAAAACTGGCCGTCAACCGTGCCCGTCTTTCCAACACTCCTGCTGTCTTCTGGCTGGATGAAAACCGTGCTCACGACCGTGAAATCATTAAAAAAGTAAATCAATACCTGCCGGAATATGATACCCAGGGACTTGATATCCGGATCCTTAACCCGGTTGAAGCCACTAAATTCTCTCTGGAAAGAATCCGGAAAGGTGAAGATACGATTTCAGTAACAGGAAACGTATTACGTGATTACCTGACAGACCTCTTCCCTATTCTTGAACTAGGGACTTCCGCGAAAATGCTTTCAATTGTTCCGCTGATGAACGGAGGCGGTCTGTTTGAAACAGGTGCGGGCGGTTCTGCTCCGAAGCACGTTGAGCAGTTTGTGAATGAGGGGTATCTTCGCTGGGATTCACTGGGCGAATTCCTTGCACTGGCTGTTTCTCTGGAGCATCTGGGACAAACGCAAAACAATGCAAAAGCGCTTGTACTGGCAGAAACGCTCGATATAGCTACCGGTAAATTTCTGGCCAATGATAAATCACCGGCACGGAAGGTAGGACAAATTGATAACCGTGGTTCTCATTTTTACCTGGCATTCTATTGGGCCGAAGCGCTGGCAGCGCAGGACAAAGACGCCGACCTTAAGGCTCGCTTTACTCCGCTGGCACAAAAGCTGGCCGCCAGCGAAGCCCAGATTAATGAGGAGTTGATCGCTGCTCAGGGAAAAGCTCAGCAAATAGATGGTTATTATTCACCTGATGACGCGCTGGCAGAAAAAGCCATGCGCTCAAGTGAGACCTTTAACGCCGCATTAGCTACGCTGTAAGCGATTAAAGATTTTATAATGGGGAGGATGTCTGGTAACCGGGCATCCTCTTTTTTTGGAGTTGATAATCCTATTATTAAGGCAATACAACCTGATCCTGAAAAATACTCCTCAGGTTACATTGATAACAAAAATCAGCAAAGGACTTCAGGCCTTCAGAAAAGCCGTTGCGAGAATGAGATCCTCAGGGGTAGTAATTTTAATATTGGTGTAATTTCCATCGACAAAATGAATCGGATAACCACCGTATTCAAGTACACTGGCACAATCGGTGAATCCGGGCATCCATTCTGTCTGAAAGGCATCCCGCATCCAGTCGAGCCTGAACACCTGGGGAGTCTGTACAATACGGTAAACATCGCGAAAAGCGGCTACATTGGATCCATCCGGTTTTACTTCCCGAAGTGAATCTTTCAGCGGCACGCTTACAACCGCCGTTCCCTCTTCTTCTGCCTTCCTGAAAGCAGCAGCAATAGTATCAGGGGTAATTAAAGGCCTTACACCGTCATGTACAGCAACGATCCCTTCGTCAGCGGTTATAGCACCCAGTCCGTTTTTCACAGAATGGAATCGGGTTTCCCCGCCGGTAATCAGTTCTCCGTTAAAAACGAAATTAAATTGGCGGCATAATGCGGCCCACATATCAAACTGGTTAGCAGGTAGCACCAGTTTGATATGCAGATTGGTATCAGAATTCTGAAACGCCTCAATTGTATGGAAGAGTACCGGTTTGCCGGACAGCATTAAAAACTGTTTAGGAATATCAGTTTTCATACGGCTTCCGCTGCCGCCGGCTACTATAATGGCAAATTTCTGCATGACAGATCAGATGATCAGCATCACATCACCATAAGTGAAGAACTTATATTTTTCTTTAATAGCAATTTCATAAGCGTCTCTGATCAGATCATATCCGCCAAAAGCACAGGCTGTCATATACAAAATCGATTCCGGCAGCTGGAAATTGGTAATCAGGCTGTTGGCGATGCGGAATTCATACGGAGGGAAGATAAACTTATCCGTCCATCCTTCTACCGTTTTCAGATGCCCGCTGGCCGATACCGATGATTCAATTGCTTTAAGAGAAGTTGTACCTACCGAGCAGATGCGTTTTCCACCATCAATCGCTCTGTTAACGATTTCAGTACACTTTTCTTCAATTACATAATTTTCAGAATCCGTTTTATGTTTGGTAAGATCCTCAACATCAACACTTCTGAACGTACCCAAACCTACATGCAATGTAACCGGTGCAAAGTCAACTCCTTTAATTTCCAGCCTTTTCATGATGGCCTTGGTAAAATGCAGCCCGGCTGTAGGAGCCGCTACAGCACCAATATGCTCGGCAAATATGGTCTGAAAGCGCTCTCTGTCAGCACTTTCCACTTTTCTTCTGGAAATAATCTCCGGAGGAAGCGGTGTTTCTCCCAGCTGATCAACCAGCTTCATAAACTCTTCATGCCCGCCATCATAGAGGAAACGGATCGTCCGTCCTCTTGAGGTCGTATTATCAATTACTTCAGCAACAAGTTCACTGTCACCAAAATAAAGTTTATTTCCAACCCTTATTTTACGGGCAGGATCCACCAGCACATCCCACAAGCGCATTTCCCTGTTGAGTTCTCTGAGCAGAAATACTTCAATTTTGGCACCTGTTTTCTCTTTCTGACCAAACAAACGTGCCGGAAATACCTTCGTATCATTAATCACCATTACATCTCCGTCATCGAAGTAGTTAATGATGTCAGTAAAAACTTTATGTTCAATTTTACCGGTTGCCCGGTCGACCACCATCATACGTGATTCACCACGATTTGCCGGATGAAGGGTAATTAAACTCTGGGGCAGATCAAACTTAAATTCGGATAGCTTCATAGCTTATATTTCAGTTGCGCGGATATAGTTCGGGGATCAGATTCACTGCAATACCACATTCATTTTCAGAAAAATGATCAGAATTCCTCTACTCCGTTAGTTAAATATGGTTCATGCAAAAAACAGCATCTCATAAAAATAAGACCGCAAAAATACTAATTAATTTGAAATTATCATAGCAGAAATCTTTGATATTTTCAAATTTCATAAAAACTCTCTTTTATGATGCCGGATTAATTATTCCAACAAATGTAGTTTTACTAATTATTTTATTCTCAAACACTTATATAACAAAAAATTTGATGATATTGTTGTCTCATTTTCAGAACATACTTCCGAAAGAACTCTTGTGAATCCGGGATAAACAAATTGTAATAAAAAAAAGATATGCTATTCATTCCCTAAAGGGGTAAATACAGATAAACTACCTGACGGATGGCCTTCAGTTTTGGATTCGTACCATTTTGATAATGAATTATTTGGCATTTTTCATGAAATTTTCCATTTTTTCATAACTTTGTCACGTATTTGAAAAACAGATTAAACATTATACAATATAAATAACAAAAAGTGGATATTTTCGAGAAACTAAAGGGCAATTACGGTCCTATCGGCACTCCGGCGAAAATGCTCAACAGCCACCACTATTTCTCTTTCCCCATGCTTGAAGGAGAACTGGGTCCCAGGATGCGCTTTATGGGCAAAGAAGTTCTGAACTGGAGTCTTAACAATTATCTTGGATTAGCCAATCACCCCGAAATTCGTGAAATTGACGGACAAGCCGCCCAGGAGTGGGGATTAGCCTACCCTATGGGTGCCCGTATGATGTCCGGAAACTCGGTTCTTCATGAAACCTTTGAAAAGGAACTGGCTGAGTTCGTCGGCAAGAAAGACGCATTTCTGCTGAATTATGGTTATCAGGGTGTGATGTCTGCTATTGAGTGCCTTTGTGATCACCGCGATGTTATCGTTTATGACGCTGAATCTCACGCTTGTCTGATTGACGGAATCCGTCTGCACAAGGCAAAAATGGGGACTTACTATAAGTTCAACCATAATGACATGGACAGCCTGGAAAAAAACCTTAAACGTGCCACTAAAATGGCCGATGAAAAAGGTGGCGGTGTACTGGTTATTACAGAAGGTGTTTTTGGTATGTCGGGCAAAGTCGGCAACCTGAAAGCGATTGCTGCTCTGAAAAAAGATTATAATTTCCGCTTGCTGGTAGACGACGCTCACGGCTTCGGGACAATGGGCGAAACGGGTGCAGGCGTGGGAGAATATATGGGCGTACAGAAAGATATTGATCTGTACTTCTCTACCTTCGCTAAATCCATGGCTGCCATCGGCGCGTTTATCGCTTCTGACGACGAGGATATTATTATGTATCTGAAGTACAACATGAGGTCTCAGACTTACGCCAAAGCGTTGCCTATGCCTTATGTAGTGGGTTGCCGCAAACGTCTGGAAATGATCAAAACGATGCCTGAGCTCCGTGCAAAATTATGGGAAAATGTACACGCTATGCAGGATGGCCTTCGGTCCCGTGGTTTTAATATCGGGGAAACCGAATCTCCTGTAACACCCGTGTTCCTGCAAAGCGAAGGCGGTATTCCCGAAGTGACCCGTATGGTCCGTGATCTGCGTGAAAATATGGGGGTATTCTGTTCAATTGTCGTATATCCGGTAGTGCCCAAAGGACAAATCATGCTGAGAATTATTCCTACTTCAGCGCATACGCTTGATGATGTGGAATATACTTTAAATGCCTTTACCGAATTGGCGGAAAAACTCAAAAACAGGGTTTACCAAAGGGAAGAAGACCAGCAACCAGCCTGATCACTTCACTGGAAAGCATAAAAAATCCCTCTGATGATGATAAATTCACTTTCAGAGGGATTTTAAATTTCAGGATACCTGAGCTTAGCTTACCGGTTCTTATTTCGTTCTGGTCAGCACTTCATCAATTAATCCATAATCTTTTGCTTCACTGGCACGGAACCATTTATCACGATCAGAATCCAGTTCAATCTGATTTATAGTCTGCCCGGTATGATTAGCCAGGATTTCATATAATTCATCTCTGAGTTTGATGATCTCACGGGCTGTAATTTCGATATCTTTCGATTGCCCCTGAGCACCGCCTGACGGCTGGTGAATCATTACTCTCGCATGAGGTAGTGCCGAACGCTTGTTAGCCGCTCCGCCTGCCAGCAATACGGCTCCCATAGAAGCAGCCAGACTCGTACATACGGTAGCCACATCAGGCCTTACGTACTGCATGGTATCATAAATACCTAACCCGGCATATACAGAGCCCCCGGGGCTGTTGATATACATCAGTATGTCCTTTTTCGCATCAGCAGATTCCAGGAAGAGCAACTGAGCAACCACAATATTCGCGATATTGTCATCCACTCCTGTACCCATAAAAATAATCCTGTCGGCCATCAGCCTTGAAAACACGTCTACTTCTCTGAAATTCATAGGACGCTCTTCAATAACAGCACGCGTCATATTTTCTACCGTGTGATTAACATAACCGTCAACAGTGAGACCATTTAATCCAAGATGGTGCACCGCATATTTTCTAAATTCATTTCCGTAATTCATGCCTGGCCTTTATTGTTTAAAATTCAACCTGTAACATAAACATAAAAAATAATACCCGCAACGATTTTATCACATCCGTAGACAAACAGTCGCTAAATACTGATAAATTGTCAGTCTGTTATTTGGCTTTCATGTCAATAAAGGGGATAATAATCTCCTCCATGGAGACGCCTCCGTGCTGGAAAGTATCCCGATACAGGTTGACATACTGGTTATAGTTATTGGGGTAGGCGAAAAAGTAATCTTCCTTTGTAAATACATACGTGGTAGAAACATGTGGCCTGGGAAGAAAGAACCGGTCAGGTCTTTTGCAAACCATCAGATGCGCATCATCATACCCCAGATTTTTACCATGTTTATAGCGCAGGTTGGTATTGGTTTCGCGGTAACCTATGATTTTCACCGGTTTATCCACTCTGATCATCCCGTGATCGGTAGTCAGGATCAGACGACACTTTTTCTCAGCAATTTTCTTAATCAGGTCAAGTAATGGTGAATGCAGCAGCCAGGAACGGGTAATGGAACGATAAGCAGCCTCGTCAGGTGCCAGTTCTTTGACCATCTGTACATCCGTACGGGCGTGCGAAAGCATATCCACAAAGTTGTACACCACCACATTCAGCTGATTGCCCAACATATTATTGAAATTATCAAGCAAGGCTTTACCCTGATTGGTATTCAGTATTTTATGATAAGAAGAGCGGATGTCCAGCCGGTTCCATTCGAGTTGTTTTTTGAGCAGATCAAACTCGTAATTATTTAATCCCTCTTCCCCATCCGGCGTGTTTTCATCACTTACCCACCATTGCGGATATTTCCTTTCTATCTCAGAAGGCATCATCCCCGCAAAGATGGCATTACGGGCATATCCTGTGGTAGTAGGCAGAATCGAATAATAAGAGGATTCTTCCTCGATCGTAAAATATTCCTGTAAAAGTGACTGAATAACTTTCCACTGATCAAAACGAAAATTGTCAATCAACAAGAAGAATACCGGCTCCTGACTTTCCTTCAGATAAGGGAAAACCTTTTGTTTCATCAGCTGGTGAGAAAGGATGGGCTTATCGGCCTTCGGGTCATTAAGCCAGTCTTCATACTCCTCTTCAATAAATTTGGTAAAACTGGCGTTCGCTTCGCTCTTCTGCATTTTAAAAACTTCGGTCATCCCGTCATCCTGCGATTCATTAAGTTCCAGTTCCCAATAAATCAGCTTTTTATAAATTTCCGCCCATTCCTCATGTCCGATCCTGTCCTGATACTGCATGGCCAGATTCCGGAATTGCTGCTGATAATTAAGTGTTGTTTTTTCGGTTACCAGCCTTTTGTTATCCAGGATTTTCTTCACCGAAAGTAGAATCTGGTTCGGATTCAGCGGCTTGATCAGATAATCATCTATTTTGGAGCCAATCGCATCCTCCATAATATGCTCCTCTTCACTTTTGGTAATCATTACTACGGGAAGGTTGGGCTGCATTTGCTTAATCTGCGCGAGCGTCTCAAGTCCCGTCATGCCCGGCATCATTTCATCTAGGAAAACAATATCAAACCGTTCATTTTCAACACAATCCAATGCATCAGCACCGCTGTTTACGGGTGTTACATTATACCCTTTATTAGTAAGGAACATGATATGCGGCTTGAGTAGATCGATCTCATCATCAGCCCAAAGAATATTATATTGCATAATTATGATTCTGTTTTCTGTTATACTTTACAGAAAGTAAACGTATAAGATACACTGAGAAGTATCTGTACCTGTCAGGCGGTTTTGTTCATCCCTGACAATTCTATTCCTATTAACCCTCTGGACGCTGTTACTCAGCATCATAGGTAAAATTAACAAGTGTTGTTAATTAATGTTAATTCCCTATAAAAACTTCTTACGGATCTTATCAAGATCTTCCGGTGTATCCACTCCATGAGAGTCTTCATTGGTAACCACTGCTTTGACCGAATAGCCGTTTTCCAGCCAGCGGAGCTGTTCCAGTCCTTCTGCTTTTTCAAGAGCAGATACAGGCAGCTGTGTAATCTGCGCGAGAATATCAGCACGATAAGCATAAATACCGATATGCTTATAATACGTATGATGGTTCAGCCATTCGTCCGGCTCCAGGCCACGGATATAAGGTAAGGTATGCCGACTGAAATAAAGCACCTCTCCGGAATGACTCATGATTACCTTCGGGGAATTGATATTAAACAGCGTATCTGTATCCCTGATTACTTTCACCAACGTCGCAAGTTCTGTTTTTCCGTCCAGCACAGCGGAAAGATTATCAATCTGAGACGGATGAATAAAAGGTTCGTCGCCCTGAATATTGATTACATATTCAGCATCATCCTTCAGTTTTTCATAAGCTTCCTGACACCGGTCTGTACCGCTCTGGTGATTCGGGGAAGTCATCACCACCTCACCGCCAAAGCGCTGCACATGTTCCAGAATCCGCTCATCATCGGTCGCTACTACAACACGACTGAGCGAACGGGCATTGAGTGCCTGCTCATATACTCTTCTGATCATGCTTTTCCCTCCTATATCTACCAGTGCCTTAGCGGGAAAACGTGTTGAGGCATACCGGGCCGGAATTATTCCTGTTACTTTCAAATCTTTAAAATTTTGAATCTCACACCAAAGTAACCTACTTTTGAAAAAACATACCAATTCTATCTTGGAAATCTATTTTCGCAAACAGTTTGATGGCCTTATCTGGCGGATAATCCCCTCGGCCAATACAGATTCTGATGAATGGGCCGTTGAAATCAGGAATCAGGAATCAAAAACTGTGCGCCATGCTGTAATTGACTTATCCGTTCCGGAAACAAAATGGTATGCGGAATTACCTTTTGCAGAATGGTCTACCCAACTCACAGGTTCAGGGTCGGGGCGCTTATTTTTTCATCAGTACCGCCAGCATGAACTCCCACAACCCGATGACCTGATCGCAGCTGACAGCAAAACAGGCCTTCCGGAGTGGGTTTTACCGCATCACAATTTTATCAGCGTACTCGACGATAAACGGTTACTTACCTTTCAGCGAAGTCCTGCAGGCCTGCAGGAAAAGCGCTATTACATCAAAGACGCACAACCAGCCGATAGTGATTATTTAAATATTACAGATCCCACCGTCAGTTACCGGGCTCCGATACGTTATTTACCTGATAATATATATTTTAGTAAGATCAGTTCGTTTCTCAGAAAATTAACCGGAACAGAAGAGCCTGTGGTTATTGATTATCTTGAAGCCAATCAATTTCTGGTACTTTCTTACTATATTTACCGCGAAAAGGCTTTCGAACAGTGGCTTTTGGTAACAGACATTTACGGTTCAGTGCTGTACCATGAGAAGACCGGAGAACGCCTGTCAGGAATAGGAATAGAAACAATATTGTTTAAAAATAACAAGCTGGTTTTTCTCACCAATAACAATGAATTTACAAGCTTAAACCTCACACAGTAGAATGAAAATCTTACGTATTTTATGCGCAATATGTGCATTAGCTTTGTCTTCCGCACTCTCCGCATCTGCTTTGAATCTGCCTGAAATAAAAGTTGATTCGGTAGGTAAAGAAGTGATAAACGGTCAGGTCTTTATACTTCATAAGGTAAATCCGGGTCAGACGCTTTTTGCTGTGACACGCCAATACAATACTTCTATACATGATTTACGGGGTGCTAACCCGGGGATGTCGGATCAGGTACAGGCCGGGCAGATCATTAAGGTTCCGTTTAAACAAGCAACAGCCGCAGCCCCCGCTCCTTCACAAAAAGTGACTGTAGCACCGGCAGTCCAGACACCCGTTGCTGCAACGCCCGATAATACGGCTCCCCCTAAAGCTACTGCTTCAGCCGCACCTGCGAAACATATTGTTGCAGAAGGTGAGACCCTTTACAGAGTAGCCGTGAAGTACGGTGTACTGATGGCAGACGTCAGAAAATGGAATAAACTGTCCACCGATAATGTCATCGTCGGACAAGAGCTTATTGTTTCTGAATCAACTGCAGAAGTCAAAGTTCCCGCTCCTGAACCCAGGAAGGTGGTGAGTGTCCCTACGACAACCGAAGCGGAGAAAAAGCCCGTTGCTGTTGCTGAAAAGATCGTAAAACCAGAAGAGAATGTCCCTGTCAAACCAGTTAGCGGTAAGCAAATGTCAGAAAACGGTCTGGCAGAAATTATTGATACCGGTGAAAGCAGTAATAAATTCCTGGCTTTGCACCGGACAGCGCCTATCGGAACACTCATCCAGGTTACCAATGAATTTAACAGTGAGTCGATTTGGGTAAAGGTGATCGGAAGAATTCCTGATACAAGTGTAAACGAAGAAATTCTGATCAAACTTTCTTCCAGGGCTTTTGAGAAGGTCTCCCCCAATACCCGTCGTTTCAGAGCACAAATCAATTACATTGCCTCAAAATAATCACTATCCAATACCCAGCAAAGCATTGACAGAACAACCTAAATATAAATCGAAACGCCAGCAGGAACGCGAAGAACAGAAAAACACCGTAGGTTATAAAATATGGTATGTGATGTTTACCCTGTTTTATCCCATCATTGCCGTGTTTACTTTCCTGTTTTCAACTATCGTTATGGTCTTTTCTGCCATTTCGCGGGTATTTGCCTATTTATTCGGCAAGTTATATCCGAACAGATAATGCAGCAATTACCCCGTACCTATGTTATTGAATTGCTTGAGGAAAAGTACAGGCAATACAATACATCCGGCTTTATTCCGAACGATCCTGTCAGTATACCCCATTTGTTTACCATTAAACAGGATATTGAAATCATGGGATTCTGGGCGGCCATTCTGGCATGGGGACAGCGCAAAACCATTATCAGCAAATCAAGGGAGCTGATTAACCTGATGGATGGCGCACCTTATGATTTTGTAAAAAATCATGAAGAAAACGACCTGAAGCGGTTTCTGGCTTTTAAACACCGTACTTTCAACAGTACCGATACACTTTATTTCCTTCACTTTTTTCAGCAATATTACCGGCAGCATGATTCACTCGAAGATGCTTTTCTGATACCTGATGCATCTTTTTCCATTGAAAAATCACTGATCAGCTTTCATCATTACTTCTGCTCACTGGACTATTTCCCCGAAAGAACCCGTAAACATATTGCCACACCTGCCCGAAAATCGGCATGTAAACGATTAAATATGTTTTTGCGATGGATGGTTCGGAAAGACGAACAAGGGGTTGATTTTGGTATCTGGAACAGAATTGCGCCATCAGATCTGATTTGCCCGTGCGATGTACACGTAGACCGGATCGGACGGCTGCTGGGATTAATCAGTCAGTCTAAAACCAGCTGGCAAACGGCTGCTGAACTTACCGCCTCATTAAAGCTACTTGATCCCCTTGACCCGGTCAAATATGATTTTGCTTTGTTCGGGCTGGGAATTGAAGGCTTTGGCACTCCGCGGAATGTGATATAAAAAAAGAAGCTACCACCTTTTCAACAGGCAGTAGCTTCCGGAGTGAGGCAGGTAGCAGTTATTGCCCTACTTTCCGGCCTTTCAGAATCTGACTTTCCTTGTTGACCTGCTTCATAATATCTTTATTGACAAACAGTCTGGTTCCGATACCAGTCTGAATATCATAAGTACTGTTTTTATAAATCAGTTTGGCATCGTCAGTTGTGTTCATGTAATATTGATTTCCGTTAAGATTAAATTTAATCCCCACTTCATCCTGCTGTGAATCATCCCAGGAAACATTCATCGAACCATCAGCTGAAGTCAGCAAAACACCCGGTGTAAAGGGCCTCAGATTAATGGTATGCACACTTTTTCCGTTCTGAATGCTGATTTTCCCTTCGGCAGTCACATTAATATCATTGGGATTCACACCTTCTCTCTTGATAATAATGGCCTTATCATTATAAAACTGAACACTGCTGAGCGAAATGCCGGCACCTTCAAGGTCTTTCCGGATGTCCTCTGTAAAGACCGTATAGTTCGTAAAAGGCACTGAACTCGGAGTGCTGCATGACAAAATCAGACTGGTGGCAAATACTGCCAAAAAAATGGTACGGATGCGCTGTATCAGCATATACTTTTTAAAAACAGTTAAATTACAATTGAAATTCTCATGATCAGGAAGACATCAGTCCGGAAACCGTGATACTCCCGTGTATTCTTTTTCAGCACTAATTTATAACAATATTAGTAAATGCATTGAATGTCACCAAATGAAATCAAAAACTCCGGATGGAGTCTGCAGAATGCTATACTGTCAATCTGTCAGAATCACTGGTAAAATTCCTTAATGGAACGCTAATTTCTAAAATGTATTGCAGAGACAGACTTGTTTTAATTTTCCATATTAATTAAATAAAATACAAATGAGTACAGTAATTCAGGAAAAAGGGAATTTAAGTATCCACACGGAGAACATCTTTCCGATTATTAAGAAGTTTCTTTATTCTGACCATGAAATCTTCCTGCGGGAACTGGTTTCGAATGCTGTAGATGCGTCACAAAAAATCAAGCAATTAGCCTCTTTCGGTGAGTTTAACGGTGAACTGGGCGAATTAAAAGTTACTGTTAAAGTAGACAAAGAAGCCAAAACCATTACCATCAGTGATCGTGGGATTGGAATGACCGCTGAGGAGATCAGGAAATATATCAATCAGATTGCGTTTTCCGGAGCTACCGAATTTATTGAAAAGTATAAGGATAAAACCGGAAATGGTGAAGACAAAGGGATAATCGGACATTTCGGTCTTGGTTTTTATTCCGCCTATATGGTAGCCCAGAACGTTGAAATCATTACCAAATCCTATAAAGAAGGGGCGGAAGCAGTAAGGTGGATTTGTGATGGTTCTACTGAATTTGAACTGGGGCCCGCAGAAAAAGAAGACCGGGGAACGGATATTATCCTGCATATAGCTCCTGATTCGGAAGAATTCCTGGAAAACCACCGCCTGAGTGGCATCCTGGAGAAATACGGTAAATTCCTTCCGGTTGAAATCGAGTTTGAAGATAAGATTATTAATAACCCCACTCCGGTATGGACCAAAAGTCCTTCTGAGCTAACGGACGAAGATTATCTGGCTTTCTATAAGGAACTGCATCCATTCAGTGAGGACCCGCTTTTCTGGATTCACCTGAATGTAGATTATCCGTTCAACCTCACCGGGGTATTGTATTTCCCGAAACTGAAAAATGATTTTCAGCAGCAAAGGGAAAAAATAAGACTCTACAGTCGTCAGGTGTTTATCACAGACGAAGTAAAAGATATTGTTCCTGATTTCCTTCAGTTGCTGCATGGTGTGATTGACTCTCCGGATATTCCGCTGAACGTTTCACGAAGCTACCTGCAATCAGACGGGAATGTTAAGAAAATCAATAATTATATTACCCGTAAGGTAGCTGACAAACTTTCCGAGATCTTTAAAAATGACCGGGAGGGTTTTGAGAAAAAATTTGACAACATTGGCTTATTTATAAAATACGGTATCCTGAGCGACGATAAGTTTTATGAAAAAGCGAAGGATTTCTGCTTGCTGAAAAATACGGAGGAGAAATACTTCACTTTTGAAGAATACCGTGAGCATACAAAGGAAAATCAAACGGATAAGTCGGGTTCGCTGGCGTGGCTTTACACTTCTGATCCTGAAAAACAGGATGCCTTTGTACAAAGTGCGAAAAAAAGAGGGTATGATATCCTGCTGTTAGACAACATCATTGATCCGCATTTTATAGGAGCACTTGAGCAAAAGCTGGACAAAGTTTCTGTTAAGCGTGTAGACGCGGATACGATTGATAAGCTTATCGAAAAAGAGATCACCCTTGAAAGCGTTCTTTCCCAGGAAGATCAGGATAAACTGAAGGGTATCTTCGAAGGTATTATCGAAACCAAAGCCGCCACGGTTTCAGCAGAAGCCATGCCGGTAGACGAATTACCTATCGTCATCACTTTCCCCGAATTCATGCGTCGTATGACCGACATGCAGGCTACTGGTGGCGGAAACAGCATGTTTGGCAATATGCCATTGATGTATACGGTTTCGGTTAATACCAACCACCCTATTGCAGGTAAAATTCTGGGCGCAGATGAAGAAGGTCAGAAAGCACTGGCAAAACAAGTTTATGACCTTGCATTACTATCACAGGGTATGCTTAACGGGCAGTCGCTTACCACGTTTATTAAACGCACGGTTGATACGCTGTAGGAGCTTTCGAAAACAGTAATTTGAAATAACAAAACGGGCACCGGTTTATAACTGATGCCCGTTTTGTTGTATAGCCAATCCGGCCGTATTCAAAAATATAACAAAAGAGACTATGCCACCAAAGCAGCATAGTCTCTTTTATTATTAAAATACCAGTACAGAAAATCAGTTAGCAAAACCTGGATTCTGCTCAAGGCTTGGATTCCTGTTCAGCTCATCTCTGTGAAATGGTCTGAAATACATTTTATCAAACCACTGACGGTTTTCATGCGATTTCTCTTCTACACTTGTATAAGTATAATCGTATACAGTCGGATCGTAGCGGTAAGGTTCTCTCATAGACTTACCAGCTTTGAACCGCCCGGTAACGTTAATATACAGCATTGGACGGCCCAACGTTTCTTTGGCAATCATCCAGCGGCGTGTATCATGGTAACGGTGCTCTTCATAAACCAGTTCTATGCGGCGTTCCTGCTGATAAGCTTTTTTCAGCGCATCCCCACCCACTTTCAGAGCTGGCATACCGGCGCGGAAACGGATTCTGTTCAGCCACGTTAAAGCTTCAGCATCGTTTCCTAATTCGATATTCGCTTCAATCAGGTTGAATACCAATTCTGTGACCCGAAAGAATGGCCAGGGGATATTCTGACGATCCGACTGATCTCTAAGTTCAGGGTTCGGATCAATAAATTTACGCATATAATACCCTGTGCGGCTACCGTTCCAGTCTTCAACAACAGACTGTCTGGTATCAAGACCATATCTGTTTACCTTGGCCCCTGATTCATTCAGTATATCATAAGCTCCTGTCTGTACCTGATTAGCCGGGTCATTCACATCAGAAGGACGCGGTTTCCAGTCGGCTCCGTCATACAGAATGGTGGCATACAAGCGTGGGTCTCTGTTCGTATAAGGGTTCGCTTTATGAGCAGGATTTGTCCAGCTGAAAGGTGTTCCGTCATTCATTTCATAGTCATCTACCAGCAATCCGATAGGTGTATTTCCTGCCCAGTTATGGTATCCGTTAGGACCATTATAAAGCCCCATTGAGCGGCCACCTTCATTAAGATCCGGAGTGTAATATTTGGCAAAAATAAGTTCGCTGGAGGCAGAAGCATCCAGAGACTTATCACCACTTGCTCCGGCCATAGCAATAGAAACATAATTCAGTTTACCTTCTTCCGCTGTAACAGGGGCGGTCAGGTTTAGCTTATATCCACCGTTACTGGCATCCAGCGCTTCCTTAGTCGCACTAAGTGCGGCATTCCAGCGTGCAGCTCTTTCTCCGGAAAGGTACCCCAGAAATTCAGGATTAGAGTAGCTTGCCAGTTCTGCGGATTTAGCTTTCATGGTAGGCACATCGTGCAAATCACTGGCCGCGTAAGTAAGCACCCTTGATTTCAGTGTCAGTGCGGCAAGTTTTGTTGCCCTTCCTTTTACGTCCGTTTTTCCTGCCAGCATAATAGCGGCACTGTCGCAGTCATTCACAATAGCTGCTACGCATTCGGCATAGGTATTACGGCCGGCCTCATAATCCTCATCCAGCGTATACACCTTATGAATAATAGGAACCCCACCATAGTAGCGAAGCAACTGCTGATAATAATACGCTCTCAGAAAATAAGCTTCACCTATCAGTCTGTCTCTCAGCGTACTGTTGGTAAAAGTAGCTGTTGGCAGGTTCGCGATGGCGATATTGGTAGCACGGATACGGGAGTACATATTACTCCAGTTATAGGTACCATCAACCCATCCGAGTACTGAGGCACTTAAACTTCCTTCATTCACCAGGTTGATATCCCTTCCGGTATGCGTAAAGACAGCTTCATCCGAAAGGGAAGCAAGCATCTGTTCGCTAAAGCCTCCCTGACCTAACCCTGCGTATATACCGGTAACAAAGGCTTCTGAAAGCGCACCGTCGGTCCAGACCTGATCAGCTGCAATTTCACTTGGAGGGTTTACATCCAGAAAATCTGTTTTACAAGCTGTAAGTCCGATGGCGAAGAAGCCAGCAAACAATAAATTTTTATAATTCAATTTCATGATTTTCTCTTACTTAAAATGAAACACGTACACCGGCATTGATAATTCTGGACTGCGGATAATAATGACCATTACTACTGGTTGATTCCGGATCCCATACCTTAATTTTAGCGAACGTCAGCAGGTTAAGGCCATTCACATACAACCGGAAATTACTTAAACCCACTTTAGAACCTATCTCCGACGGTAGATTATACCCCAGTTCGATGTTTTTCAGACGTACGTAGTTATTGCTTTTCAGGAAATAATTGTTAATTCCCGCTCTTCCCGTATTGGTATAATAAGCGTTGTTACGGTTGGTAAGACGCGGATATACATCCGAAGGATTATCGATCGTCCACCGGCGGTCATAATCATACTTCAGATAGTTACCGATATCACCGGATTCTGTCAGCCCCACCAGTTGTAAACCTCCGAATGCTCCCTGGAACATAATAGACAAATCAAAAGCCTTGTAACCCAGATTGATACTTGCTCCTCCTGTAAACCATGGACGAGCCACTTTTTCAGTACCAACGCGGTCATCGGATGTAATTTTTCCATCTGGCTGATCCTTGTTCGGTCCTCCTCCGCCAATATCCTTGAATCTCATATCACCCGGACGGAGATTAGTAGAAATCTCAGAATAGTCCAGCTGTTCGTTATCAATGGAAGCCATATCCTTAAATACGCCATCGTACTGATATACAAGGAAAGAACCGTAAGGTTTTCCGGTAGTTTGCTGATGCAAAGGTGCTCCCGGAACCTCATCCCAGAATTTGATTTTGTTTTTGGCGTATCCTCCGTTTACACTTACAGAATACCTGAAATCATCGATCTGGTCGTCATAACTCACTTTGAATTCCCACCCTTTATTCTGTAATTTCCCAAGGTTCACGGGTGGCAGTTTACCATCCATACCAGCTGAAGAAGGTGTGGATCCTCCTTTAGGAATCAGGATTTTCGACCGGTTATTCACAAAATAATCAAACTCGAAGGCAATTTTATCGTTGAACAAAGTTCCCTCAATACCAATGTTGGTGTTATTAGCGACCTCCCATGTAAAGGTGTTATTGGCAACACGGGTTTCGTTCAGGGTTTTAGCCACCTGATCATTGATTACATAAGAACCAAAGCCCATGGTTGACAGGAACTGGTACTCGGCCAGGTTTTCGGTACCAAGGAAGTACGGTTCAGCACCCATTTGTCCCCAGGATCCGCGGATTTTTACATTGTTTAGGAAGTTCACATTATCTCTCCAGAAATCTTCCTCTGAAACTCTCCATCCGGCAGAAATCCCCGGAAAAAATCCAAAGCGTCCTTCTTTAGGGAATACATAAGAACCGTCAACCCTCCAAAGAAACTCAGCCAGGTATTTTTCCTTGAAGTTATACCCTACCCGGCCATAATAGCTGAGACGTGCTCTTTTATAAAGATCAAAGTTGTCAATATTCTGTTCTGCTGTACCTCCGGCAAACAGCTGTTCCACAACCGGTGAAATAAAATAGCGGCGAAACGCAAAGAAGCCATCTGCATCTACCGTTTCCCGTTGCACCCCAACCATCGCATTGAAGTTGTGGTCATTAACACTTTTTTCATAGGATAACTGGCTGCTCAGCAAAATCGACAATTCCTGAGAAGATCTCTCTGTTAACCGGGGATCAGAAAAAGTGGATCTGATAGTACCTGACAGAAGCGGCGTTACGCCGTCAGCTTCATAGCTTTGTTTATCCCAGAAATAGAGTGTCCATGGTTGCTGGAACGATTTCTGCCTGCGCATCATTTTGTCAAGTGCTGCAGTAGCGGTTAGTTTCAGCCCTTCAACACCGGGGATCAGCAATTCCAATCCGGCATTGGTTTGCACATAATCCCTTTTGTCATTATTAAAACCAGTCGTATTGGTGGTGATAACCGCAGGGTTCTGTCCGTATTCAATATCCGGCCCCGGACGGCCATCAGGCCAGATTGCAATCTCATTCGGCTTTCCACGCATCAGCATCCGGAAAATATCTCCGGCACCACCGCCGTTCGGGAAATGACGGAATTCCTCACGAAGCGTTACACCTACATTGGCACTCAGATACTTATTAATTTTTGCATCCAGATTCAGTCGCAGATCATATTGCTTGTATCCCGTAGCTGAATTAATATAGTATCCATCCTGATTGGTATGCCCCAGAGAGGTCATGTATCTGACATTTTCACTTCCTCCTGACAGCTGCAGGTTATGGCGCTGCTGAGGTGACCAGTTTCTCAGTACACTGCCATACCAGTCGGTATTCGGATACAACAACGGCTCGGAACCATCTCTGTATTTCTGCATTGCATCAGGACCATATACCGAAGCCAGTGAAGCATCTCCACCGCTGGCATTTTTGTAGTTATATACACCAGTACTTTTAAATGCATCATTTGCGGCTGACCAGTGATCAACAGTCAGGTTATCATAAATCTGCAATTCATTACGGATTGTAGCGTATTCCTCTGCATTAGACATTTTGGGAGTGACAGTAGGTTGAGCAAATCCCTGATTGAAGTCATAAGACAAAACAGGTTTACCCGATTTCCCTCTTTTTGTTGTAATCAGAATAACCCCGTTTCCCGCACGTGAGCCGTAAATTGCAGCGGCGGCATCTTTCAGTACGGAAATACTTTCAATATCAGCGGGGTTAATCCGGTCCAGACCACCTGAACGGTTCGGAACACCATCCACTACAATGAGTGCATTACTGTTACCCAGTGAGTTCGTACCACGTATACGGATCGCAGATCCGTCATAACCAGGTTCCCCGCTGGATTGAACTGCGGAAATTCCCGGTAGCCGACCTCCCAGTGTATTGGAAAGGTTAGCCGCAGGTGCCTTTTCCAGCTCGGTACCTTTTACTGCTGTTACTGAACCTGTCAGGGTTGCTTTCTTCGCGGTACCATAACCTACAACAACCACTTCGCTGAGCGCTTTGACATCGGTCAGCATGGTAATATTAATGGTGGTCTTTCCTGCAACAGGTACTTCCTGAGAAACATAACCGATAAATGAAAAGACCAGCGTTCCGTTCTGAGGTGCACTGACTGTATACGAACCATCCAGATCTGTCACTGTACCGGTGGTTGTACCCTGAACAAGTACACTAACGCCCGGCAACCCTCCTCCTGAATCGTCCTTAACCTGCCCCTTTACCGTAACCTGAGCGAGGCCGGCGGCTGTGGCAGCGACAAAGAATAACAGTGAAAATAAAAACCGCACGACGACGGGATATTTCCATAGAATAGAAATTTTCATAAAGTAAAATTTTGAATAGGTAGATAATATTGTTTTGTAAATAACCGCCTTGCTAAGTCCGGCGGAACGTAGAACAGACCATGTATCCAGAGAAGGTCGGGATCCGGTCAATTTTGTTAAGAAATAAGAGGTGATAATTAAGTAATTGATTAAATCATACGTTAAGTTTTGAATTGTAACAGGACTAAACTAAGAATATAATACAGTATTTATGACAATAAAATAGATCAAAACATGGGTATTTACGGGCGATTCCGATCCTCACACATTTTATAATATGATTATCCAATCGTTTCCTTGGACTAAAAATCAACAAACTTTTCTATATTCCAAAATATACATGATATTATACCATACATTCTTAAAAAAAATTAAGAAAAACCTCCTGTTCTCTAAGGAATCATTATAAGTAGTGTTTTTGTTTTTAGGATGAACCACGCTGTTGCTAAAAAACTCCTTCCCGAACCTCTTCTGTCTTTCATTATTTTTAGATTTTTCCTTGCTATCTGAAGAAGACCGTTGAACAGTTAATCTGATTTTTCCTGATAATTGTACATATTCAATAAACCATCGGTAATCTTTATATGCAGACCCACCGTTGTCTGATCCGTAGTGATTTCCGGTAAATACCCGCAGAAAAGGGGATCAGGTATTGGTCCCGTTACCACCTTTACTATTTTCCATAACCCGGGGCCGATTCATCATAATGAATGGGTTTCTGTCAGCAATTCAGCTCATCATCTATACCTGATCTCATCATCTTAGTACCCCTTTATGATCTCTGATCAAAGTAATTGATTGATCGCTTACCTTCAAAATCATTCGCTTGAAAATTATTTTTCAATATATATTTAAAATAATTTTAGTCTTGTCTAAATTTTATTCATATTTGTGCAGATTTTTACTTAGTCGGTTCCGGCCAGACTTTCAGGGAAAATGTCTATTTTAGCCCCATAAAACAAGACTATTCCCGAAGGTGCAATCGTGAGCATGCATTTATTTCAACAAATCCTATGAAATCCCGAATCGTATTTTTAGTTTCTTTTCTCCTTTACTTAATTCCATCAGCACAATCCCAGACAGGTCGTATCTATGGATTAATCACCAGTAATGGCCAACCTGTTGAATTTGCTTCGATTGCCTTACCGAAAAGTCAGACAGGAACAGTATCTGATAGTCTTGGAAATTATAGCATTTCAGGTATTCCCACAGGAAATCATCTGATCAGAGTCAGTAGCATCGGGTTTGATACTTTTGAAAGAACCGTATCTGTCAAAGGATCTCAGTCAACAGAAATAAACATCAGTCTCAGCGCTTCGCAACAATCGCTTAATGAAGTGGTTGTAACGGGTACAATGAAGGAAGTCAGCCGCCTGGACAGTCCCGTACCGGTTGAAATTATTACACCCAGATTATTCCAGAAAAACCCCACACCCAGCTTATTTGAAGCCATTGGTATGGTAAACGGTGTCAAACCACAATTGAACTGCAATGTCTGTAATACCGGAGATATTCATATTAACGGAATGGAAGGCCCTTATACCATGATTCTGATTGACGGAATGCCCATTGTCAGCGCGCTATCAACCGTATATGGATTAAATGGTATACCGAACAGTCTGGTTGAGCGCATTGAAGTCGTCAAAGGACCGGCTTCCTCACTTTACGGATCAGAAGCGATGGGCGGTATTATTAATGTAATTACCAAAAATCCCTTAAAAGCACCCATTGTCAGTGCCGATGTCTTCGGGACCAGCTGGGGGGAGCTCAATACTGACGTTTCGGTAAAAGCGAACATGAGCGATAAAGTCACGACCCTGCTGGGTGTCAATCATTTCATTTATGACAATCCGGCCGACAAAAACGGAGACGGCTTCACCGATGTCACCCTTCAAAACCGGCTCTCACTATTTAACAAATGGAATATTGAGAGAAAAGACAACAGGGTGGCAAGTATCGGCGCAAGATACATTTATGAAGACCGTTGGGGAGGAGAAATGAAATGGACACCTGAATGGCGCGGAAGTGATAGTTTATATGGCGAAAGCATTTACACCAAACGGGCAGAAATCATCGGTACTTATCAGTTACCCCTCACGGAGAAAATCCTTACACAGTTTTCCTATAACTGGCACGACCAGAATTCATGGTATGGCACTACGCCCTATAAAGCAGTCCAGAAGGTTGCATTTGCCCAGGCTTACTGGGATAAAAACTGGCACAATATGCATAATTTCCTGCTGGGAGCTTCATTCCGGTATACCTATTATGACGATAACACACCTGCCACGGCAGATCCTGCCGGTATACATAACCAACCTTCCAAAACACCTCTCCCAGGAATTTTTGTACAGGATGAATGGGCCATCAATACCAAAAACAAACTGTTAGCAGGCTACAGGTTTGACTATCATCAGCAACACGGTGGTATTCATTCACCCAGGATCGCGTATAAATATGCACCTAACCCTCAGAATACCCTCAGAGCCAGCTTCGGAACCGGCTTCCGTGTGGTTAATCTGTTTACCGAAGACCATGCCGCTTTGACCGGCGCACGCGAAGTAGTGATCCGGGAGGAACTGAATCCGGAAAGGTCCTACAACGGAAACCTGAATTATGTATGGAAAATTCAAACCGATCCGATGTTCCTTAATGTAGACGTGACGGGATTTTATTCCTATTTTACCAATAAAATTATAGCTGACTTTGACACTGATCCCAATCTCATTCTGTATGATAATCTTCGCGGTTATGCCGTTTCTCAGGGTGTTTCACTGAACGTAGACATGAATTTCAATATTCCGCTCAAAGTCATGCTTGGCGTAACCTGGATGGATGTATTTCAGAAAGAAGAAAACCTGGACGATCAGAAAATACGCATTCAGCAACTTCATGCCCCCAAGTGGTCGGGGACCTTTATACTCAATTATACCTTACCCCGTAACTTCAGTGTGGATTTGACAGGCAACTGGAACGGACCGATGCGCTTACCTGTTTTACCGAACGACTATCGCCCGGAATACTCTCCCTGGTTTTGTATAGCCAACATCCAGGTCAACAAGAAACTGAATAACGATATCGAACTTTACGGGGGAGTAAAGAATATTTTCAATTTTGTTCCGGGTGATCCGATCATGCGCCCGTTTGATCCGTTTGACAAACATGTTGATGACCCTGTTAACAATCCAAACGGATATACTTTTGATCCTAACTATAATTACGCATCACTCCAGGGAACCAGGGTATTCTTAGGTATCCGGTACAATTTCTGGGGGCGTTGAGAAATACCATGATACAGCCAGACAGTTTTGAAAAAAGAATTGTAACTTTCAGGCTGCGGAACAATTAATAGCTGACACCCTTGACCTTCATTAAACGTAATCTGTTTTCATTGCTTAGTAAAGCCGGCATGGACGGTTTTATGCTGGCCCTTTTCAGTGCTGTATTTCTGGCTTATCTTTATCCTTATCCCGGCTCTTCGGCCAGTCCGGTTCCGGTAGGGGAAATCGCCAACTGGGGAGTCGCTCTGATTTTTTTCTTTTACGGGCTTAAATTAAGTCCGGCTGATCTGAAAGCCGGACTCACCAACTGGAAACTGCATCTGGTCGTGCATGGTGCCACTTTTCTGTTATTTCCGCTTATTGCTTTCGGACTTAAACCATTCTTTATATCAGCCGATGGTGATCTGCTGTGGGTCGGTATTTTGTTTTTGTGTGCATTACCCTCTACCGTTTCTTCCTCTGTGGTAATGGTATCCATAGCCGGTGGCAATTTACCGGCCGCTATCTTTAATGCCAGTATTTCCAGCCTGCTGGGTGTATTTATTACGCCCATCTGGATCAGTACTGTGATTGACGACATCACGCCGGATTTCGACCTCAGCACTGTTTTCTGGAAACTCACTTTTCAGGTGATCGTACCTGTAACACTGGGCCTGATTTTCCATAGAAAGCTTGGCGGGTGGGTCAACAGGAATAAAAAACAAATCAGGTATTTTGATCAGTCCACCATTATACTGATTGTCTACAGTTCGTTTTGCGAATCGTTTGACCAGCGCATTTTCAGCGCATTTGCCTGGATGGATATTATTTTGCTGAGCATAGGCATGGTCGCTCTTTTTTTTGTTATTTTCGGAATCGTTAAAATGGTTTGCGGAATGCTACGTTTTAACCGGGAGGACAGTATTACAGCCGTATTCTGCGGATCCAAAAAGTCACTCGTACAGGGGGCCGTCATGATGAAAGTACTTTTCCCTAATGTGGCAACAGCAGGAATTATCCTTTTACCGATTATGATTTATCATGCGCTTCAACTCATTATTGTCAGTATAATTGCTCAGAAACTATCCCGGAATTCATGAAAATTTTATCATATACCTTCAGAATAGTAGTACTTATCCTCCTTGGTGTAGGTATTATGACGGTCTGGGAAAATATAAAAGCCGGCGAATGGGTACCACAATGGATAGCGGGAAAATCTGTAACAGAAAGTAACCACCGTCTGGTACTCGAAGAAGTAACGGCCATGGGAAAACTGGAACTGGTAAAATACAATTTCAAAGATGTTGTAGAACAAAAAATCACCAAACTATGGTTACCCGATGCCAAAGCACTGCTGATTATACAGGGAGAAGCTATTGGTTGTATTGATCTTAAAAAGATCCGGCCTGAAGACATCGCCATGACGAAAGACACACTTGTATTGAATTTACCCGAACCCGAATTGTGCGTTTTTAAAATAGATCATGCCAATTCGAAAGTATACAATACGGAATATGCTTTTACCGATGAGGCACTACTGGTGGAAAAAGCCTATAAACAGGCCGAAGAACAGATCAGGGAATCGGCTTTAAAAATGGGAATACTGGAACAGACCAGGGAGAATGCAGAAAAAATACTGATACCGATTCTCGAAAAATCGTCGGGCAAAAAAGTGATTTTGAAGTACCCGCTCAAAGCCACTCTTGAAAATCCCGGTTGATTACAGGAGATATACCCTTTTACTTAACCTATCAATATTCTTAACATATGGGGCTATTAACCATAAACCAGCTGACAGAAAAAATAAAAGAAGGATCCATTGATACCGTCATAACAGCTTTCACCGATCATTATGGCAGGGTGATGGGTAAGCGAACAGATGCTGATTTCTTCCTTGAAACCGTAGCAGAGAATGGCACACACGGCTGCGATTACCTTCTTACAACTGATATGGAAATGGATCCCGTCTCTGGTTATACTTATGCTAACTGGGAAAAAGGTTTTGGTGATTTTCACCTGGTTCCTGATCTGAATACGATCAGACAGATCAGCTGGCTGGAGAAGACAGCCCTTGTATTTTGCGATATCCATGATGAAAAAAGCCATCAGCCTGTGGCCGTTGCTCCACGCAATATTCTTTTAAAACAGCTGGACCATTTATCAGCATCAGCCTACAGTTGTTATGCTGCTACCGAACTCGAATATTATCTTTTTGAAAACAGTTACCGTCAGGCATACGAACAGAAATTCCAGAACCTTACTCCTGCCGGATATTATCTTGAAGATTACCACATTTTACAGGGCACACGAACGGAACATTATACCGGTGCAGTCAGAAGGCACCTGAAAAAATCAGGCTTATCGGTAGAAACTTCAAAAGGGGAATGGGGCCTTGGCCAGCATGAGATTAATATTAAATATGATGAAGCTCTCAAAACGGCAGATAATCATATTGTTTTCAAGCAATGCCTGAAAGAGGTGGCTGAATCCATGGGGCTATCGGTGACTTTTATGGCCAAATATGCCGGTGACCAGGCTGGTTCCAGTGCTCATATTCACCTGAGTCTCTGGCAAAACGGTGTAAATGCATTTACTGGCAATGAAAAACTGGGCGCCATTGATTGCTCTGATATTTTCCGCTGGTTTCTTGGCGGCTGGATAAAACATGTGCCTGATGTAATGCCGTTTTATGCCCCGACGGTCAATTCGTATAAGCGTTATGTTGACGGCTCCTGGGCACCCACCCGGCTTGCATGGAGTTATGATAACCGCACGGCAGGTTTTCGTGTAGTAGGTAAAGGGCAGAGTCTCCGGATTGAATGCCGGATTCCGGGTGCAGACTGCAATCCATATCTTGCTCTGGCAGCTTCTATTGCATCCGGCTTAAACGGCATCAGACACAAAACAGAGCCACCAGCCTGTTTTGAAGGAGATATTTATGCTGCGGCCCATCTGCCAAGAGTACCCTATACCTTAGGCGAAGCTGTGGCATTGTTTGAAAAAAGCCCGTTCACTGAAGAAATGTTCGGAACTCAGGTAAAAGAACATTACCTGCATTTTTTCAAAACCGAACAGCAAGCTTTCAATTCAAGTGTAACAGACTGGGAAAGAAAGCGCTATTTTGAAAGAATTTAATCGGGAAAACCCATAATTAACACCTTAAATATTTATCATTTTTATGCGTCTTCAAAATAAAGTCGCCCTGATTTCAGGAGGCGGCAGCGGTATCGGCCGTGAAACAGCTCTTCTTTTTGCGAAAGAAGGGGCATCAGTAGTCGTTTCTGACATCAGTGAAGCCGGGGGATTGGAAACCGTGGCAGAAATAGAAAAAAACGGCGGGATTGCATCTTTCATCAGGGCCGATGTATCCAAAGCAGCCGATAACGAGGCAATGGTTTCTTTTGCAGAAACACAATACGGCAAACTCAATATCCTCTTTAACAACGCCGGTATTATGCACAGCAATGATGATAATGCCGTCACCACAGAAGAATCTATCTGGGACCTGACCATGAATATCAATGCCAAGGGCGTTTTTCTTGGCTGCAAATATGGTATCCCGGCGATCAAAAGAGCTGGTGGAGGATCCATTATCAATACGGCATCCTTTGTCGCAATTCTGGGTGCTGCCACTCCACAGGTAGCCTATACAGCCAGTAAAGGTGCTGTACTGGCACTGACCCGGGAACTGGCTGTCATACATGCACGTGAAAACATCCGTGTCAATGCTCTTTGTCCGGGACCGTTACGTACTGAACTGCTTATGAAGTTTCTGGATACAGAGGAAAAAAAACAAAGACGTCTGGTACATATTCCAATGGGACGTTTCGGTGAAGCCAAAGAAATGGCCTACGCTGCCCTGTTTCTGGCTTCAGACGAATCTTCTTTCGTCACCGGTACTGATTTTCTGGTTGACGGAGGCATTACCTCTGCATACGTAACACCCGTCTGATCAGCAACGATATGGAAATCCAGAAAACGATCAGCCCGATTGACGGAAGTATTTATGTCGAAAGAGAACGGGCTGCGGACCGGCAGATCGAGCAAACTCTTGCCAAAGCAGTGGCAGCTCAGAAAGCCTGGAAACATACATCTGTCGCAGAAAGAGCTGAAATTTGTAAAAAGGCCGTAGAATATTTCCTGATTCATGCCGATAAAATCGGCGAGGAGCTTACCTGGCAAATGGGGCGCCCGGTCAGATATACCCCCTTTGAAATTAAAAAGGGATTTCAGGAGCGGGCACGGTATATGATCGATATTGCCGGAGATGCCCTGCGTGATATCCATGTTTCGGAACTTACCGGCTTTACCCGTTTTATCCGCCGCGATCCTTTGGGAGTGGTGTTTGTTGTCGCTCCCTGGAATTATCCCTACCTGACCTCTGTCAATACGGTTATTCCTGCAATCATGGCAGGAAACAGCGTAGTGCTGAAGCACGCTCAGCAAACTCCGCTATGTGCCGAAAGATATGCCGAAGCATTTGCCTATGCGGGCCTTCCTGAAGGCGTGTTTCAGTATTTACACATCAGCCACGAACAGGTAAGCCGGATTACCGGTGATAGCAGAATTGATTTTGTTGCTTTTACAGGCTCTGTGGATGGAGGCAAAGCCATTCAGAAAGCCATTGGGGAAAGGTTTATCATTTCAGGCCTTGAACTTGGTGGCAAGGATCCCGCTTACGTAAGGGCAGATGCCAATCTGTCCGACGCTGTGGAAAATCTGGTTGACGGCGCGTTTTTTAATTCGGGCCAGTCGTGCTGCGGTATTGAGCGGATTTATGTACATGAAAATCTTTTCAAGGCTTTTGTGGATGGATTCACGGATTTAACCAATACCTATGTGCTGGGCAATCCGCTGGCAGCAGAGACCACACTTGGCCCCATGGTTAAAACTTCAGCTGCTACTTTCGCCCGTCAGCAGATTACGGAAGCACTTGGCAAAGGTGCCAAAACCCTGATTGATACCAGCCGGTTTGCAGCTGACAAAGCCGACAGCCCTTATATGGCTCCTCAGGTACTGATTAATGTCCATCACGGAATGTCTGTGATGACAGAAGAAAGTTTTGCTCCGGTTGTAGGCATTATGTCTGTAAAGTCTGACGAAGAAGCGATTTCCCTGATGAACGACAGTGCGTACGGATTAACAGCATCCGTATGGACAGAAAACTCCCAGGCCGCCATGGAGATAGGTAATCAGGTAGAAACCGGAACTTTTTTCATGAATCGCTGTGATTATCTTGATCCCGAGCTGGCATGGACAGGAGTGAAAGATTCTGGCAGAGGCTGTACACTTTCAGCTGTTGGTTATGAATCACTGACACGACCTAAGTCATTTCATCTGAAAAATTAATTAAAACTATTCCTCATCATGATAATCGGGTTATTGCAATGCGATCATGTGGCTCCGGATTTACAACCGGTATACGGCGATTATGATCAGATGTTCAGATCATTATTTCTTCCGCTGGCTCCCCACTGGGAATTCAGGATCTATGACGTAGTAAACGGACATTTCCCTGAAAACGCAGAAGAATGCGACGGATATATGGCTACAGGATCAAAAGCATCTGTATATGATGATGAGGAATGGATTCACCGGATCAAAGGCTTTATTAAGGAATTGTACCACAAATCCGTCAAATTTACCGGTGTCTGCTTCGGGCATCAGTTACTTGCTGAATCATTGGGAGGGAAAGTGGAAAAATCGCTGGAATTCGGATGGAACACAGGTGCACATACTTTTAAAATTGTACAGCAGCAGGAATGGATGACCCCGTTTCAGGAGGAAGTTACCTTACTGATGATGTGCCAGGATCAGGTGGTTAAGTTACCGGAGCGTTCTGTTGTGCTTGCTACATTGCCGACCTGCCCTGTGAGTATGTTTCAGGTAGGCACTACGGCATTGGGCATTCAGGCACATCCTGAATTTTCACCTGAATATGATGCCGAACTTATCCGCCTCAGACAAGAACGGATAGGAACTGAAAAGGCAGCAAAAGCACTGTCAGGTATTCCGGACAATCCTCTTTCAGATGAATTAACTGCCCGCTGGATCATCCGTTTTATGGAATCCTGAAGTAACTTTAAACATTTTGACCGATTCAGTAACGAAATTTGTATTTTTACCGCAAATCAGAAGTTAAAACCGAATGGATACAGCTATTTCCAAACAACTGTTAAGTACCACGGAAGTACAGCAGAAAGTACGTCGCATTGCCTATGAGATTTATGAACAAAACTTTACCGAACAGGAAATAACGATTGTTGGCATCGCCGGGATTTACGGAGGAGAAGGATGGAGTTTTGCTCAGCGTATTGCGGCTGTATTAAAGGAAATCTCCGGATTCAGGATTCATTTGATAAGAATTCCGGTTTTATCAGAAACTTCAATTCCTGAATGGGTAAATGAAGGCAACAATGCCGTCAATACAAAAGATAAGGTGGTGATTGTTGCTGATGATGTATTGAATACAGGCAGAACCTTATTCTATGCGTTAACCTCTTTCAGGGATATTTCCGTAAAGAAGCTTCAGGTAGCCGTGATGGTTGACAGAAGTTATCATCATTTCCCGATCCGTCCTGATTTCGTAGGTTATTCCCTCAGTACAACCATCAATGAACACGTAAGAGTACTGTTAAGTGACCCTGACAAAGAAGGTGTGTATCTGATGTAATACCGACGGTGCTGCGAAATGGTCTGTACAGATTTCATAAAACTATCTGCCCCGGGCCAGCAGCATCACTTTAACAGTCTGGAAAATCAGCCAGATGTCAGTACCTAAGCTGGCATTACGGATATACAACAGATCGTATTTCATCCTCCTGACAGAAGTCTCCAGGTTATCCGCATAGCCTACTTTTATCTGTCCGATAGAAGTAATACCAGGTCTTATCGTCAGAATTTTCTTAAAGTTCTCCGGTGCGTTATCCATCAGCATATCCACGTCATAACGTGCCAGTGGCCTGGGACCAACGATAGACATATCACCTTTCAAAACATTAAAAAACTGAGGTAGTTCATCCAGGCGGGTTTGTCTGAGAAAGCCCCCTATTGAGGTAATCCGCGGATCACCTTTACCTCTTGAATGCTGCTTTCCTTCTGTTTTTGTATTTATATACATACTGCGGAATTTGTAAATCCTAAAACGTTTACCCCATCTTCCTGATCTTTCCTGCGAAAAGAACACAGGCCCCTTTGAGGTCAGTTTAACAGCAACAGCGATGATCAGCATAATGGGGAGGCAAAGCATTATAGCTACAAAACTGAACCCGACATCAAACATTCTCTTGAAAACCTCTGTCTGAATATTTGAAAAAGGTTTGGTCGACAAGCTGATTACGGGCATATAATCATGGTATTCGATAGCCGCTCTGTTTGTCAGGAATCCACGGTAATCAAGAATGAGATTTACCTTCACTTTCAGTTTTTCAGATATTTCAATTGTTTTTTTCAGCGCTTCAGGCGATAAAGAACTCAGGTTGCAATAAATATAATCAAGATGATTATTGAGGATAAAATCTTCCAGATCCCACAAAGTCTTCCCATTGGGATTATCTGAGGGTGCCTCACTGAAAAAGCCTAAGAACCTATATCCCATTTCCGGATGTGCCTCGTAAAAGGTTTTCACGGATTTCGTGACATCGGTATTTCCGACAATAATATAATTTCTGTAATTATAGCCACTCATGCGGTAAATCTTCAGGAACACAAGTGCGGAGATTCTCCAGACCACACCCGCAATGAGAAACAATCCGTAAGTAAGAAATAAATGAGCTCTTGAATAACCATTCCCCCCTACCACTACCCAGGCGATAGAGATAATGCAGATATGAAGAAATACAATAAGGAAAAATTTGGAAAGCAGGTTATCCAGATTGAACACAACTCTTGAAATCTGATAAGGGTTTACGACAGGAATCGAAGCCATCCAAATCAGATTAAATGTCAGTAAAAGGATGAGATATTCACTGGATCCGAAAACAGCCGGGTTTTTGAACTGCATATAAAATGCAGCAAAAAAGGACATATTGAGCATCAGGAAATCGGCAATAACCTGAATCGGCAACATTAATCTTGAATAACGATAACGCATAGTTTCACTGCTTAGCTTCTAAAACATTAAGTTTTATCCAGACAATTAAAGAGGGAAACCTGAGAAATATTTAGTGTATAAATCAGAAAATAATCTTCAATAAGATGTGTGTAACTCAGACATGTTATTAGAAATAACCGTAAAATTTATTCTACAAAGGAAAGGGAAAATTTCAATAAATACTAACCAAAAATAGTATTTTTCATAAAGTCAGAAAATTAAAATACAAATACGGGATCAATTATTTCGCAATATTCAAAACGTATATACATTAAAATATCAAAATAATGCAATTAATTATTTTAATTCTAAAGGCATAGATCTAATTCTATCGGTTCTATATATTGTATCATTCAAAATATCTGACGGCATAGTATTTTGAATATCAGCATTTTCTTTACTCATTTCTTTGATATTCCTTTTCCGGAATAAACCCAAATGATTAAAACTATGTGTGAACTGCATACTGACGCCCCCGGTTGTTACCGTATTACTCAGTATCAGCGGATTCTGAATATTCCTGTTATAAACTTTTCCACGGACCGTCCCCTTTGAATTCAGCCAGTATTCCAGCGTCCATTCACCCATGAGACTGGCAGCATCGTACTGAGCCGTACCATAGGTAAATCTTCCGTCACGGGTGATTCTGAACCGGTCATTTAAGAATCGGTATGAAAACCTTAGCTGGAGATTTGTAAGTGCATTCTGATCCAGTGATAATCCTGTTAGCCCCACTTCCAGATTTTCATCTACTGCCGACGCCCAGCTGCTGATCTGGTTAGCAATCAGCTCACTTACACTGTTTCCCAGAAAACCTTCCGATGACATGAGCATATCAGAAGGTGATAAAAGCTGATTAAAAAGCAACAGACTGCTTACCTGCCGGCTCATTTCCTGCTCATCATTCTTCAGACGGTTTTCAAATGCTGCTACCGCACTGCGATAATTCCCGGAAGCAGGTGCTTCCTTTATTTCAAGACTGTAATTAACCAGCGGGGTCAATAAACGGCCTGACAGGGATATCAACACCTCTACCGGATATCGTCTCGACAGCGGATCTCTCCCCTGTTCGTCAACACTGCTTACGTTATAATTAGCCAATGCACCTGCCAGCGAGCTCATCTGGGTATATCCTGCGTTGATATTCACAATCGCCTCAAACGGATCTCCTGACCACGAAATACGGCTACCGGATTTAATATCAAATTTCTTATTCAATGCATTCTGAAGTGTAAACGTATAGTCGCCCCGCTCTATGTTATAATTCCCGTTCATCACAAATTCACCATCCGTATCTACATTCATACTGATCAGTCCGCTTCCGTAAGCTTTGATAATATCCCCGGCTTGCCTGTCGAGCTGGATTTCACAATAGGCATCTGAGGTAATATTGAAGTTAAAATTCATCCTGATCTTAGCAGACTTTCCTGCTGAAGTTGTCCCGTTACCACTGACTGTACTGTCTTCTTTCGCTAACTGACTTACAAACCGGATATAGTCTTTCTTTTCAACAGAAGAAGCTCCGTCAAACGGAATATAAATACGGGTTCCCTTGTTACTGGTTACATTGGAGGTAATCAGTATATCGTCTATGGGCCCGGACATGCGTGCGGTACCGGTTACGTAAGCTGTACCGTAAAACAGGTCGTTATCTTTATCAGTAGTATTGAGCACTTTAAAATTATTCAGAGACGCCTGCATATTCATCGTAAAGTCTTTGAAATCCTTATGATAAAAGCCTCCTGACAATTTAGCTTTATTTCCGTCACTGTCTGTAATAGTCATCTGATCGGCAAGAATTTCCTGCTCTGTCACCCGGATGGTATCAGAAACCTGAAGATAAGTCTGCAAATAATCCACTTTCAGGCGCCCCTGATTTACCAGCAGTTTCCCGCTTATCCGGGGCTTCATCATTGCCCCGGTGATATTGAGCTGACCGTTTATCTGTCCCGACACATCTGAAAAGATACCACCTACAAAGGATTCGATAACCTTCAGTTCTGTCTCGGCGAAGCTGGCTTTCAGCTTCAACGCTTCTTTCGGATTGCCGGGGAAATAGTTACCGGTGAGTGTAAATGAATTTCTGAGGTTTTTTTTCAAATCAGCACTGATCAGAAAACTTCTTGATATTTCATCCCATTCTGATGTTCCCCTGAAATTACCCAGTTCATAATCATTGATGGTCAGGCCTTCAATATCAAAAGCACTTTTCAATTCATCAAATCTCAGTTTATTACTGATGCGCAAAGAGCCGTCAAGAATTCCGTCCAGTTTTGTATTGAGTATTGTATTAAAAGTATTTAACCTGAAAAAACCTGCAGAGAGTAGCAGGTCCTGCTCTCCGTTACCCGAATAAATCCCGTCAACAGTCAGATACTGTTTACCGCTTGTCAGGGAAAAATCTTTAAAATCAATCAGTTCTCCTTTGAAAGAAACCAGGTTCCGGGGCTTAAGCTGCCATACTTCATCCAGTACTTCCAGCTTTGAATTTTTAAAATGAAGATCAAACCCTTCTTTCTGAAAAGTCATTTCACCAGCTACCATTACGTTATTGCGGGAATCAGACTGCTGCATCCCTCCTTTAAAATCAATATGGTCTTTGTCCCATACAGCTTCCAGTTTCATTTGTTCTGTTGCCGAAACCATATTAAGTTTCTGGCGTTTGGATTCTACATAACCGGAGGCCAGCACCTCATCACTTAAAGCAGCCTTGGAGGTATTGATATTGCTCCGGATATCATAGAATTTATTAGTACCGTAAGCCACAGAATCCACCGCTGCTTCCACACTCATAAATGCAGTAGCGCCCATCCTGAAAACTCCGCTGGCGACAGCTCCTTCAGCAACATACACATGAGGATCAAAAAACAACCATAGCGGCTCCATATTCAGCGTTTTCAGCTCATAGGTAATCAGATAAGGCCTGCTTGCCAGTGAATTGCTTTTTCCTGAATAATAAGCTTTCCGCTCCTCTTCATTTTTACTGAAATAAAATTTATATTCATTGATAAGACCATACAGGTCAGAAAACGTCTGACTAAGTTCAAAATTCCCTGACATGCGGATATTGACAAAATCAGAAATCAGTTTGAGCTGCCGCTGCTGATTCCGGCGTTCGGCATGCACCAGAACAGAATCCACCACCAAACGACGATCATTATCATCTCTGTTTAAGGTCAGCTGGCTCAGTTTCACCAGTCCGTTCAGATCATCCATTGTATTTCCCTCTACCTGAGCTTCAATATCTGTCCTCAGAAAAACCGGGTAATCAGCAAAACCCAGGGTTTGTAATTTGGCTTGCCCTATTGATCCCGTCACATCAAACCGGTTTAAAGGATTCCGAAGATCAAATTCGCCGGACAGATCAAGTGTAAGATTAGTATCTGCAATACTGACATTGCCATTAAAATACGAGTGCTGCAGATTGCCGTTCAGCATAACAGGACTGTAATTATAGTGCTTGAAGCCTATATTTCTGATGGTGGCATCGAGGTTTACTGACGAGGTCAGCAGATCGAAACCTTCTCCGTTAATCTCTCCCTCAAAATCAATCTTCTGCCATACTTCCGGATTATCAAGCAATATACCCAGATCCAGAGCGGTCGTTTGCAGGCTGCCATTATAAGTCGATTTGAACTTATCTTCAATATGAAATTTAAGATCCGGCCTTATTGCACCGATGCGGGTATTGATGCTTCCATTCAGATCAAAATCTGTAACCGTTCCCTGATAACTTCCGGTCAGCTGCAGATAACCCAATTTATCCAACAGCTTATGTAATGATGCTTCCGGATAATACTGGACCAGATCGGCACTTTCAATATGGGTGTCGTTGAGATTAATATCAAGCGTAGAACTGTAAAAATAGGGTAACCCTTTGAAGCCAATATCGCCTACCAGCCGGCTCCCGTTTCCGAAATCAATAACAGATCCTGAAAGCATAAAATCTTCTACAGTTCCGTCAAAATGCCCCGTCAGATGCCAGGTTTCACGAAGTGTCAGAAGATATTCGTGAAATAACCCGAGGTCCTCAGACTGAATTTTACTGTCTGTAAAATCAGCGGTCATTCTGACTCTGCTGTTAAAGTCTGAGAAATCACCGGCCCGGTTATAATTAAAGCTGATATACTTTTTAAGAAAAGAATCACCAATATGTGCCTGCAGGTCTGCCAGTTCCATTTTTTTCTGGCAAAAGAGAAAACGGGTGTCAAGATGCTTTACTTTCAGGTTCGTCTGCCGGTCTATAGCTGTTAACCCTTTTGTTTCAAAAGCAATAGTGTCACCTACCAGCAGAAAATCCGTCAGACCGGCAGAGATTCCTTTCAGAACAAAATGGTTATGGTCAAAGTAGGTTTCACTTTTATAATGTGGTTCCCGGGGGTCATCATAATGAAAGGTTCCTTCACTCAGGCTCGCTCTGGAAATCCTGAACGGAATGTGATTATCGGAATGGGTCGTATCACCACCGGAGGTAATTTCATTGATCCGTGCAACAAATTCATCGAAATTAAGATCTCCGGTTTTCGGGTTTTTGACCAGTCTCACTTCAGGTTTATACAACGTGACCTCATCCAGTCTGATTTCTGCGTGACGATTTTTAAAAATATTTACTATATCAAGGTTTACATCAAGCCGCTCCACTTCAATCATCCGGCGTTGGCTGGCGTCTTCTATTACCACATTCTCCAGTGAGAGAATATCAAACCATTTTATGTTGATTTTCCTGATTTCAACAGGATACCCTAACGTTTCAGAAACGGAAGCCGTTAATTTTCGGACAAGGGAAGTCTGTACTCCCGAAAACTGAAGAGCAATGGTGGCAATTCCAAAAAAGATCAGCAGGAAAATGATCAGCAAAACAGCTGCGTTTCCAACATTTCTGAGTACTTCCTTTAGCAAAGTCTTTTACCTTATTTTCGCACTGCGCGTTATTTTGTAATTTTGCGCCTCAACTGTATAATAACATTATGAATATACTTGCGATTGAATCATCCTGTGACGACACATCAGCTGCCGTTATCAAAAACGGAAAAATTTATTCTAATGTTGTTGCAACCCAACTGATTCATCGTGAATATGGTGGTGTTGTTCCCGAACTTGCATCACGGGCACACCAGCAAAACATACTAAAAGTTGTTGACCAGGCTTTATCCGATGCAAATTTAACAAAAAAAGACCTGGATGCTATAGGGTTTACCAGAGGGCCGGGATTATTGGGTTCCTTACTTGTAGGTACTTCATTCGCTAAAGCGATGGCGCTTGCTCTTAGTATACCGCTTATTGACGTGCACCACATGCATGCCCATGTGCTGGCGCATTTTATTGAAGACCCGAAGCCCCCCTTCCCTTTTCTTTGCCTGACGGTTAGCGGAGGTCACACCCAGATCATTAAAGTTGAAGCACCGGACCAGATGATTATCCTGGGACAAACCCTCGACGATGCTGTGGGAGAAGCTTTCGACAAATCAGCCAAGCTACTGGGTCTGCCGTATCCAGGAGGGCCATTAATCGATAAATATGCGAAAAAAGGCAATCCCAACGCCTTTACCTTCCCTATTCCGGAAATCCCGGAACTGAACTATTCTTTCAGTGGCGTAAAAACAGCGATTCTTTATTTTCTTCAGAAGAATGTAAAGGAAAACCCATCATTTATTCAGGATCATCTTGAAGATATCTGCGCCAGCATTCAGTATACGCTGATTACTATTTTATTGCAAAAGCTGAAGAAAGCTTCGAAAACAACAAACATCCGGGATATTGCGATAGCAGGTGGCGTTTCTGCTAATTCGGGATTGAGAAAAACCTTACAGGAAACCGCCGGAAAACTTAACTGGAATGTTTATATTCCTGCATTTGAATACTGTACCGACAATGCGGCCATGATCGCCATGGCAGCACATTTTAAATACCTGAAACAGGATTTTGCTGATCAGTCGGTCAGCCCTCTTGCACGTATGACCTTCTGATATGACGCAGCTAACACTCTCCGAAATATGGATTTACCCTGTCAAGTCACTGCCGGGTATCAGGCTCAAAGAAGCAGAGCTGACTGACAGAGGTATTGCACTCGACCGTCGATGGATGATAACGGATGCTTCAGGGATGTTTATTTCTCAACGACAATTTCCCCAATTATCGCAACTGGAGATACGGACTGGTGATGATGAATTCATCATCAATCCGGCAGGTAACCGTGGGAATACCTGTATCATCCCTTTTCAGCCACAGACCGAAGAAATCTGCAACGTCACTGTCTGGAATGATACCATGCAGGCTGTAAAAGTTTCTGAAGCAATTGACCAATGGCTCAGTGATCACCTTGGCTTTGAGGTAAAGCTGGTTTTTATGCCTGATGAAACCCGGCGGCTGGTTAATCCGAAATATGCCTCCCACGGTGAAATTGTTCACTTCGCAGACGGATATCCGTTAATGCTGATCGGCCAGTCTTCCCTTGACGATCTGAACACGCGCCTTGAACAGAATGTAAGCATGCAACGGTTTCGCCCCAATCTGGTTATCAAAGGCGGAACACCATTTGCTGAAGATCACTGGAAACATCTTATTATTGACGGCGCGATACACCTTACACAAGCGAAACCGTGTGCAAGATGTGTAATGGTAAATATTGACCCTCAAACGGGAGAAAAAGGTACAGAAGTACTTAAAACATTAGCTAACTACCGAAAAACCGGCCACAAAGTTATGTTCGGACAGAACCTGCTGATCCGCAGGGCCGGGTTATTACGGGAAGGAACCGAGGTTGAAATTTCAGCATTTTTCTAATCAGTCCATAACTGGCTTTTTGTTAATATCCG
>JBEBXQ010000004.1:0-91497 GCA_040391535.1 Telluribacter sp. | reverse complement strand
CCCAGGCTCAGTTCTGGTAACGGGCAATTAATTCTTGTTGTCAGCGTATTGCTGGTAATATTCGGTGGATCACTGATTTGTATATCCGTATATTCTCCTGGAGACAGATCGGTTAAAGAAATGTTCCCGTTAATATCACTGATAACAGTAACCGCAACCGGGCTTCCCCCATCTTTAACATAAGAAACAGGATATGGTGTATTAGGCAATAAGCCGGTTCCCGATAGGACGATTATACCATCACCTGTGTTACAATCTGTCGCATCATTCTGACTAAGAATAGTCAGTTCAACTTCTTCAAGAGGAAAATCAACTCCACTGAATACATCTACATCACCTATTCCCGTTTTCTCCAGAAATAATCCGAGTACAGGTTGATTATCATCTACAATATAATGATTGTATTCATCATTCACGGGGAAATTCCCTTGAGACAAAGGACTGATCTGGATTCCGTATACATAACCTGATCCTTCAATATAATCTCCTGTCAGCACAGCTGCATCATAGTATACATCCGGATTTTCCGAATTTCCATACCCGAAATCAACACCACCGGTATTATTGTAGCCTCCATAGGTATTCCCCACTTTGTATTGTACGGGTGTTGTATTCCATTCTCCACTTTCAAAGCGATATTCTCTTGCAATCGCATTATGTGAGCCTTTGGTAAAACGGAATTCCGAAACTATTGAGCGGAATCCGGGTTCACCTGTTGACATTTCTCCCAATAAAGCAATATTACCATCAGATGTAAATTCAATATCTGTTATTAATGACCGTTGATCACCGGTAACCCGTGCTACCGGAACCCGGATTTCTTCCCGGGGAGTATCAGTAGTATTAATTGAACCATCAGCGTTTAAACCTATTGAAATTACCTCATTATGGGTAAAATTGTAAATATTCCCTGCAACCGTATATCCGTCATCAGATACCCGTGAAAAATAGAGCCGGTTGTCACGGGGATTCCATGAAATACCGATTGGTAAACGACGAATATCACTTACTGCTAAATTAACCGGATCAGCTACCGTTGGTAAATGATCATAAGGAGAGCCGAGAAACGCCCCTGTAACGGCATCCATTGCATAGATCATCCCGTTATCGATTGAAGAAGTATACACTACTTTCCGGGCATAATTATAACCAATATTACCCACTCCTGTATAACGGTTATTGACTGTTAAAGTAGCATTTCTGGAGTAATTAGATCCGGCGAAAGTTAAATTGTAACCCATAATATTACCTGAAGCTGTCGTAACAGTTGCCACAGCCCCCGTTCCGTCACCCATAATCGCATAAGCTGGAAAGAGTGGATAACCCGCTCCTCCCTCTGCAGGAGTGTAAGTCCCTGTCTGAAGAGGGTAGCCCAGCGTTATATCATATGTAAAACCTGATCCGCCACCCGGAACAACATCAATCGTGATATCGCCTTGATATCCGGTTCCGGCCAGACCCGGGGTAAGAGCAGTTATACTGCCATTAGTAACTGTTACCCACACTGTACCAGATGCTCCACCTTCACTGCCGCTAACATTTAATAAATAAAGTCCGTTGGAATATCCGGAACCTCCGTTAACAATGGCATATGATTTCAGAATACCGCCATTCGCTGTATTAATAGGAATCTCAATATCCGTCGCACCTCTCCCCCCTTCCGTATTGTACCCTACACTGGGAATACTGTTATTCAATACAGAAACGCCTCCGGTAGAGCCATCAATCCTGAAAACATCGCCCCCTTTTGAACCTATGGCCGGAATAGTCCTGCCTGCATATTGCGAGGCACCATTAATATTTCCGACAAAAGTTCCTGTACTTCCGACAAAAACCTGTGGATTATTAGTAACTGAATTATCAATTTCTACGCCAAAAACCTCTCCCATAACCGCATTCGTCCATTCAGGATGACGAAAAGTAGTACTTGAAGGTGCCGACCAGACAGCCGGAGCTACAGACGCGCTGTTATCCTGAGGATTTCTGATATCAAATACCCCCAAAACATAACCATCCCTTAAAGACCCCTGTCCTGGTGCACCCGCATTAGGATTTGAAAGACGGCTCACTATAGCCATCCCTCTTTCCAAAGGAAATGCTCCCTGGGGGGCCATGACTCTAGCCGGACTTGCGACTTCCATAGCAATCCCGGAAGCCTGTACATCCAAGGGTTCTGTTACCACGGGTGATGTTTGCTGCGCGACTTTCAGGACCGAAAACGGATTCCCGCTGAAATTCCCCTGATAAGCAAGGGCTATAACAGAAAATGAGGCACCCAGTACTCCGCCAACCGGAATATATCGCCGGGGTACTAAGGAGCTGAGCATTCTACTACCTTCAAAGAACACAGATTTAAGTCCGGACATAACCGGTGTTATTACTTTTCTACGTAAATTTTCCATTCCATAACGAGTTTAATTATTGATATACTGTGTATTATTTCTATTGTATATGTAACAGTTACCCCCTTTTTAATTAACAATTTCACTACAATTATGCGCCTTGTAGCAGAAGAAGAGTCCAATGTATTAATCCGTAGAATCAGCCCAGCAACATAACGCTATGTTATATACGAAAACAAAGCATATACGCCACTGCCACCATCCGGATTCCGGAGGTACTCAGATAATCAAAACCATAATTGCCTGAAACTCTTTACAGATAAATCAAAGCACAGAAATCCCGTCAGAGAATATAAGGCTCCATTACACTGCTGATTATTGGCCAGGCCTTTACTGATAACTTAATATTTATCAAAAAGCATCACGATCAGATCCGGCTGAGTTTCATTACCATCAAATTTGACAAACAGAGTTCACATATAGGTCTATAGGATTTGTTTACTGGGTTTAGGATAAATTAATTTTATTCAGAATGACACTTTCGTGACATTTAATAATCACAATTAAAACTTCACCGGTTAACTCATTAAGCGGAATATTACTTAGCCAAGACTAAAATGAGCAACTTCATATTATTCTGTTATAAATAATTTCAATATCAATACCAATGAAATATTTATTGGAACAAAGCCAACTAATACCAGTATCACAAACAAACATAATAAATAAAAACAAATAATATAGTAAATTTATGTAATGAATTTTTAAATTTTATTTACACAAATTTATTACATAATTGAAATTAGCATGTTTAAGTAAATACAATTATTTCTATACACAATCTGAAACATGCGCAATATTTTAGATCATCCAGCAGTATGATATCATTATTTTCAAATTATATGACATTATTCTGATCACAGAAATGCCCTTTATCAGCAATTTAATAAACGCCTTCTTATTCAAGAAGAAAGGCTGTATAAAGCGTATCACTATTAAAAATCACATAATACAGCTCTCTCCAACAACAAAAAAGCTATACCCAAATAGCAGTGACGGAAGAATATTGAAGAAAAAAAAACTCCCATGTCGAAAAACACAGGAGTAGTATTGAATACGTTCTATATTAGATTTTATCTTCCGTTCAGATGAAATTACAAATCAAGCATAACGGTAATGGTATCGGTTTCAATCACATTGCTGACATTCATCGCCCGGTCCCTGATTCTGACTTCATATTTTACGACATTAGGCGTAGAAAAACTGGTATGATAACGATCCTGATGTAAATCAAGCTTTCCTTTTATCGGTCCGGCTACTCCATCCGGCTTTAATACCGGAAAAAACATCATGGCATCCTCTATAAAATCTACCTTTTCAAAAGTACCGTTTCTCTGTTTCACATAAGTAATCAGCTGATAATTGGCCCAGCCCGATTGAATGTACTTATCATCATTGGCCTCATCACTATTAATCCCCAGATCTCCGTCACCATCTTCAAAATTGACCGTGATGGTTACCTTATCCACAATCTGAGTCGAAAACTCCGTCACTTCTACGGTTTCCTTGGTAATACTGTTGAACTCGATCCTTGGGGTGTTATCAAAGTCAGGAATATCAACACACGAAAAAAGGCCAAGAGGTAAAAAAATAAAAAACAACCCGCCAGAATAGCGCTGCAACCGTGGCTTTTGAAATATCTTTGCAATAAGTAGAGGAATCTTAAACATTTTGTTTCTGTATTTTTTCTGTAAATCTATCTTTTTGTACTAAAATCTCAAAGATAAACCGGTATTCAATATTAAATGATTCAGAACACTTGGTCAATTTAACGGATAATTCATTTTCAAGCCACCGGAATCAGTTACGTAACGCTGTATTACATGTGGATAAAGCGGGTTTTGAAGCACTGGCACTTCAGATTTTCCGGTTCCAGTCTCAATACAATCCTGTTTACGCACAATACATTCATTACCTTGGTATTGATCCTGAAAGTATTTCATCCCCCCGGCAGGTTCCGTTTCTGCCCATCAGTTTTTTTAAAACACATACTATAACATGCCGCGGAAACACTGCACCCTCTGTTACTTTTGAAAGCAGCGGCACTACCGGACTTACCCAAAGCAGGCATGCATTGTATGATCCGGAATTATATCAATCTGTAAGCCGGAGCATATTTGAATCTCAATATGGCCCGCTCTCAGACTTTCACATACTGGCCTTACTACCTTCTTACCTTGAACGAAATAACTCCTCTCTGGTATATATGGCCGACCATTTTATTCAGCAGTCGCGCTCATCCTATGCCGGATTTTATCTGAATGATACAGACCAGCTTCTGACTCAACTGCAATTGTGCCTTCAGGATACCACAAGGAAAACCCTGCTGCTAGGTGTCACGTTCGCTCTGCTTGACCTGGCAGAGGCCGCCCGTCCGCTACTGGCAGGCCTGAACGAAAGTCAGTGGATGGTGATGGAAACCGGCGGTATGAAAGGACGAAGAAAAGAAATGATCCGGGAAGAAGTTCATGAAGAACTGACCCGGGCATTCGGGGTAAAGGAAATCCATTCAGAATATGGCATGACCGAATTATTGTCTCAGGGATACTCCAAAGGAAACGGCGTCTTCACATCCGGCAATACCATGCAGATCCTGCTGCGGGATATCAATGACCCGCTGACCGTTTTCTCAGGCTGGAAAGATTATAAAGGAACGGGCGGTATTAATGTGATTGATCTCGCAAACATTGATTCCTGTTCATTCATTGAAACACAGGACCTGGGCCGTTTCTGCCCGCAACCGGATCAGTTTGAAGTAATCGGACGATTCGACAACTCCGATATCAGAGGCTGTAACCTGATGGTTCTGTAAGAAGAGCCGTATTTAAATCGTTACTTATAATCTTTACAAATTACCAATACCACCTTTACTTTTCCTGAAAAATAACAGAATTTGCAAGGCTATTATCCGGTCAGACCGGCCGGTTTTTATAATGTATAAATAACTGTTATTACAGATGAACAGACGTCACGCATTGTCTCGTGTTGCATGGATGGTCGGTGGTACCCTATCAGCACCTACGGTTATGGCCTTTCTTGAAGGGTGTAAATCCGGCAGCGAAACCCAGTCAATCCTGTTTGCTGTCACGGACGATCAGAGAGCTATCATTGATGAAATAGCCGAGATCATTATTCCGGCGACAGATACACCCGGGGCAAAAGATGCCAAAGTCGGTGAATTTATTGAGCTGATGCTGAAAGATTGTTATTATCCGAAAGAACAGCAGAGCTTTCTGAAAGGCATCAACGACCTGGCTGACAAAAATTTCTTAAAACTTGACCCCGAAAAACAAACTGCCTTGTTAACTGAAGCAGAAGCAGATGCCGCACAACAGCTGGAACAAACCGGGAAAGACCGTGCCGCCGCCAAAGAAGCCGGCAGGCCTTTTGATGAGCCGGGCGTTCCTTTTTTCAGATTATTGAAAGAACTTACCCTGCTGGGTTATTTTACTTCAGAACCGGGGGCTACCAAAGCGCTGGCATATTTACCAATACCCGGCCGGTATGATGGTTGTGTTGATCTGGAACCGGGGCAGAAAGCCTGGGCACTATAAATAGCATATGTTTCATCATTTTTCAAGTCAGGCAAACAATGAACTTAAATATAAATGCACAAAAGCAGGCAACCTATGATGCCATCGTCGTGGGTTCGGGCATCAGTGGCGGATGGGCTGCAAAAGAACTTACCGAAAAAGGATTGAAAGTACTGATGCTCGAAAGAGGCAGGGACTTAAAACATATTACGGATTACAAAACCGCCAATACGGCTCCCTGGGAATTTGAGCATCGCGGTCGTGTGACCACTACTGCCCGGGAAGAATACTGGGCGGGAGTAAGAACAGGTTATACTGCCAATGAAGACTGGCGGTACCTTTTTGAAAATGATAAAGAAAACCCCTATGAAGAAAAACGGCCGTTCGACTGGATCCGTGCCTATCATCTGGGCGGACGTTCCCTGCTGTGGGGCCGGCAGAGCTATCGCTGGAACGAAGCCGATTTTGAGGCGAATGCCAAAGAAGGTATCGGAGTCGACTGGCCGATCCGCTATAAAGACCTCCAGCCATGGTATGCTTATGTTGAGAAATTTGTCGGAATAAGCGGCTCCACCGAAGGGCTGGACGTATTACCTGACAGCCACTTCATGCCTCCCATGCAGCTGAACTGTGTGGAGAAACATGTAAAAGGTGAAATAGAAAAAAAATTCGCCGGACGGAAAATGATTATAGGGCGGACAGCCAACATGACCGCACCGCAGGCAATCCATACGGAGCTGGGCCGGGCAGCCTGTCAGTTCCGGAATATGTGTATGCGGGGATGTCCTTTTGGTGCTTATTTCAGCACCCAGGCCGCTACGCTGCCTGCTGCTCAAAGAACCGGTAACCTTACGCTGCTGACTGACTCCATTGTTGCAGAAGTACTGTACGATAAAGACAAAGGGAAAGCCACGGGTGTAAGGGTCATTGATCAGAATACGCTGGAGCATAAAGAATACTATGCTAAAATCATCTTCCTTAATGCGTCAGCTATCGCCACCTCATCGATCATGTTAAATTCGAAATCAGAGCGTTTCCCGAATGGACTTGGCAACGACAGCGACCAGCTGGGGCGTAATATTATGGACCACCATCTGGCCGTAGGAGCATCCGGGACTTTTGAGGGATACGAGGACAAATACATTTTCGGAAGAAGGGCCAATGGGGTGTATATTCCCCGATACCGTAACTGGGGTAATGATAAGCGGGATTACCTGCGGGGATTTGGTTATCAGGGAGGCGCCAGCCGTTCATCCTGGAGCAGGGGACTTGGCAAGCCGGGCTTTGGCGCGTCATTCAAGGAAGAGATTTCAAAGCCAGGCGAATGGTCGATGGGCATACAGGGTTTCGGTGAAGTACTCCCTATGGAAGAAAACCGGCTATACCTCTCCGAAAAAACAGATAAATGGGGGTTACCGATCATCGTTTTCGATGCCGCTTATACCGAAAATGAAAGAAAAATGCGTATTGATATGATGAACGACGCCGCAGAAATGCTGGAAGCGGCTGGTGTGAAAAATGTGAACCCTTATAACGATGAGTCCAAAAACCCCGGGATTGGTATTCATGAAATGGGAACAGCACGTATGGGCCTTGATCCCAAAACATCCGTTCTGAATAAAAATAATCAGGTATGGGGAGCAGAAAACGTATTCGTAACCGATGGTGCCTGTATGACCTCCGCGTCGTGCGTGAACCCGTCGCTTACCTATATGGCCCTCACGGCCCGTGCCGCTGATTTTGCTGTAAGCGAACTTAAAAAGCAGAATCTGTAGTAAATACCGCTGCAATTCTTTACGCAAAAAGGCGCCGCGCGGCGCCTTTTTGCTACCGGCAGAAATTCACTCACCCAAAACGCTGGGCAATTTTCATTGCCAGTTCCTTATCTCCCTTTATTTTGAGTTTCCCCAGCATGAAAGCCATCATCGGATTCAAATCTTTGTCCAGCATTTTAATAGCATTTTTAGCTGAAATTTCAAAGGTACAATCGGCCTCTGCATCTTCTTCACTGAAAACATTGGGAACCTGTGTGGCATCCAGAAAAATAACACCTTCATCAGTATCAAATTTAATCTTTGCATCCAGTCCGCTGTTTTCCCCCGCTATACCTTCCAGTCTTGATCTTAATGTTTGCAGATAACTCATAAATAGATTGCTTATATTCTTGTCAGAAATAAAATATTAATACAACAAAACTATCTTACTCAGAATAAAAAACAAATGATTTTGGAGTTTTCATCTAAATAGGCAAATTTTGGAAAACCAAATTTGAGCAAGCCTCAAAGTCATTAATTATTTTTAAATGCAAAACGAACAGGAAGCCCGCCCCGAAAGGTCACAATTGCTGGTAATATTATGTTTTTTGACATTCATCAACAGTATCTCGGGATTATGGACCCACGCCGAAAGGCTCTGGAACCCTATTCTTATCTCAGAACAAACCATTGAAGTTTTTAATACGGCACGGGAACAGATCGAAAGCCGCGTACAACCTGAGGAACAAGCGATTACAGAACAGTTTCTGAACAGCATTGTAGAAAGCATTAACCCCGCTACCATTCGTAACAGTGCCATTGTCATGCTGATTTTTCATTCCGTTACACTTTTCGGGGCCTACCTGATGTGGAATTTACAAAAACGCGGATACCAGGTATACCTGGGAGGCATCCTCATCCTTATACTGGGTTCCCTATTCCTCAACGTAGGCGGAATGGGACTGATTACGCTCCTGCCGAGTGTTTTCTTTTCAGGTATTTTTGCCCTGATATACCGCTCTCAGCGAAGATATTGGATACATTAAAGACTTTCTCCGTTAAATTAAACCGCCAACAGTTGGAAAGGTACTTGTATTGTATAAATAAAACATTTTATTTTGTGGCTCGAAATTTGAACATTAAAAATGGCATTAATTAACAAAATCAGAGAAAAGTCAGGAATTGCTGTTACTGTAATTGCAGTCAGTCTGATATTTTTTATTGTAGGTGGTGATCTTCTGGGAGGGCAAAACTCTCTTTTCGGTGGAAACAGCCAGACCATTGGTGAAATCAGTGGCAAAGAAATTCAGTATGCCGACTTTCAGCAACAGGTGGAAAGTTACCGTCAGAATTATGAAGCTCAGACAGGCCGCAGTGCCGGAGAGCAGGAATTGGTCTCCATCCGCGAACAAGCCTGGAACCAACTGATCGTTGATTTAGCCTACAGCAAGGAATTTGATAAACTGGGATTAGTCGTTACTGAAGATGAATTAGTGGATATGGTGCAGGGTAACCACATCAGTCCGGCAATTCAGCAGGCTTTCGGAGATCCTAATACCGGTGCCTTTGACAAGGCTTCTGTTATTAATTATCTTAAAAATCTGGGCAACCTCCCTGTTGAACAGCAAAGAGCATGGGCTACTTTTGAAAGCAGCCTGAAAGAAAACCGTATCCGTGAAAAATACGAAAACCTGCTTCGTTTATCATCTTATGTTACCAAAGCTGAAGCTGAAAAAGAATACACAGCGCAAAACAGCCGCGTAAGCTTTAAATATCTGTATGTACCCTTCTACGCTGTACCGGATTCAACCATCAAAGTAAGTGACAGTGAGTTATCACAATATCTGAAGGCACACAAAGATGAATACCAGGGTGTGGATACACGTACTATTGAGTACGTTTCATTCCCGGTTCGTCCTGCCAAAGATGACAGTGCAGCGCTTTATTCTCAGATCAAAGATCTGGCGAAAGGACTGGCTACTGCTGAAAACGGTGAAGAGTTTGCCAGAATCAACTCTGAAGTTGCTATCCCTGCTACGCTCTCTCTGGCGAATATGTCAGAACAATTGAAGGAAGCCGTGAAGACGTTTGTTCCCGGAGGTGTATATGGCCCTTATCGTGAAGATGATACCTATTACATTTACAAATACGGCGGAACCGAAAGAGATTCTCTTTATACGGCCCGTGCAAGCCATATTCTTATCCGTCCTGAAAACCAGTCGGATTCTGCGAAAACCGCTGCAAAAACAAGAGCTGAAGGTATCCTGAACCAGATCAGAGGCGGAGCCAGCTTTGAAGCCCTTGCCGCAACCAACAGCGCCGATGGTTCAGCACAACGTGGTGGTGACCTGGGGTATTTCCAGAATAACGGCACCATGGTAAAACCGTTTGAAGATGCGGTATTCTCCATGACCACAGAAGGATTAGTCGGTAAATTGGTAGAAAGCCAGTTTGGTTATCATATTATTAAAGTAACGGATGCGAAAAGCAATACCCTCTATAAAATTGCCGGTATCGGTAAGGTTATTGCGCCAAGTCAGGCCACCCGCGATGACGCCTACCGCAAAGCAGACGAATTTGCACACAGTGTAAAAAACAAAAAAGAATTTGACGAGGCGGTGAAAAAAGACAATTCACTGATTGTGGCAACAGCCAACCGCATCATGGAATCTGCTACCAACATCAACGCGATTCCTAATGCAAGGGAAATTGTACGCTGGGCTTTTGCAGGCAAAACTGATCTGAATGATGTTTCCAAGGTTTTTGAAACAGACGAGCATTATGTGGTAGCCGTACTGACCGGAAGAACAGATAAAGATGAGGTAAAAGTAGATGATTTCCGTGATCAGCTAAGTGCCAAAGTGAGAAATCAGGCCAAAGCCAAAAAAATCCTGGAAACGCTGAACGGAATAAATGATACCGATTTCGATGCTATCGCCAAAAAATACGGAGCAGGTGCATTGGTTGAAAATGCCGAAAATCTGAGCCTGGCGACAGGGTTCCTGAACGTAGCAGGATATGATCCGTTGGCCATGGGTAAGGCGTTCGGCCTTAAAGCCGGGCAGAAATCCAAACCATTTGCAGGAGAAAACGGGGTATTTATTATCGAACTGACTGAAAAAGAAGAAGCCCCTGTAGTTGCTGACCACAGTCAGCAGAAAAGCCAGCTTCAGCAAGGTGTTGAAAGCCGCGCAAGCTACATGGCCAATGAAGTAATCCGCGAAAACGCGAATATCAAAGACAACCGCGCAAGGTTCTATTGATCCGGTTTAAGGGATATTCTTTCAGATATCTTAAAAAAATGCGAAGCAGGGAAAATTCCTGCTTCGCATTTTTCATTTAAAGAGTTAAAATATAATGTTTTGGGTCTTATATTTAGCAAAATTTAGTTCAATAATAAAATTACATCTATTTCTATGACTGTTAATCTGGGTGACAAAGAGTATTTTAAGGGAATTGGTAAAATTAAGTACGAAGGTCCTGAATCCACGAATCCCCTTGCTTATCGCTGGTACGATGAAAACCGCATCGTGGCAGGTAAAACAATGAAAGAACATCTGAAATTTGCAGTGGCCTACTGGCATACTTTCTGTGGAACGGGCCTTGATCCGTTTGGCGGCCCAACACATGTATTTGAATGGGATAAAAGCCAGGATGCCGTACAAAGAGCTAAAGCAAAAGCAGATGCCGCTTTTGAATTTATCACCAAGCTGGGGGTACCCTACTACTGTTTTCACGACATAGACGTTGTGGATTATACAGACGATGTTAAAACCAATGAAGCCCGTTTACAGGAATTAACAGCCTATCTGGCAGAGAAACAAGCCGCATCAGGTGTAAAACTGCTGTGGGGAACCGCCAATTTATTCGGACACCACCGTTATATGAACGGGGCAATCACCAATCCTGATTTCCAGGTGCTGACCAAAGGTGCCGCTCAGGTAAAAATCGCACTGGACTCTACTATTGCCCTTGGCGGTGAGAATTATGTGTTCTGGGGAGGTCGTGAAGGCTATATGTCACTGCTCAATACCGATATGAAGCGTGAGCAGGAGCATTTCGGACAATTCCTGAAACTGGCTGTTGCCTATGCAAGAGAAAAAGGTTTTAAAGGCAAATTCTTCATTGAGCCGAAACCTTGCGAACCTACCAAACACCAGTACGATTATGACGCAGCGACTGTTATCGGATTCCTGCGTCAGCATGATTTGCTGAATGACTTCTCCCTGAACCTGGAAGTAAACCACGCAACGTTGGCCGGCCATACTTTCCAGCATGAATTACAGGTAGCAGCCGATGCCGGTATTCTGGGTTCGATTGATGCCAACCGGGGTGATTACCAGAACGGCTGGGATACGGATCAGTTCCCGATTGATCTGCAGGAATGGACGCAGGCATTGCTGATTATCCTGGAAGCCGGAGGACTTGGCGGTGGCGGCATTAATTTTGATGCCAAAAGAAGAAGGAACTCCACAGATTCAGAGGATATTTTCCATGCACACATCGGTGGTATTGACACCGTGGCCAGAGCCTTGATTACTGCGGATAAAATAATACAGAACGGAGAATACAAGACGATCCGCAAAAACCGTTACGCCAGCTATGACAACGGTAAAGGGGCTGAATTTGAACAAGGCAGACTCTCTCTCATTGATTTATACGATCTGGCAGCTTCTACAGGCGAGCCGGCTATCATTTCCGGACGCCAGGAGTATCTTGAAAATCTCATCAATCGATTTATCTGATATGAAAAAATACCTCTTTATTACTTTTCTTTCACTTGGAATACTGGCTAAAGGCCGTGGTCAGATAGCGGCACTTCATTCCAATGATCCTGCTGCCGTTGTCAACGCGTTTATTACTTCAGTTGCGGAAAAGAATACCGGCAATCTGCAAAGTCTGGTCACGCACGACTTTACAATTATCAGCTGGGACGGACAGTCAGTGGACAGCCAGCTGCTCTCACAGGGATTGCAGGAAGGAGTGGTCAATCTTAGTAATTCCAATGCATCAGCATTGCGTACACGCAGCTATGGTGATGCTGCAGTAGTCACCGGAAACTGGAAAATAAGCGGTGATATCGAAGGAAACCGCTTTGATAATACCATGGTATTTACAGGAGTAGTCGTCAAACAGGGCGGAGCATTGAAACTCGCTTCTTTCCACATGACGCCTGTTCAATAATCACAATCTGAATAAAAAATGTCATCAATAGCATTGATTACCGGGGCTACCTCCGGCATTGGAAAAGCAACGGCACTGGCATTGGCAGAAGCCGGTTACCGGTTAATCATTTGTGGCCGTCGTACAGAATTACTGGACGATCTCAGAAAAGAGCTTTCCGCCAAAACCCAATGCACAACCCTGGTTTTTGATGTAAGAAACCGGCAGGCTGTGGAAAAAGCGATAGATTCTTTACCTGATGAATGGAAACAAATTGATATTCTGATCAATAATGCCGGCAATGCGCACGGATTCGGATCCGTAGCGGAAGGAGATGTACCTGACTGGGATGCGATGATTGACGGCAACGTCAAAGGCCTGTTGTATGTCTCCAGAGCAATCATACCACAGATGGTAGAACGGCAGCACGGACATATCATTAACCTGAGTTCGATAGCCGGAAAGCAGACTTATGCAAACGGCACCGTATACTGCGCATCAAAAGCGGCTGTAGAGGCCATCAGCGGGGGTATGCGCCATGATCTTACACAGCATGGTATCAGAATCACCAACGTAGCTCCCGGTGCTGTAGAAACAGAATTTGCGCTGGTCAGGTTTAAAGGTGATGAAGAGCGGGCCGCCAAAGTATATGAAGGCTACGAACCGCTCAGGCCGGGGGATATTGCCGACGCCATTTTATATGCCATCCAGGCACCTCCGCATGTAACCATAGCTGATATTACCATTCTTGCTGCTGCGCAATCTGCTGCTACAACGTATCATCGTAAATAGGCTGGTGTCAGATAAGAAGGGAAAATATCTCCCTTCTTATCTTTGAATTATCTTCTGAAAATGACAGTCCGTAGTCCACGTTTCTGTGCGTATATTGCTTTAATTCCGGCACTGCTGGTTTTCTTCCTTCAAAGACACGCTGTTTGAACAGGCCGGGACTTATGGCTATGAAGTAACGAACCCTCAAAAGGACACTCTGTTAACAATAAAAAATCATCGGTATTTGTCTATTTTTCCTTCGAAGGAACATGAAGTCATCCGGCCGTTATTCACTGGGATACAGATTCGCTGTTTAAACATCCGGATGAAATTATGATTCTATCCGGGGATATAAATATGCCGGAGCTCAGGAAGGATTATTATTCGGAGAAAATGTATATCAGATACCGGCCGCTACATGATTCTACAGAAGGGAAGCTTCACATTTATATCAGGATATAATCACAATACTCCTAAACGGGCGAGCACTCCTTCCTTCAGTGAGTATTTGGAAATTTTCATTCCCTGGATATTAAAATTAGTCAGCAGATAATCGATCAGGCAGGTGGCCACCACGATCAGGTCGGCACGAAGCGGTATCATCCCAGGGATACTCAGTCGTTCCTGACGGTTTGAAGAAAGCAATAAAGGGTAGATTCTGTAAAATTCTTCTCTTGAATAAATAAAGCCTGATTGCTCAGCGGGAGGCCATGAGCCCGCTTGAAAATGATACTGCATATCTACAAGCGTATCAAAAGTGCCCGACGACCCCACCAGTGTTGCCGGTGCATACTGATGAATGGCGTTACTCAAAGGGATTAGCTGTTCATGAATATAGTTGAACAAACGACTGCGTTCTCCGGGTGTAATCGGGTCATGACGCATGAATTTTTCCATCATCCGTTGTCCGCCGATTTCAAAACTCTGCTTCCATATCAACCGGTCGCTGGTGCCGATAATAAACTCCACACTGCCACCACCTATATCGACAACCAGTGCAGGGCAATCGCCCAATTCTACTCCCTTCCTCACTCCGTAGTAGATCAGTTCCGCCTCTTCATCACCCTGTATCACATTAATACTGATCTTCAGTTCAGTGGCAACCCGGTCACAAAACTCCTGCCCGTTTACGGCGTTCCTGATGGCACTGGTACCGAACGCAAAGATCTGATCATCTGAAATTTTAAACCGATCCAGCTGATTCCGGAATTTTCTGAGGACATCTGTTCCCCGCTCAAAGGCATCGGCCTGAATTTCATTTTTATTGATACCTCCCATTCCCAGACGGGCGGGCATACTTTCTTTAAACACAATCCGGCTTACATCTGGTGTTTTTTCCACAATCAACAGATGGAATGTATTTGTTCCCAGATCAATAACAGCCAGTGAGTTTTTCATAACATACAGCATTTCATAGATGGCTAAAATAAATAAAAATCAATTAAACCCTATATTTTACCATCTTAATGTCCGTATCCTTTAACTTCATTTCAATACTTCCGGAATCCTTAAAGTTAAAAACCTGTCCATTCTTACGCACCTGTTCCAGCAGCGATAAATCCAGTGACTGGTTCAGCCAACCTTCTTTCTGAGGATCCATACTCTGTACAATTCCTTCTTCAGGAAACTGATGGTCAGGGGTAGAATACACGGCGGCAAACCCGTAATTAATATCTACTGCCGGAGACCATAGTGCCTCATTGATTGTCTGTGAAACTACTGTATACACCTGGTTTTCCATTGCTCTGGCCCTCGCGCCTATGTGCACACGCGTAGCGCCACGGATCGTTTCAGTGCAGCTTGGAGCCAGCAACAGCCGGGCCCCGTTTTCAGCCAGTAACTGCGCTCCTATCGGAAATTCCACATCATAGCAGATCTGGATTCCAAAGCTTCCCCAGTCAGCCTCAAAAACAGACAGTTGCTTCTTTCCGCTTTGAATCCCCCAGATTTCATTCTCAAACCGAGTCATGAAAAATTTATCCTGATAACCGTTCAGACCTTTGCCGGAAAAAACAAAAGTGCGGTTCACAGGTTTTCCATCTTCCGGAACCGGGATACTGGGTGCGATAATGATTACCTCGTACTTTCTGGCCAGGCCGGCCCAGACAGCACAGAAATCATCTCTCAGGGTATCGAGTGCCAATACCTGCCTTTCAATATCTCCCTGAATCTCCTTGTTGAAAAGACTGACCAGTTCCATGGATCCGTACTCAGGAAACAGTAATAACTGCGCTTTCTGACGGATACCCTTTTCTACCCAGTCTGTCACATGTTTTTTCCAGGCCTGAAAAGAGGTATGATATGTTATCGGATATTGCGAGGAAGCTATATTTACTTTCATGGTTCCCATTTTCGTATCCAGTAAATCATGGGTTTGGCCGTGGATTTTGTTTCCCCGGTATCCGGCCATTCAAAGTAACTCTTCAGGGAAGGTTCTTTCCGGTATCCTCTTTTCAGCCAGAAGGCATCATTCGGACGATAACCGGGAGGTTCCGACGGATGGCCTGCACCTCTGTCAACTGCACAGAAACAAGTGTATGCATACTGACCGAATGACCGCGCATACTTTTCCCTTTCATCAAAAAAACGATGCCCTATACCTAAGCCCCTGAACTCTTTTTGCAGGATACTCTCTCCAAAATAAAATACAGTACTGAGGTCAAATCCGGCATTTTCAAAGGGAAGTCTTACCTCATCCGATTCATCCGTCAGCGGAATGCCAGTCGTAGCACCTATCATTTCCCCTTCCTTAAAAGCGGCAAACAGAAAGGCCCTGCCGGCATTGGAATAGGTTTTCAGATACTCTGTTTCATAGTCCAGGCTTCCTTCATACAAATACGGAAAGTCGCGGAATACCTGCATACGAAGTTTTGCGAGTGGCTCTATAACCTCACTGATTTCCTTTCCGGTAAATGACTGGAAAGACAATCCGTTCATGAGGCCGAAACCAGTTTAAGCCATAATTCCAGATTATAATAGGTAGTTACACGCGTGATTTTGCCTTCTTTAAATCCCAGGAAAGCAGCAGCGGGCAGTACATAAGGCTGGTTTTTTGCTTCGGGTAGCCCCTCTTCTCCTTTCTTGTAAAGGCCGTTTACTACAAATTCAACAGCTACACGTTTACCATCAGGTTCTTCAAAAAACACCATATCTGTGAGGGTCTCTTCGTAACTCTCATCCATATGCCGTAAAAACTCCTTGAATTTATCAATCCCAATCCGGGGCTCCAGCGACTGGTTTGGTTCATGACAGATTTCACTGTCAAGGAGGGATAACATACCCTCCCAGTTTCGGTTATTAAAATAAGTATAATACTGTTTGGCTATCTCAACAGAACTCATCATTATTAAGGTTAATTACAGAGCAAATATACAATCCAATTGCAGGAAACAAAGGGTAGCAGTATCTTCAATCCATCCTTAATCGATAAAGGGCAGTGGCTCAAAAGTAACGATACCCGACGCATCTTTTTTGTAGGCGGCAATGCAGTACTCTTCAAATTTTTTATCAAAATTGGATTCACCGGGATATACGCTGTCAGGCAACGTATCGCCTTTGAAGAAATAAACCGTGGTGGTACCGTATTTGGTATAGGGCATAAATTCGCCATACTGCTGCATCTCAACAGGATTTACATCCTTAACAGATACCGCGTAAATCCTTACTACCGGACCGGTGTTATTTTCATTCCGATAGACAGCCAGCTCCTTATACCCGCCTGTCAGATCATTGATACCCGGCTGAGTGAGTGAATCATAGACAAAAAACAATACCGAAATCAGGGCGACTCCGGCCAGAATTAATTTAAATTTATGTCGTTTAAACATGATTTGAATCATTGGTAAGTCCGGAATGATAACCGGATGATCCAATGCTTAGTTCCTTAAACAAGGATAGAAGATATGAATCGGTTATGTTACAATACAGGCGATTCGGACTGGCTGGAAATTTTATTGTCCATGGCTTCCGCTACCTGCTCCAGCACCTTTACTACTCCGTTTTCATCATTAGCCGCGGCCAGATAATTAGCTACTTTAATGACATCAGGATGGGCATTTTTCATGGCGAAGGAATACGTAGCCTGTTCCATCATTTCCAGGTCATTGAGGAAATCCCCGAAAACCATCGTTTCCTCCCTGGTAATTCCGAATTTATCCTGCAGAGCCTGAATTGCCTGGCCCTTATTGGCTTTCTTATGAGAAATATCCAGCCATATTTTCCCCGAAATTTTCACCTGAGCAGTTTCATGCAGATGTTTAAAATAGGGATATACAAACTCTTCGGTTCCCTTCAGATTGGCGATGGTAAATTTAAGAAACTCATCATCTTCTACTTCCATCAGGTTATCCACCACCTTGTATCTTTCAAAGTACAACTTTACTTCTTCCAGAAATTCAGGGTTGTCATTTTCAACATAAGCCTGTTTTTTCCCGCAGATAATAAGATAGGACTCCGGTATACTGCGTCCTATGGCTATAAATTCTCTGATAATTCCCTTATCCATGGGCTGCACCAGTAGCTCCTCATCTCCGTAAACCATGTAGCTCCCGTTTTCAGCGATGAAATAAACCGATTCTCTTACTTCACTAACCTGTTTCTGAAGATTATATAACTGCCGGCCACTGGCGACAGAAAACAAGACGCCATGCTCCTGTAACCTTCTGAAAACAGGCAAAAACATTTCGTTCAGTTGATGGTGGGAATCCAGAAGAGTGCCATCCATGTCGGTGGCTATAAGTTTTATTTTTGAGTAGGACATCAGACCTTGCATTCATGTTCAGACACAAAGATACCAAATTCCTTTCATCTAAAAAAAATACAATAAAGAGTTCTTCCGGTAATCTTTTGTTTCATCCCTGAATACTATTCCGGCAGTATGGTCACCTCCCCGGTTTTCCGAACATAACCGTTCTGATCAACCCCTTGTAAAAACTTTTGGAAGCGATTTCCCTATATCCTGCTTCTTTAAACAACAACCTGATTTGTGGCAAATATCCTGCTTCCACCCGTCCGGCGATGCGAAAGAAAAGGTACATACAACGCATGAGTACCGTTAATACTACCCGGTAAGGGCCCGAAGGTTTTTCGAAGTCGGTATTAAGCCAAACCCCTCCTGTCGTTAACTGGTCTCCCAGGTGGCTTATAAGGCTTCTGACCTGCTGACCGGTAAAATTATCCAGCAGAAAAGAGGTAATAATACAATCAAAGGATACCGGAGAGGTATAAAACTCAGCTGTGTTATGTACAAATTCAACATGAAGTGAGCCTTTGTTCCGTTTTCTGGCCAGTTCCAGCATGCGGATGGATTTTTCCACATACACAATCTGAAAATCAGCGCTTTGGATATGAGATAAGTCTTCCAGAATTTTTCCGGTACCGCCTCCGGCAATCAGTATCCGGCTGCAGGGAGGTATCGATGAGAGGAAATATTCCGTTGCCCGTTGCTGGGTTTTTCCGAATACAAGAGATGCCAGAAAGTCATAATAGGGTGCTATGAAATTATAATCACTCATCACCATCCGATTACATTTCCCAGCCATACGCCCAGCATACCACATCCTGCCTTGACAAGTAACATTCCGTCAATCACAATGAGATAGTACATGATATTTCTTCGCAGATGCATCGACCAGGCCACCAGCAATAAACAAACAAACGGGATCATGTTGAGCAGCATACTGACAGGCCTGAACTCCTGATAACAGCCAAAAATCAGTAAAGCTGTCATTCCGCATAATGTGAGAGGCAGCAGGACGTAGAAAATGGTTTTCCGCAATCCCATTCTTACCACAAAGGTTTTTAATTCCTGATTTGCGTCACTGGCATAATCCTTCATATCAAAAATGATAGCATTGACTGTACAGAACATCCAGTTTTTAACAAAAAACCAGATCACAAGTGCAGGTTCTGTTTCGGTAAAGCCCGACCTTAACTTCTGATAATACAAAGGAAAAATGGTGACCATTCCTGCCCAGACAAATCCGATAACGAATGCCTTCAGCCATCCGGTGTTCCGCAGGTTCAGTGAAACCGGTGAAGCGGGCAACAGTCCGTAATAGGACACTGCAGCCAGCGGAAACGAAAGCAAAAGCAGCCAGTCCTGCCAATGCAGGTACTGAAACCCGTCCTGTAAAGACCAGAACAGACGTACGCTGCAAAAGGCTAATAAAATAACCCCTATCCATTGGCTGACCCGTATCTGCTTTTCATGACGGGCATACCACTCACTACGGGGATTATACCTGAAAGCATCTCCGGGTTTGGCATAGGCATAGGTATAATACAAAAATACGGAGAGGGCGACAGCCAGATAATAAACAGGCTGATTCAATGGAATCTGTAACTGAAGGGCCGCTTCTACAGACAGGGCCACTGCCAGAAATCCCACAAAATAATTTCCGAAAAACAATAGGCGGATTCCTTTACCTATCATAGTTACTGAGGCCGTAAAATGTCTGCTGATTCCGTATACCGGACATCATACCTGTCTGCAAAGGTAACCGGAGGTTTCATTCGTCGTTCTTTTCCTGCTTAAATTTGTTATTTACCGGGCCGGGTATTCAACATTCTGATTGCAGCAATCATCAGTTTTGTATACCAATGCCGGCCGGCCGAAAGTTTACTTTATCCGGATATAAACCTGATTTCACTGATGCCGGTACAACACGCCGGCTGCGGATAAAAGCAAACGATGAACAGGTCAAAGGTATGCGATCCAAACCTGCCTGAAATTACTTTTTATGAATGTCAAGATGGTATACAAGTAAAGGCACCTTCGTTTCCAGAATCAGCTTTTTGGTGACACTGTTATCACCCAGCAGCTCTTCAAGGAATTCTCTTTTCCTTGCCGAAACAATCAACAGATCGGCCTTGATCTGATCACAGAAATCTTCAATACCACGAGCCACTGAACCTGATCTTTTGATGACAATATCCTCTCTTTCAAACCCGAACTGGTCAATAATCCCCTGAATAAGCGGTTCATCATCATGCAAATCTGCCTGCATAAGGGAGTTTATTTTCAAAAATGTCAGCCTTCCACCCAAACTGCTGATCAGAGGTATCACTTTTTCCAGGATATCCCTCTCTTCATATTCCAGCTGGGTCGCATACACGACCTCCGACAATTTTTTGGACGTAAACTGCGGCGGTACTATTAATACCGGACATGGTGCATCCATGGCTACTCTGGTAGCCGAGCTTCCGATCAGCTTATCCAGAAACCCGCCTTTACCTGTCCTTCCCAGAATGATCAGATCTGCGTTAATCTGCGAAGCTGCTTTTACAATAGCATCAGGAGTGGCATCGTCTGCCCATAATTCCTCTGCCTGCAAACCTTCACTTCGTAATGTTTCAACTACTTCATTCAACTGATGTTTCAGTTCTTTTTCCATCTCTTTGAATATGGAAAGAGAAGTTACGGACTCGGGAACCGTAGCCACCGGAATAAATTTCTGATAGGCATGCATTACCGTAATGGCGGCATCTATCCTTACAGCCGTTCTTTTAGCCGTACTCAGCGCAATTTTACTATTGTCAGAAAAATCGATCGGAACCAGTATCTTTTTCATAAGCAGCTTTCGTTGAAGTTCGTTAATGACACCCTTATCTGGCGGCAACTCAACCTGTTGAGCTTACGCAAATTGAATCTTAAATTTAACAACTAATATGACAACAGTCATAAAATTCTTCAATTTTTGAATATCCTTAAACAAATGCGATTATGAATGACACCTTTATCGGATACAATTCGTTTACTCACTTAATATCCCGGTATACGACCAGCCAACCTTATCGGGTTACAAAAAATAATCAGGAGAAAAGAAGGATCTCCATGCCATTTTATGAATTTACTTACTAAACAGGAAAAACGACGGATTGTCCTCCTTTTAGGAGCTTTATCTGCTGTCGGGCCATTCAGCATTGATATGTATCTGCCAGGTTTTAAAGACATTGCGCAGGATCTGAACACAGACATTGCCCATGTCGGACAAACCCTGACAAGTTATTTTATCGGGATTAGCATCGGACAGCTTATCTACGGACCGGTTATTGACCGCTACGGAAGAAAAGGCCCCATGCAGATCGGCCTTATTATTTATACCATTTCCTCACTTTTGTGCATCACAGCACCTAATATTGATACGCTTATCGGCCTTCGGGGTTTACTGGCCTTAGGCGGCTGTGCAGGAATGGTAGCCAGCCGTGCCATTGTGCGGGACTTATTCCCCGTTACAGAAACAGCCCGTATATTTTCCCAGCTGATGCTGGTGATGGGCGCTGCTCCTATTATCGCACCTACTATCGGAGGGTGGATGGTGTCAGTCTGGGGATGGAAATCCATTTTTCTGTTTATGGGCAGCTTCAGTACGCTCATGCTTATTGCGGTCTCCCGTTTGTTACCGGAAAGCCATCAACCCGACCGCAGTGTTAACCTGCGTCCGGCCAGTGTCATCAAGGATTATAAAAATGTCCTGAAAGAACCTGTTTTTCTGACGTTTGCACTGGCAAGTGGCTTTGCCTCTGCTGCCCTGTTCTCCTATATTTCAGGATCGCCCGTTTTCTATATGGAAATCTCAGGATTTACCAACACACAGTATGGCTGGATCTTCGGGGTAAATGCACTGGGTTACATTGGTGGAAGCCAGTTAAACTCACTGATGCTTAAAAAATTTGACGGCCATAAAATAATGACTATCGCTGTCATTTCCCTTCTGGTATGTGCGACACTTTTACTGACAGCGGCCTATTTACGGCACCTGCCTACCGAAATTGCGCTGGGGCTTATTTTCTTTTATCTGCTGTCATTAGGCTTTATCAGTCCCAATGCCGCAGCCCTTTCCCTTGAGCCTTTTACCCGGTCAGCCGGTTCAGCATCAGCAATGCTGGGTTTTATTCAGATGCTGATGGGTGCGCTTGCCTCAGCCATTGTAAGCTATCTGAGCAGTCGTACAGCGCTTCCCATGGCGGGTATGATGACCCTTAGTGCCGCAATGTGCGCCCTGCTTATTGTCGGCAACAGTGTAAGGCGCAGGAAGCGGTCGTTAGCCTCAGTATGAGACGAAGAGATACAGGTACTCAACCCTATAGCTAAAAACCTCATGCTAATCGCCTTACCACAGGATAGTTTCAAAAAAAGAGGCTATCCGCTTGCATTTATCCCTGTGATTGGATAATTTTGCAGTCCTATTTTTGAAAAAAAATATCTATTAAACAAAGAATTAGTTTATTAACTATTCAAAATCAGATTATTAATGCCTACTATTTCACAGTTAGTCCGTAAAGGAAGAGAGCAATTAACTTACAAATCCAAATCTCCGGCTTTGGATTCATGCCCGCAGCGGCGTGGCGTGTGTACCCGTGTGTACACAACAACTCCTAAAAAGCCAAACTCAGCTTTAAGGAAAGTAGCCCGTGTTCGTTTATCTAACCAAAAGGAAGTAAACGCATACATTCCGGGAGAAGGACACAATCTTCAGGAGCACTCCATCGTATTGGTACGTGGCGGAAGGGTGAAAGACCTTCCGGGTGTACGTTACCACATCGTTCGCGGAGCATTGGATACTGCCGGTGTAAACGGCCGTAAACAACGTCGTTCGAAATATGGCGCTAAACGTCCTAAACCAGGGCAACCAGCAGCTGCACCAGCAAAAGGCAAAAAGAAATAATTAGCAATTCTCTCTGATTTTTAGGACTATAATTCTGAATAAAAGGGAAGTAATTTCACAGGTTGTGAAGTGAATTAGTTGCAAAACGAAACCTCGTTAAAAACAAAAACAAGCAATGAGAAAGAGTAAACCAAAGAAAAGATATATTTTGCCTGATCCTAAATTTAAGGATGTACAGGTTACCAAATTTGTTAACAACCTGATGTTGCAGGGCAAGAAAAGTACTGCATTCACTATTTTCTATGGTGCATTGGAGATCGTTGAGCAGAAAACATCTGAAAGTGGTCTGGAGATCTGGCGTAAAGCGTTGAACAATGTAAGCCCTGCCGTAGAGGTTAAAAGCCGTCGTGTGGGTGGTGCTACATTCCAGGTACCTACTGAAGTTCGTCCGGAACGCAAACAATCACTGGGAATGAAATGGCTTATCGGTTATGCCCGTAAGCGTGGAGAAAAAACCATGATTGACCGTCTGGCTGCTGAAATTATCGCTGCTTCCAAAGGTGAAGGTGCTTCCGTGAAGAAAAAAGATGATACGCACCGTATGGCTGAAGCCAACAAGGCGTTCTCTCACTTCCGTTTCTAAGCAACGAAATACTGAAAATACAAAAAGGGATGGCAGAAGCTATCCCTTTTTGTATTTTTGCCCGTTATTACATCAGTAACTTAGTCCACCATTTATCAGGAAAGCTGTTTACCATGAATAAATCGCTGGTATCATTCGGAATTTTGCTTGCAGGAATCATCGGTATCAACTGGTTGTCTTCTTTTATCTATACCCGCATTGATCTGACTGAAGATAAACGTTATTCTGTTTCAGAAGCGACAGTCAGTATGCTGAACTCCTTACAGGGAGAGGTGGAAGTGATGGTATACCTGTCGGGTGATTTTCCTCCCGGTTTTGAAAGGCTTGAAAATGCTACGCGTGAAATGCTGGAAGAATTCAGCGTACATGCCGGTAATAAACTTTCATTTGAATTCATTGACCCTTCTGACGCTCCCTCCGAAAGCCAGCGTCAGGAAAATTACAATGAACTGATGGATATGGGGCTTATTCCTACCAACCTTTTTGCCAACGAAGGAGGAAAGCGGACTGAAAGGCTGATTTTTCCTGGCGCTATTGTTAAAGCGGATACCACTTTTATTCCGGTTCAATTACTGAAAGGCAATAAATCAGGAAGCTCAGAAGAACAGCTTAATCAATCTTACGAAGAAATTGAGTTCGGATTAGCTTCAGCCATAAAAAAACTGACACAGCAGGAACGCAGGAAAATCGGGCTTGCCATCAGCCATACCCACATTGCCCCTGCCCGCCTGAGTGACCTGATCGCTACCATTCAGCAGGAATATGACGTTTTTCTGGATATTAATATTCCGGAAAGCTATGACGGACTGGATGCATTACTGGTATTGAAACCCGACAGCGCTTTTTCGGAAGAAGAAAAATACAAACTGGACCAGTACCTGATGTCAGGCGGCAATCTGCTGTTCTTTACCGATGGTGTTCAGATTGACAGTATAGGACGTGAAGGAACCTTCGGGCAACCGCTGGATCTCAACCTTCAGGATCTGTTTTTTAAATGGGGTGTCCGTCTCAATTACGATCTTATCAAAGATCTGAATTGCGCACAGATACCTCTGAACATCGGTAATATGGGAGAAGCTCCGCAGATTCAGCCTTTACCCTGGCGCTTTTTCCCTTTGATCAACAATTTTGGGAAACATCCGGTTACCCGTAACATGGACGCCCTCTATACCCGGTTTATCAGCTCAATAGACACCATAAAAGGAACCCCCGATATCATCAAAACTCCGCTTTTGATGACTTCTCCCTATACACGCACCCTGAACGCTCCTGTTTTCGTGTCTTATACCGAAGCCCGCAATCAGCCTGAATCCGATGAATATACAGGAGGTGAAAAACTGACCGGAATATTGCTGGAAGGTTCTTTTTCTTCCTTATACCAAAACAGAATCCTTCCCTCTGACCCGAGGCATGCCACTTTCATTCCGGAAGGAGATGGTGGTAAAATCATTCTGGTTTCAGACGGTGATCTGATCGTCAATGACTTTGACAACCGCAGGGAAGCTCCCTATCCGCTGGGTTTTGACAGGGTCAGCAGGCATATTTTTGCCAATCGTGATTTTGTACTGAATGCACTGGAATATATGACAGATGAAAACGGCCTGATCATTTCCCGGAACAAAGAAGTAAAAATAAGAATGCTGGATAAAGTTAAAATTCATGAAGAAAGGTTCATATGGCAGGCTGCAAACCTGCTGATTCCTGTTCTGGCAATTATTTTCGGCGGACTGTGTAATATCCTCTTACGGAAGCGAAAATTCACTTCAAAATGAGTGCAAATCCCTTTATTTTTGTACTTTTGTTAATTACCATAACAGCATTCACTTAGTCAGATATATATGAAATTTGTAGTTTCGTCAACGGCATTATTACGCCATTTATCAGCCATCAGCGGCGTGGTCGCCACCAATCCTATCGTACCAATCCTTGAAAATTTCCTGTTCCAGTTAAGCGGAAATACTTTAACTGTTACTGCTTCTGACCTTCAGACAGTAATGATTACTGAGGTAACAGTGGAAGGGTTCAGTAACGGATCTATTGCTGTACCGGCGAAACTACTGATGGATACTCTGCGCGGTCTACCGGAGCAGCCCATTACACTAAATGTAGATGAAAGCACCTTCGGAACAGAAGTGGTGACCAGTAATGGCCGCTATAAATTGTCTGGAGAAAATCCGGTTGATTTTCCCAAAACCCCGTCCGTTTCTGCCGGTCAATCCATTGAATTCACGTCATCTGCGCTGAGCAGCGCGATCAGCAATACGATCTATGCAACCAGTACCGATGAACTGCGCCCGAGTATGACCGGAGTTTTCCTTCAGCTGGGAGCTGAAAGTGCTACTTTTGTAGCCACAGACGGACACAGAATGGTTCGCTACAGAAGAAGTGACATTACGATAGACAGGGAGACTTCCATGATTCTTCAGCGCAAAACCCTTACGCTGTTAAAATCGACACTCCCACAGGATGATACGGTTGTAAGAGCTGAATTTACCAGTTCGAATGCCTCCTTCAGCTTTGGCAATATAAAGGTGCTCTGCCGCCTGATAGACGAACGTTTTCCGGATTATGAGAATGCCATTCCGATGGACAATCCGTATACACTGACCATACCCCGGGCAGAACTGCTTAACTCGCTTAAAAGGATATCCATATATGCCAATAAAGGCACACATCAGATACGCATGCGGCTGACGCTTAATGAACTGATGATCTCTGCCGAAGATCTTGATTACTCCAATGAAGCCAATGAAAAACTCATGTGTGAATATAACGGGGAAGATCTTGACATTGGTTTCAATGCCAAGTTATTGATTGAGATTCTCGGCAATCTGACTTCTAAAGTATTAACCTTTGAATTAAGTGCTCCTAACCGTGCAGGATTAATAATCCCTGCCGAACAGGAGGATAATGAAGATATTCTGCTTCTTGTGATGCCGGTTATGCTGAATACCTACGCATAGCAGGAAATAAAACGCATACGTTATCAGGTGCAGGCTTCTTCTCTTTGAAGACGTTTGCACTTTTTTATTGGTTATAAGATCCGTTCAGGGAAACCCGCCACTCCGGCTTAAGGATCCGGATAAGACAGGAGCGCTGTTGAATAAAGAGGAATGGTGTTCTGCCAAAATACAAAATAGCATTACCATCCGTCGCTTCGTTACACAAAAAGGTAACCGGATGTATTCACTTATATATCTGTGAACCTGTTCACGATGAGACATGCTGATCAATAAAAAACAGGTGACCGGCTGTTAACCAGTCACCTGTTTTTTTACCGTAATCAGGCCGGGATATCTTATTTCAGCGCCTCATATACAGGATCGCCGATATTTCCGCTGGGAGCAAGAATATGCAGCAATGAAGCTATCGTCGAAGCAATGTCCGTAATATAAGTTCTCCGGAATGTTTCTCCATGCTTTATACCCCATCCAAACAACACAAAAGGTGTATTGGTGTCATAGTTGTACAAAGTACCGTGCGTAGTCCCTTTATCACTACCGGCGTACCATCCTGGCTGTGTCAGCAGAAAAATATCTCCGCTACGCTTCGCGTTATAGACATTCTTAATCAGGTTTGCAATATATTCAGGCAAATGAGAACTCCCGAGTTCATGAAGATTAATCACATCAGCAATGCCATCCAGCGGCAAAAGCGTCTCTTTGATAACCGCGGTTGCCTGGGCAACCGTCACTTTATTGGCTTTCAGTACATCATGGTTAAGATAAAGCTGGTAGTTATCCGCTGCCAGTATATATTTACCTGCCCCAAAAGCCTTTGTCAGCGAAGCTTCTAACGTTTTACCCAGGTCAGAAGTAGAAATGGTTCCGGCAGGCAGATTATTTTGTTTCCAGAAACCCGCGACATCCATTACACCGTGATCAGCACTCAGGAAAACTGTATATTGTCCTTTACCTACATAGGAGTCCAGAAAGTTAAAAATATCTTCAAATTCTTTATCCAGACGAAGATAGGTATCCTGCTGCTCAATGGCATTCGGGCCATATGAGTGACCGATCCCATCAGGAGTAGAAAAACTGACAGCCAGAAAATCTGTCAGTTCACCTTTACCCAGCTGTTCACCTTTAATAGCAGCAATCGTCAGTTCCTTCAATAACGTATTCCCGTAAGGAGAGCCGGTTACACCACCGAATGCATTTCCGAACCGGGATTCAAGTGTATATGGAAAAGTAGGTGTTTCTTTTCCAAGCAAAGCCCGCTCATAAGGCTGATCATCCGATGTACTTTCAACGTATTGTTCGATCGGCAGCAAGGTATTCCACGTTTGCTTTGCATATTCATGCGGCAGCTTTCTTGCGTTAAAATCTTCGACCCATTTCGGAAGGTCATTTCTGTAATAGGTACTGGTTACAAAAGCACCGTATTTCGAATCAAACCAGTAAGCACCGGTAGCGGTATGCCCTGCCGGAAGAATAGCGCCACGGTCCTTGATTGAAATCCCGATGGTTTTAGAGCGGAAACTGTTAGCGATCTGTAACTGATCCGTTACCGTACTGACCAGCAGATTTCTCGGAGATTTTTTCCCGACACCCACATCCTGGCTACCTACCGTACTTACGGTACTGTCACCAACATTGTGCACACCAACCTTAGCAATGGGATCAAACCAGTCATTTCCGATAATTCCGTTGATGGAAGGTACAGTACCGGTATAAACAGAAGCATGTCCGGCAGCGGTAACGGTATTGGCATATTGATAATGGTGGTTACGGCTCACAAAGCCTTCATTCATCATTCTTTTAAAACCACCCTCACCATATTTATCATAAAAACGATATAAATAATCCTGGCGCATCTGATCTACTACAATACCTACTACCAGTTTGGGTTTATTTAATGTGGTTGCCTTTTGAGGCGCCGCTTTTTTGGCGGTTTGAGCTGAAACGGAGAATGCTGCTACCAATAATAAACAAGGTAGCAGTCTGGAAATACTTTTCATCATATATTAATGTTATGCTGAATTGGGGAAATTATTAACTTTCAGACTAAATATTAAAATAAGGGAAGTCCCTTAGTAAATATACTCTTTTCAAATTACTTAATACTACTTATTCCGGTCAATAGTATATTGAACCAATCCGTCGAGCGAAGTGCGGTAAGGGGATTCGGGAAAACGGGACAGAATTTCCCGTGCCTGGCTCACATAGTCCTGCATGGCCCGTTTGGCATATTCAATACCGCCGCTTTCATGCACAAACCTGATCACCTCGTTTACTTTTGCCGGTTTGTGGCTTTCGTTTCTGATGATATTAATTATTTTCCTCTTTTCAAGCCAGGGAGCATTATTCAGCGCGTAAATTAAAGGCAGGGTCATCTTTTTTTCTTTAATATCGATACCCACCGGTTTTCCGATTTCCTCTTCTCCGAAGTCAAATAAATCATCCTTTATCTGAAAAGCAATGCCTACTTTCAGGCCAAACTCTGTCATAGCGGCAACAACGTCTTTACCGGCCCCCACAGAACTTGCTCCTACAGCGCAGCAGGAAGCAATCAGTGAAGCCGTTTTGCGCCGGATAATTTCAAAGTAAACTTCCTCCGTAATATCCAGTCTTCGTGCCTTCTCCATTTGCAGCAGCTCTCCTTCGCTCAGTTCTCTCACCGCATAGGAGACAATTCTGAGCAGTTCAAAGTCATGATGATCGACCGATAGCAGCAATCCCTGCGCCAGAAGATAATCGCCTACGAGAACAGCAATTTTATTTTTCCATAATGCATTGATAGAAAAAAGGCCCCGACGGTAATTTGAATCGTCCACTACGTCATCATGTACAAGCGTAGCGGTATGTAAAAGTTCGATCAATGCCGCGCCACGATAGGAAGATTCTGTAATCTGCCCACACACACCTGCTGAAAGAAATACGAACATTGGCCTGAGCTGTTTCCCTTTCCGCTTGATAATATAATTCATAATCTGATCAAGCAGCGGGACTTCACTCTTCATAAACTGGCGAAATTTTGGCTCAAAAGCCTTCATTTCTCCATCAATTGGTGCCTGAATCTCCTTTATTGAAAAACTCATAATTTAATGGAAGGTACTCTCCGTTTCAAAATTGAGATAAAAACCTGAGTTTACCTTTCTTTTTCTTCAAAATGTTTCAGTTACAAAGGTTTTTTCTCTTTTTTACCGGAGATATCCACAAATATAAAAAAGTATTATTTGCATATTTACGGGTATTCTCATTTATTCAAATCCTTATATTGTCAGGAAAGCCGGAAATAACCGGTAATTATTTAATTTATATTCAGGTAAGGTTTAAAATATGAAAGCATTGGTGTTGGGAGGGGGCTCCATGAAAGGGGCATTTCAGGTGGGCGCTATCCAGGCAGTAATTGAAAGCGGTTTTCGTCCGGAAATGATCTATGGCATTTCTGTCGGTGCGCTTAATGCCACATTTTTAACCAATGAATCAGGTAAGCAGAAACATGAAAGCCACCGGGTAAACTGGAATGAAATCGGAAAGGATCTGGTAGAATTCTGGGTCAGGAATATCACCGCCCCGGCGGCCGTTGCTACTTTACGGTCCAAAATGGCTTTGGGGGTTTATACGCTGATGAGCCGCTACGATGGTTTACTTGACCCTTCCCCTCTTCATAACCTGATCAGAAACTCTGTTAATATCAATTATCTGAGGCATAGCCCTGCTTCGTTAAAAGTGGGCACTGTGAATATTTCAAATGGTGAAATGGTCTATTCTTCTCCTGCTGATGATCATTTTCTTGAATATGTCATGGCCAGCTCGTCTATTCCTATTCTTATGCCCCCTATTCCCATAGGAGAAAAACATGATGTCTTTCTGGATGGTGGTGTCCGGGTGGTAGCTCCTATCAAAAAGGCGATTGAAGATGGTGCAACAGAGATCTACCTGATCGCCTGTTACGCCAACCAGATTGCCCGTCCGGATCATTTTGAACCTGGTAATCTGATCAGCCTGATGGAAAGGGTGAAAGATATTACCGTTAACCAGATTGTCAACAGTGATATTACCTGGGCCGAAAATTATGTTGAACGTTCTATTCTCCGTGGCAGGCCTATTAAGCTTTCAGTAATTCGTCCTGACGCTCCCTTATCTCTTAATCTGCAGCACTTTGACAGTGATGATATTGTCCGCCTGATTGTGGAAGGTTACAAAGAGGGGCTGGCAACCTTAAAGCGCGGGGAGGAAATAAGAAAAGCATAAAACAGCCTTCCATCCTATCAAATAGATAAACAAGCGCTCCGATATATGCCAAAAATCAGTACTATAATTTCAGGGAGATTCTGAAGTGTCAAACAGGACGTACCTGAAGTCATTTTATGAAATCCGGCACAAATGCAAAGACCCTGTCTTTCATAGATGGTTGATTAAAAGAGAGATGCTTTCTACCTAACCCCGGTAACAATCCTTAATCCCGAAAAAAGTATTTAAATAAAAGCACTATATAAGAAGCTGTTTACAACCTTGAGACTGCGGACATTTGTTCTACCGGCACAAAAGATTGTATTAACATCCGTTCGGGTTTAGAGTTCTATCACGGCGTAGCAATTAAGTTAGCGGATCTCCCGTTTTTCTATATAATGCTGTCAGCCTTTCAGACTTAAAATAACCTCGAAGTGGTGAAATTAACATAGAAACAGGGAGAACATAACATCCAAAAAAGCCTAGAACTAGTGCTATTTTCCAATAGTAAGCAATGTTGTATTAAGAATAATGAGTAAAAGTGTGGTTTGAAATGAAAGTAGAAATTCATCACAAAGTTTGAAGCTTCAAAAGAACCGGTTCGCTGTAAAGGTATTTTGAAAGAGCTAAAGTTTAGCAGGCCTGCAGAAGCACATACTGTATATTGCAATAACGAATTGATCTGAAAAGATATGAGCCCGATGAATACCGGGCTCATATACAGTAATTAATTCAAGACCGTTTTTGGGAGACACTTACAGGCTGCCTCATTTACGATCACTGCCTTTTCTCTAGAAAGTATAGCGAACGCCAGCCAGCAAACTCCAGGTTGTGGAGGTTGAAGTGATATCACGGAACATATTGGAAGCTGTCGGCAATACCGTCTTTCCGTCAATCTGCACTGCATTCATCGTAAACGTAGGTACACCGTCAGCAGTTACTTTAGCCAGTCTCAGTGGCGTGTTGGCGCCGGCTACAAGCTGCTTCTGAACACCCCACGCTGAATTGATCAGGTTACCTGCGTTGATCACATCAATACTCAGCTGAAGAGAATGCTTATTGCTTTTATCTACATAAATATCATGCAGGAATTTAAAGTCAAAGCGATTCAGCCAGGGTAGTAATCCTCCGTTTCTGTCGGCATAACCACCTTTCATAGAAGAAAGGAATTTGTTTTCGGTAATATAAGACTCAAATGCTTTTCTCTGATCTTCGGCTGAAAAAGTTACTCCACCGGTGCTCAGATCCTGGAAGTTAATTTCGGAAGCACTTTGTGGCACATACAGCAGGTCGGCATTAATCGCATCACCGTTAATATCACCATTATACGAATAAGAGAAGCGACCTCTGTTGGAACCGTTATAATACAGCGAAAAAGTTGTCGCCAGTTTTCCTTCGCCGCCAATACGGTAGGAAAGTGCACCTACCACCCTGTTAGGCAGTGCATCAATGGAAGAATAAAGCGAAAGATCATTCGGATTATTGATATTGGCTGTTGCACCCCATGCAGAAGAAGCATTGGATCCGAGGTTATCTGTTGTGGTTTTCGCCGTAGTATGAGAATAAAAAAGTGATCCGTAGAATCCTTTTTTAGGAGCCATTTTTATACCTACAGTCGCATTTACAGAGCTACCTTTATTTGTATTGCTTAATACACTTACAGAGTTGGCACCGATCTGGTCATTAAAAGTATAGGAAGCCCTGTCAGGATAGAACTCCCGGTTATCTCCGGAATAATCCATTGTTAACGTGGCTGCTTTGCGGTTGGCTCCAAACTGATAAACGGCCTGAAGATCTTTTGTATAAATCACATCTGCGGTCAATGTAAACGGCGTACCCGGCAAATCATAGTCCCCGCCTATACTTGTTCTCCAGATTTGCGGCATTTTGAAATCTTCGTCTATCAAAGCAATGGTTCCCGGAAGTCCGGCTTTAGGATTTTTGATGAATACATCCTTAGCACTTTCAGGCGTATTGTTCAACCAGTGATATTTGTCAGGATTAAAGCGGATATCGTTAATCCATCCGGCAGAAGCTTCATAGCTACCCGGTTCAATGGTATTCTGAATTACCCCCAGGTTAGACGGCATGTTGGTAAGCCACACAAAAGGTACACGACCTGCAAAAATTCCGGTTCCTCCACGAACAACCAGCGATTTATCGCCTTTCACATCCCATCTTACCCCTACACGAGGAGAAAGCATTACCCTGGTTTTGGGCCATGAACCTGTATTATAAGTACGGGCATTACCATTTACATCCAACAGCTGCAGTGCGTCTACAGCCGTATTGGCTGTAAGGTCATTCATAAAAACCGGCATTTCTGCCCTGATACCGGCAGTAATGGTCAGTTTTTCATTCACGTCGAATTTATCCTGAATATAAACAGAAGGCAGGCCGTAACGGATCGGGGCATATGTATCCTGTCCTTCATAAGGATAAGTCAGAGCAAACTGCAGCGGAGCCACCTCCGCCGAAGTACCGGTCAGCAGGAATTCCTCTACGGACGCATAACGGTAATACGAAGTTCCGTTTCTCAGGTACTGGTTACCGAATTTCTGTGTCTCAAAACTGATACCTCCTATCAGTGTATGTTTTCCGGTAATATACGTGAGGTTATTAGTAAAGGTCATATTGTCATTCAGCACGTCATTACCATACGTAAACAGCTCATATCCAGCTGTAATGTAATTCTGATAATTGGAGCTTCCCCGAAGATTATCTCCTGCATATCCTATGTCAATCATCGGGAATTCGGTACTTGGAGAAGTCCTGGTTGTCTGAATCCGGCTATAGGTAGCCAGGAACTGATTGGAAAGCTGAGGTGTAATATCACTGTTTAATTCGGCTGTTATTGAACGTACAATGTTTTTACTGAAATACATTGAGTTTCCGAACGAGATAGAATTAATGGTTCCGGTACGTGCATAGGCTGTAGGAGTCCTGGGATAAGCGCCTGAATTTCCGTTTGTTAATGACGGAGATGAGCTTTCTACCTGGTTAAAACGCACTGCAAGGCGGTTTTTACGGTTGATGTTCCAGTCAATGCGGGCCAGGAACGAATTGGTAACTTCGCTGTTATCATTGGCATACCCTTCATATTCACCCGGATCATAGCCCCACTGGTTTCTGAGGTGGTTTCTTACGGCTTCAAGGTCAGAGCGCTTTACACGCGTTACATACTGATCCTGATTTGAAACGCCATCTCCGTTCTCATTTACCTGATCGGTTGCTTTCCAAAGGTTCACAGCACCTGTGCTGGCTCCTTCACTTTTTATTCTTTCATAATTGGCAAAAAAGAACAGCTTATTTTTGATGATCGGTCCACCCAGACGAAACCCGAGGGTTTCGGTTTTTGACTCTGCTTTGACAACCCTGTTTCCGTGAACTTTATCACCCTGAAAGTTATCACTGCCAAAATAACCATACACTGAGCCTTTGAATTCGTTGGTTCCACTACGGGTAACAGCGTTAATCCCGGCTCCTGAGAAGCCACTCTGACGAACGTCAAAAGGAGCTAAGTTTACCTGAATTTCCTCAATAGCGTCCAGCGACAGACCACCACCGCCCGGAAGCGGATTGTCATTCAGACCAAACCCGTTGTTAAAATTTGCACCATCTACCTGAAAGTTATTGTAGCGGCCGTCTCTTCCTCCGAAACTATTGCCGTTTGCCTGCGGAGTAAGACGGGTAAAATCTGTAATACTACGTGTAACGGTAGGCATTGTTCTGATCTGTTCGGCACTTACAGAGGTGGCCGCACCTGTTCTTTGTCCTGCGAAAGCACTCCCCGGCGAAGCCGTAATGGTTATTTCAGCCAGCTGCGTCCCTTCATCTGATAGCTGCATATTGACAATGGTAGGGCTGCCCAATTCGGCCAGGATGCCATCTTTCACATTATCAGCATATCCAATGTACGTTACTGTAATCCTGTACGGCCCCCCAACACGAACGTTAGGAAATACATAACGACCGGATTCTGTAGAAACGGTACCATACTCCGTTCCTGAAGGTATGTGTACAGCAAGCACCGTCGCACCCGGCAGAACCTCCCCTTTTTCATCTGTAATAAGTCCGTTGATTGACGAAGTGGTTACCTGAGCATACGAAGCACCGCTCAGTAACATAAATGAAAAAAGAAACATGGAAATTACTTTTAAAAGTAAACCCTTTTTCATAATCAGTGATTAGTTTTTGTGATTAATTAAAATGAACATCATTCAAATTTTACTACAACTTTCAAACAAAATAAATGCAAAATTTATAATCAGACAACTTTTATAATGGCATCTGGCAGAGATCTGAAAATTGCAATATTTCCATCTTCACAGAAAACTGCATTCAATCATATTCTAAACAATCAAATTGAACTATATTATTTTTTTGTTAAATCTTCCCTTCCTGCCCGACCCGGTTTTATATATTTATTTTTACAAGCTGCATTAATTTATGATCTTTCTAAATTACAAATCAGAAGGCTGCGTCTCTTCCGTTCACTGAAGGCTCTTTTTACCGTCCAGCATAATATTAACATTCCCGTTCTGTTCAATTGCTTTTAAAAAAATAGCCTTTTCACTCCCTTTTCGGCGTTGATTAGCGAGTGAACGGTCATTCCGGAAATTACTGACCGGTATCCGGATAGAAAGGTTGGTCTTATCACCAAAACTATAGATACCGTCAATTGAAAAATCAAGTACATTGGAAGTGATCCCCAGCTGATCCACCAGAATCTCTTTCCCTTTGAATTCCACCCTGGAGCGGATGGGCTCAAATTGTACATCTTCAAGGTCACGGTTTTTAAAGGCAAGTCTTTTAATTTTCAGGAACGGCTCAAAGTTTTTGATTTTTCCGTTAGAGAGATCAAACCAGAGAAAACCCTCCACACTTGGAAAAACAATAGACGCGTCGGGGTTGAGTTCAGAAGCCAGCCTGAAATCTGCCTGCAGTAATCCTTCAATATTCTTATCCGTTAACGTTTCCTGTCCGAAGTTGCCCAGGGAATAAAACACCTTCTTTACATCAGCATCTTTAACATTGCCCTTAATGTCAAAACGGGCACTCTGGTCCATATCCAGTCCGCTGAGTTGTCCGCTGACCGACAGGGTTCCGTCAAATGCTTTCAGCGATAAATATTCAAGATCAATTTTATCGTGAGCAATCAGCATTTGCCCTTTCAGCTCTTCCGCAACGAATTTTTTATAAGTTACTTTTCCGGCATTCAGCTGGGTTTTCAGTTCCAGCTTTCCGATACTTCTGTCAATCCACTCCGATAACTTGTAAGGATTTGGCCCCTGAACAGCCTTGTGTTCTCCCGAAGTCTGGGCAGTAAGTTCTTCCAGCCACTTCAGTTTCCAGTCGTCAATCTGTATATCGACCTGCGCCTGAATCGGCTTTTCACTCCCCATTAAACTTGCCATCAAACCTTCAGCCTGTCCTGTAACCTTCAGAAGATTATGCACTTCGGCTTCCTGAAACGACATTCTGTGGATGCTCAGCATTTTTTCATCAAATCTCACATCTGCATTCAGATGCCTGATTTCTACTTTTCGCGGAATGAAATCCCCTGAAATATTTCTTACTGTCAGTTGTCCGGCTATTTTCCCCGTAAACGCATCCTCTTTTACGTCAAACAAAGGTTTCAGATTTCCCCTGTAATTACCGATCAGTCTCACATCCCCTTCTTTAATCCGGTAGACCCGGGGATCCAGCATTTTATTGATTTCATACATTGAAGCCTTCAGATCATAGTTAACCCAGGCTTCAGGTTGCTTCAGGTTAATAATTTTAAGGTCTCCCCTGACCGGAAATTCCTCAAATGAGCCATCAATGCGTGAGCAGATAATCGCCGAATTAGAATCGGAAGGTGCTGATTTCTTATCATATTGCGAAGAATAAAACCCCGTTGCCCTAAGGCGGTTAAGGGCAACATTTCTGATAGCATACTGAAATGTATCCGTCACAAAATGTACCTCTACCAACGGATTGGCTTCATTAAATTTACCTTCAATCAGAACCCGGGAGTCTAATTCAGGCAATATGTTGAAACCGGAAATTTTCTCTTCCAGCGCTTTGGTCAGATGGCTCAGGCCGATTCCTGCCGGGATGTTGTCGGCTGTAAATTCAAAACGATAGCTTCCCGCCACACCAGCCAATGTATCTGCCAGTTGAATTTCACCTTCCAGTGCTACCGGATAACGTTCTCCCAGGACAATAGTCCCGTTTTGCAGCACTATTTTCTTTTCAGCAAACTGATAAAAAAAATCAAGGGTTGTCTGCGTGTCTTTATGGTGCAGAAAAGCCCCTTTCTCCTGGTTAAAGACCAGTCCTTCATAGAATACATGCCCGTTTAACTGACATTTCAGCACATTATTACTATACTGAATATCCGCATCGGCCTTTTTTAAAACACCTCCGTATGATTTATTTTTTACAGAGTCATAAAAAGTCACCTGCATATCTTCAAACATCACCTTGCTTCGTATACCCGGAAATATAACCTCATGATTTTCGCGGTTTCCGTCCTTTCTGTTATTCTTTCTGAATGTACGGAGATTGCCATATCCCTGGCGGTTTTTCACCATTGACAGCATGCCATCTTCAAACATGACAGCCGTTACTTTCAGCCGTTTTTCGTTCCACAAAGCAGAAGGCGACACTCTCACTCCCAGTCGTTTTACCTGTACAACAGGCTGAAGCAATACACTGTCCAGGACTTCCACCTCTCTGAACACGAAAGTCACTCCTATGCCTTTGTAAAATGGCATAAACGAGACTCCGTCAAAAGTAAATGCTCCCTGAATATGTTCATTAATGGCCTGCTCGACAGTCCGGTTGATTTTATTTCTGTTCAGATAAATCATTGCAGCCAGTAAAACCAGAACCGTGAAAGCCAATCCCATTGTGATTACCGCGTATCTGGCAGCTTTTTTATACATATAAGGAACAGAGAAATGCGTGTGAAAACACCCTCACTTATCGTTTGGTTATTATTCAAATATAACATCTACGGGAATTTTTTTGCGGAAATAACAGAAAAAATACTGAACATTAAATCTGAGCACTTAAGCAATTTGCAACATTGATGCATTTATCATTACCTTTGCAGCATTTCGTAGCAAAAACAACTTAATGAAAACCCTACTTCCGTTTTTATTGTATTTTCTGATTTTATCTACTTTCCAGGGACACACGCAGCATATTCTACGGGGATTCGTAACCGATCAGGCTACCGGGCAGCCTTTGGCCGGTGCTACGGTCAGCCTTCATGAACTTCATAAAGAAATGCTGACTGATGAAAACGGGCAGTTTTCTTTCGCTAATCTGAAACCGGCGAATTACCATCTCCATATTTCCTATGTAGGTTATTCAGCCATCACTGAAATTATTCAGGTGGTAAGCACTGAAACAGCCAGGACATTTCAGATGCAGCCTACTTCCATTGAACTTTATGAAGTAGTTGTAGAAGCCCGGCAATATAAAACGGGGGCAAAAAATCAGACACTGGCAGTAGAGGTGCTGGATGCTGACTTTCTCCGTAAAAACAGAAAAGGAACTTTTGTCAATTCACTGGAAGACCTGCCAGGCATTAACGCCATTAACACGGGTGTGGGTATCGCCAAGCCGGTCATCCGGGGGATGGCCTTTAACCGGGTCATTGTTAATGACAGAGGTATCAAGCAGGAAGGACAGCAGTGGGGCACAGATCACGGACTTGAAATTGACATGTTTGATCCGGGCAGAGTCGAGATTATTAAAGGCCCCGGTGCGTTGCTGTACGGCTCAGACGGGTTGGGTGGAGTCATCAACATCACACCACCTCCGTTACCACGGGATAGTAGCATTTCGGGTGAATTTCAAAGCATTTACAAATCCAACAATCATCTTTTCGGAGCTTCTGCTATGGTGGAAGGGAGCCGGCAGGACTGGCTGTTCAGGGCGAGGGTTTCAGCACAGGAATTTGGTGATTACCGCGTTCCGGCGGGAGATTTCACCTATAACTCCTACAAACTGACCTTATACAACAACCGGCTCAAAAACACAGCCGGAAAAGAAAAAAGTGTTTCTGTGATGGCCGGGGTAAAGAAAAACTGGGGGTTCAGTACAGTGACATTGAGCAATTTTCACCAGAATGCAGGATTATTTGCAGGGGCCGTAGGGGTGCCGAGATCGTACCAGCTCACACCCGACGGGAACAACAGAAATATTGACCTCCCCTCCCAAACAATTAATCACCTGAAAATCATTTCCAATACGAACCTGCTGATCGGCAAAAACTGGATGGAAACCGATATCGGCTACCAGCATAATTACAGGCAGGAAAATTCAAATCCGCACGCGCACGGCAAGGGACCTCAGGTGGCGGGTACAATTGCTCATGGCCTTACTTTGCAGACTTTCTCCCTGAATTCCCGCTATTTTCAGCATGATTCTGAGTCGCATTCCCGTATTTTCGGTATTCAGGGAGAGTATCAGGTGAACAAAAGAAAAGGGTTTGAATATCTCCTGCCCGACTTCCGCAGCTTTTCACTGGGTGGCTTTCTGAGCGAAGAATTCAGCTGGGATGATCAGTTTACGCTGAACGGAGGTGTGAGGTTTGATTATGCTTCCCGGAATATTGAAAAATCCACTGAACCGATTTATGCCGACGAAAATACGATTACCCGCTACTATACCCGGAATCCGGAAATCCGGAAATCGTTTTACAATGTATCCGGTGCCCTGGGTTTATCCTATTACCCTTCCAGATCCTTCAATGCTAAAGTCAATCTGGGTACCAGTTTCCGTGTGCCGACTGCTGCCGAATTATCAATGAACGGTATCCATCATGGTACCTTTCGTCATGAGCTGGGAGACAGCACACTCACTTCTGAAAGAGGAATACAGGCTGATCTCAGTCTGGTGTATCAGCAAAATCAGTTTGTAGTAATTCTTACTCCGTTTGTTTCCTATTATCATAATTTCATTTATCTGGCTCCTACCCAATACTTTTCGAATGCACTGGATCCGGATGCTTTTCCTGAAGGAGGGCAAATTTACCAGTATCGCCAGCACAATGCTTTTTATACCGGCGGAGAACTCACCATTGAGTATCACCCGGTCAAAGCCATTCACCTGAAAAGTTCACTGGAATACGTACGGAATTACAACCTGGATACCCGTCTTCCCCTGCCCTTTACTCCTGCCCCTTCTGTTTTTACGGAGGTTTTATATCAGTTTAAAGGTGATAAAATCAAGCCTAATGTGGGAATCAATTATAAATGGACAACAGCTCAGAACCGCACCGACCGTAATGAACGTGTAACGCCAGGGTATCACCTGTGGGGAGCTACAGCCGGTGCACAGCTGAAACTGGGTGGGTTTGAGGCTACGCTTTCCGTGACAGGTCAGAACCTGCTGGACACCAGGTATATGAACCATCTGAGCCGCTACCGGTTACTTAACCTTCCGGAACAAGGCCGGAATGTAACCATTAGTTTGTTTATTCCGTTTTAAGCACCTTCCGGGCTCTGTTCTCCTCTTCTTTCTGCATTCCTTCCAGCACCATCCGGGGATTAATGCTTTTCCACAATATGCGTTTTTTCTGATACGGGTCTGTTAAAAGGGAAATGCTGTTATTAAAATTCAGTACCTGACGTTTTTCATCAGCCTGATACGCGAGCCATTCGGTTAGCCCTTCTCCGTTGGGGTTTTGTTTTCTTGCAAAATTGCCCCAATGCTTTCTCATCCGTTTTCCCAGCCTTTTTGATGAATTCAGATGAAGCCCGTGTAACAATGAAAGCAATAATCGGTTGGAAAGCATATTAAAATGCAGTAACAGGTCAATTCCATGAAAAGGCCCTATTCCCATCCATCGCATCAGACGGGAAGTCCAGCTGATATTATACATCCACACATCGGATTTTTTCCCGATCTGCTCTGCCAGCTGAATGGTAGGGATATGCCATACCACATCTGTAATCATCTCTTCAATTTTTCTCTGGCTATTCAGCTGTTCATACTCCCCAAGTATTTTTTCTCTGGTTTCCGGATGCATTTGAATAAGTATTTTCTCATAGGCCTCTTTTTCCAGTGTCATGAGCCCTATTCTTTTTGTCGTAAACAAAGTGGACTCCCGATCCGTAAAACCGGTTAATAAAGGTGGTGCCTGCGATGTTTCAAAATACCTTTCAATACTTAACGGTACAAAAGGAGTTCCGAATGCAGGAACGAAAGATCGTGTGGCAAGCGGCTCTCCTTTTCTGAACAATAGCTTTGCTACGCGGATAATCTTATGGACAGGCATGGTTTTCAGTGGGGTCAGATCGTGTTCGTCTACGCCCAGTTTTGCCAGAAAGCGCCGGGTGTTCCAGATCGCTTCTTCCCTGCTCCATAAGGAGTGGTGCGATGGACTTTGCGCAATAGCACCTTTGATTTTCCCCTGTAAAGACGGCAAAGTAAGTAAGGTAAGCACCGAGGTAGCCCCGGCCGACTGCCCCCAAAGGGTAATATTGTCAGGATCACCGCCAAAAGCAGCTATGTTTTCACGAACCCACTCTATGGCGGCCACCTGGTCCCTGATTCCCAGGTTATCATCAAAACCCGGTTCATGCCCTTTCAGGTCATCAAAACACAGGAAGCCAAGCGGGCCCAACCTGTAATTCAGTGTGACAAAGACAATGTTTTCCTTACGCACAAAATCATTTCCGCGATAAACTCTGGACGAACCTGACCCCAACGCAAAAATTCCGCCGTGAATCCATATCATCACAGCTCTTTTTCCATTGTCGGCAGCGGGTGTCATTACATTCAGGTAAAGACAATCTTCATTTTCCGTTTCTCCCTGAATCATGATTTTACTGATCTGCGGGCACACGGATCCGCAATGCCTGGCCGACCTTACCCCTCCCCACGACTCAACCGGTTCCGGGGCCGAAAATCTTTTATCTCCTAAGGGAGGACTTGCGTACGGAATCCCTTTGAATGAATAAAGACCCTCTTTATACTCCCCTTCAAGAAATCCGTTTCTGGTTTCAACAATCATTATTTAATACAATTAAATGACTATTTGAAAATACAATAAAAAACCAACAATTATATTGCCAAATATACCTGATATCAATTGGTTGTACTACCATAACAAAGAATACCAGAATTAATTTATTCAATGAAAAATCTTAAAAAAATGTTCACAATGATTATTGCCGGAAAATTAAAAACATTCAATACATTTGCGAAAAAGGGAACAGAAAAAATCACGTAAATAATGCAACGCCTTCACCTGTTACATATTGTCAATTATAAAAACGTCCGTAATGGTTGAAGGCCGGTGTACCTATATAATACAATTCAACGGCCTTTCTTATTCAGAAAGGTTTTTTTGTTTTAATACCACTTAGTCATGAACAGAAAAAAAGTAATTACACTGCTGGCATTTGTTTGTGTATATGTAGTCTGGGGATCTACCTATATGGCAACCAGCCTGGGTCTGGAAAGTTTCTCTCCGTTTATGATGTCAGGGATCCGTTTTTCAATGGCCGGTATTTTGCTGTTTACCTGGCTGATGTCCCGTGGAGAGACCTTCCCTCAATGGTCTGTGATCAAAACCAATGCAATCAGCGGAATCCTGATTCTGGGGATCAGCACCGGATTACTGGTGTGGAGCCAGCAATACCTTGACACCAAGGAGGCAGCCACCCTGGTAGCAGTAGAGCCTTTCATTTTTCTTTTGATGGATCGCCCTAAATGGCGGTACTATTTCACCAATAAACTCATTGTTCTGGGCCTGATCGCCGGGTTTGCAGGACTGGCATTATTCCTGGGATCAGAAAACGGAAGCAGTGCTTCAGCTGCTTCTCCCATGCATACCATTGCCGTGATTGTGTTACTGAGCGGTGCCTTGTTCTGGGTAATCGGTGCTTTGTATGCACGCAATCACAATACATCCGGAAGCTCTGTACAAATGAACGTTTCACTTCAACTGGCCAGTTCGGGTATTTTTTGTTTGCTCACAGCTACAGTAAGTGGTGAATGGCAACGGTTTGATCCTGCAGCAGTTAAAACTGTTTCGGTATGGGCACTGGCTTATCTTATCATTTTCGGTTCTCTGATTACATACCTTTGTTATATCTGGCTGATCGCCAATCTGCCTCCGGCCATTGTCAGTACCCATACATTCGTCAATCCGGTGATTGCCGTATTGCTGGGCAGCTTTTTTCTGAATGAATCCGTAAGCAGTTTACAGATTCTTGCACTGTTTATTATCCTTTTCGGTGTCATGCTCACGAATGTTTCCAGTTACCGTATTCCGAAAAGACTAAAAGCTAAGATCAGGAGAGCATATACAGGTTTTACAGCCCGGCTTAGTATCTGAATTGGAAAGTTTCCTATATTTAATATCCCAGAATCCACCTGACCGTTCATTCCGTATCAGCTATTTTCCCTGTGTATATGAAATATGTGTTCCTTTTCACCTTTCTGTTTACAGTTCCGCAATATGTTAATGCTCAACCGAAAAGAAGTCTTTTTGCCACCTATTCAATTTCCACTCCTGAACCGTTTTATCACAAACAGCTTAACAGTGGCAGGAGCTACAGACCATTAACATCTCATTCGTTCGGATTACGCTATATAGTAAAAGGAGGAAAAGCGATAGCGTTGGAAACCGGGCTGGAACTGGCCCGTCTGCACTTCCGAACGCTAAGATTTCCCATAGAATCACAGGTTCATATAATAAATGTGCCGGTCTATGCCAATATAACTTTTCTAGAATACCTGTTTGTGAACGGAGGTTTACTTTTTGACGCAGAAATCAAAGGGGAAAATGCTTTCTTTGACAGACAGACAGGTATTGGATTTGGTTTGGGTCCGGGAGCAAGATATAGTTACCGGAATATTTCGGTTTTTGTTAACCCTTCGGCCGAAAGGCATGGATTTATCCCACTAACAAGGAAGAGGTACGAAGAGGTGCGGCAAAGCCTGTTTAATCCCGGTGTAAAAATGGGCATTGGCTATTCATTCTGACATTAACTTTGCCCGGTAGTGTTGTTGTGATAAAGCAGTAAACTCTCTTATTCCAACATGATTTAAAGTTAAAATCACAAGGATCTATACTGATTACTGCCAGACTTATTGCGGAAACCGAAATTATTTAAATTTAATATTCAGATTCAGAACCGACAGTATATTTTTACATCAGCAAATTTTTCTATCCTTATGAGATATCTATTCTTCTTAACGTTCCTGCTTACAGCTCATGATTACGTGAATGCACAGCAAAATCATACGCTTTTTGCTACATATTCTATTTCAGGCTCTACCCCCCTTTATCATAAACGACTTGAAGGAGGTGGAAGCTATAAAGCTGCTACCTCTCACTCATTTGGTGTACGTCATATTATTAAAGGAAGCAGGATGATCGGACTGGAAACGGGGCTTGAATTTGCCCGCTATCAGTTTGACGCCAGAGTCAGTCCCTTACCGTTACCTGAAGTTTATGCCCGACAGACCGTCAGCATGATCAGTATACCGGTTTATGCAAACCTTACCTTTATGAAATACTTATTCGTAAACGGAGGTTTACTGGTGGATGCCGAATTTGACAAACAAAAAAACTCAATCGATAAGCAATCCGGTATTGGTTTCGGATTAGGTCTGGGTGCCCGGTATACCCATCAGAAACTGGCTGTTTTTATCAATCCGTTTCTGGAAAGACATGCTTTTGTCCCCTTTCAGAAAGAAAGAGGTACCCGCCAAAGTATTATTAATTCCGGCATAAGAGTCGGAGTAGGTTATTCATTCTGATAAAGATCAGTAATATCTGTTTTAGTAAACCAAGCGATTAAATGATTTGTCTTCAGTATACAGGACAGATAAAATTCAGAATATATGGATTGCAGAATCACTTTAGATCCGAAAGACAGCTTTCTTGAAATGCTTATGCTTTGCAAAGAAGAAAACCGGACAGCAGAAATGTTAATGGACATCAATGGCCTTGAGAGAGCCGGAGGGCATATTCAATCGATAGAGGACGGGGAGGTAATGCTGGAAAGCGGACAGCGTATTGCTATTAATACCATTGTGGCCCTGAACGGAATATTTGCAGAGTCGTATGCAGGATGCTGAGGAGCACGACTCATTTACTTGCCAGATTACAGAAAAGGGAAGCGTTCATCACAGAATGCTTCCCTTTATATTTTACAAGCCGGAAAACCGGATATGCGTTATTTTCCTTTTTTTACCGTTTTATAGGCAGAACGGAAATACTGCACGCTTTTGGCAACTTCCGGCGCGCTGTGCTCCCAGTTGTACTCATATTCCACTGAAATAGGGCCTTTGAAGTTTTGTCTTTTCATTTCAGCAATCACACCGTTCACATTACTTTTACCATTTCCCCAGATCACATCATGGAATTTCTCACCCGGCGCATCCTGAACAACATCTTTAAAGTGCATTCCCAGAATCCGTCCATTCAGCTTTTTCATCTGCTCAACCGGATCCAGCCCTGAACGTACCCAGTGGCCAATGTCAGCACAAGCTCCCACGAAAGCACTGTTTCCGGCATATTTCAACACAGTATCAGGATGCCAGTAACGCGAAGGCTTGGGATGGTTATGCAACGCAATTTTGATCTTATATTTTTCTGCCATCGGTATAATATAGGATAGCTGTGCAGGATCGGGTTCGGTATTAATATTTGTAATACCCATTGCTTTGGCAAATTCAAACAGTTGCCCCCACTCCGCTTCAGTTTTAGCATTTACCACCCCAAAAGTTGTAAGTGTAATACTTTTGGATGCCAGCAGCTTTTTAATTTCATCCTGTTTTGCTTTATCCATTTTAAAATCCATGGTTCCATCAATGCCACCACCGATTTTCTGTCCGGGAAATGCTTCCACGTACTTCATCCCGCAGCTGTCAATTTTTTCCAGAGCTTCGGCAAAGGTAAATAAGCGGAAAGTATAAGATTGCGCACCCAGCTTCCAGCCTGCCTTATCTTCAGGCATATTCTGCGCAAACAGTGACAAACCACTGGCGGCAAACATCATCCCTGCCAAGGCAATTTGTTTCAGTTTCATAAATTTTGAGAAATTATTAATAGGATAAATTATATTCAGGCACTAATATACACGATCGCAACTGAAATTTCACAACGGTTCAGATTACTTCCTGAGCTGTCCGATCCGGAGATAAGTAAGTCCAAGGAAAAATACGGCGAGCGAAAGCATAAAAATAACATTGCGGGTATCAAGCAATCCTTTTCCAAGCGCTCTGTACTGTTCGTCCAGGGCTATCCAGGAAAAGAAAGAAGCGACGATACTACTGCCAAGCAGCATGGATACGGATGAGAAGCCCACATAAAACACAAATCCCAGAAATACACCGATGACAAAAGCCACAATTTGGTTATCATTCAGGGAGGATGCCCAGAGCCCCATTGCAACCAGCACTGCCGCAAGAAGGAACAACCCGGTATAGGAGCCTGTAACAGCAGCCAGGTCTACATTCCCTACCGGATTTCCCAGCGCATAAACACTGTAAACAAATATGAAAGTAAGCGTCAGCGTAAGCCCCACCAGAAACCAGTTGGCCAGAAACTTCCCTGCTACCAAGGATTTATCGCTGACAGGCTTGGTGAGCAATAATTCCAGGGTTCCGTTTTTGCTTTCCTCCGCTATGGACCGCATGGTAATGGCCGGAACAAGGAACAGCAGGACATAGGGTGCCAGGTTAAAAAACACCCCCAGATCGGCATATCCGTAATCCAGCACGTTCGTATCAGGAAAAACCCATACAATCAGCCCGATAGCCACCACAAAAACCCCCATAACGATATAGGCAATGAGTGAGCTGAAAAACAAACTCAGTTCTTTCAGAAAAATGGTAAGAATACTATGCAACTTTCCCCGAACACTTAATTTTTTTTACTCAAACACCGGCTTACTCTTTTTCAGGATTGCCGCGACAATAAGGCTGATCACAAAGCCCACTGCTATAGTAGCGATAATACCCGTAAAAAACACAATCCCGGGTGATGACATTTTATCCATCATTTCAATCACGCCATCAATCTGTGCATCATCCATTCCCTGCGCTTCGAATTTTTCCCGGGTTACATCCTGAATCTGCTGGTTAATAGTCGTATCAATGAATTTTTTATAAACCAGGTCAAAGGTGATGGTGATAATGGCGGCAACACCGGAAGTAAGCGTACCTATACCCAGTCCTTCACCATACGACATAAAACCGTTATTCTGCTCACGGAATTCTTTCATGGCCAGATAAATCCCTGCTATCAGGATTATATAACCCAGACTGGTAACTACCGGGTTAAGGAACAAACCTGTCACATAAAGTATGGTATAAAAAACAAGGCTTGCCACTCCGAGAATAATACCATACTTCAGAGCGATACGTGCGGTAGATACTTTTTCTTCCATATTATTTATAAGAATAGGTTAAAGGATTGAATGTTCACTCTATCTGAGCCGGTCTTTTTCTGAAAATAAGAGCAATGGCAAGAACAGGCAAAACCCCCATAATTGTTTTCTTACCCAGCTCATCCATAATCAGGTCTACCGGTTTGGTTTGTGATACCTCATTATATAACTTCTGATAGTCTGCTTCAGACATTTTCATCTCTTTCATCATATCGCCTTTGGTTGATGTGAGCAGATGCTGCATTTCGGTTATATAGTCTGTCAGTACCGACGGATCAATAAAAGTAACAAAAAAACAGATGATCCAACCCAATACCAGGGCACCAAAAGTATTGATGACATAACCAATGGTAATTCCTTCCCATAAATGCATCACCCCTTTTCCTACTTCCTTACGATAATACCAGCAGCAAACGGCATTCAGAATAACAAAAAAGCCAAAATCCAGTACTTTATTATTTCCCAGAGGGATAATGTCCATAAAGTATAACGCCAGAAAATAGCCAAATGCCAGTAAGCCGGAAATCAGTCCGAACAATAGCGGAATTTTCAGTAAAGGCAGATTAAAGAAACGAAAAACAGTATTCATGTACAGGTTGATGAGCCACCGGTAATATCAGGTTAAAATATCCGGTAATGCTGATGATTGATAATTCCTTTTACTTTTCCTTTCAGTTCTTTGCCCAGAAAAGGATTATTCAGTGCTTTTGAGGCTGACTTTTCAAAAGTCCATTTTTCTTCAGGATTGAAAAGGGTGAGTTTTGCCGGTACTCCTGTCACTATCTGCGGTATCGGCTGGCGCAATATCCTGCGGGGAACCACCGTCAGCAATTCCACAATCTTTTCTACAGATAGATTACTGTATTGCAATGCCACCGGGAACACGGTTTCAATAGCGGAAACTCCGGACTCTGCCATATCAAATTCCAGATTCTTGCATTCCTCATCCTGCGGATTATGGTCAGACACGATGACATCAATCGTTCCGTCAGCAAGTCCTTCCAGAAGCGCCTGACGGTCCCCGGCTGACCTGAACGGCGGACTGACCTTCAGATTGGTATCAAAATCCATCAGGTCGGTATCTTCAAATGCAAGCTGATGCACAGCGACATCACAGGAAACCGGCCATCCGCCGGCTTTTGCTTTCCTGATCAGCTCCACCCCTTCTCTGGTAGAAATCAAAGAAAAATGAAGTAACGGGCTTTTCGGATCAAATTCCATATCTGAAAGCGCGTATTCAAGCAGTTTCAGATCACGGGCGATCATAATTTCTTCAGCCAGCGAAGGAATTCCTTTCATACCTAGTAAGGTACTGGTGGTTCCTTCATGCATTTGCCCGAACAGAGCCAGTTGCCTGTCCTCCGGTTTATTGATCAGCAGGGCATTCAGCGGACGCAGATACTGCAGTGCTTTCAGGAAAATATCGGCATTATAGACCGGATGTTCTCCGTCTGTAAAAGCAACCGCTCCGGCGTGAAACAGGTCCATCATTTCACTGAAATCATGGCCTTCAGCACCTTTGGTTAAGGCGGCCATGGGTTTCAGGCTCACCAGTCTGCTTTTAGAAAGAAGATACTCCAGCGTTCCCTTTGAATCAACTGCCGGTACAGAGTTAGGCAGTAACGCAATATCTGTAAATCCGCCCCTGGCAGCTGCATTTTGCAGCGAATCTACATCTTCCTTATGTTCCAGACCGGGGTCACGTGATGCTACGCGCATATCAAACCAGCCTACTGAAACAAAAGAACCTTCCAGGTTCAGTACTTCCTCTCCGTTTTCGTCAGATAATGCAGAGCCAATGCCAGTGATGATTCCGTTGTCAATTCTGATATCCGCAATCTGGCCATGGAGGTCTGATTGCGGATCCAATATCCGTACCGAACGCAACAATAATTTCATGCAGTATGATTCAGATTCAGTTTTATAAGATTAAAAAAAGCCCCTTCCGGAGCTTTGTAATATCAGGCGCCAATAAAAGATATGTAACCGGCGGCATCCAGTAATGCATCGAGCTCACCAGGATCTGAAATTTTGATTTTAACAATCCACCCCTCTCCATAAGGATCTGAATTGACAAGTTCAGGCTCACTGTCCAGTGCCGGGTTTAGCTCAAGTATCTCTCCGCCCACAGGAAGGTAAAGATCCGAAACCGTTTTAACGGCCTCAACAGAACCAAAAACTTCTCCTTTACCCAACGTTTCACCTACCGTGGTCACATCAAGATATACGATATCACCTAACTGATCCTGAGCATGGGCCGTAATGCCTATATAAGCTTCATCACCTGCAACACGGATCCACTCGTGATCCTCGCTATATTTTAAATCTACCGGAAAGTCCATAAGTATAATAATTGGTTTTGATTTGACGGGTACAAATTACAGGAGGATATGCCTATTTTCCAAATGGAAATTTAGTCAGCCAGATTGAATTTTATCTGTACACCTCCTGAGGTTGTAGCCCTGTAAAACGAATTTGAAACCAACGGGTCGTTAAATGTTTTATCGAAATAGAACATCAGGCTCAGCCGGTTATTCACTACGTAATTAACCGTTGGTTTCAGCTGGAAATTGATATTACCCGCAATCGGAATAATCTCTCCGTCCAGTTTACGCTGAATAGAACGGGTGTCTCTGAATGTCAGCCCTACCTGCATCGTCAGGTCATTTTTCAAACGCTTCTTTACTCCGTTAATTTTAAACGGAACCGGTACATTGTTTTTCGTAAATCCTACATTGACAGTCAGATCCTGGTTAAACAGCTCAGCCACCTGGGCATTGGAAAGATTGAGCGCTACGGTTCTGTCACGGTTATAATCTACACGGCCGGTTATGCGGCTCTGTGTCCGGAAATTGACCCCTACCACCGGATAGAATTTTTCCTGCATCGTAATGGTTGACATCGCAAATACCGGAACATACTGCCCGAAGTCGTTCAGTCGCCCGGATAACGGATAACCCATTACCGCCAGATTCACAAACAATGCTTCATATCCCAGCGACGAAGTGAAGTTACCCACACTGTAGTTTGATTTATAGTCGTGGTTTACAGTGAATGCGCTGAACAGCTTTTTAAAGCCCTCAAGCTGTGAGAGACCGCTGTATTCAATGCGCCAGTTGGGCATCGGGAATTTAAGGAACGGCGATATATTTACCGTTGCCGGATCTTTTCCTGAATACGCCGCAAAAAACGCCGGTATCAGCACATCCTGAGAGTTCTCGTTATATTCTCCTCCGTGCTCATTTTCCAGGTTAAGCCGGTCTACCATGAGCGCCCGGTAATCTCTGAATTTATCAAAAGTTTCAGAAGAATTGTCTCTGGGCATTTTGGCAAAAGCAGTCCGGAAAGAAAGGAAGGACATACTGAACTGGCCGTTCCTTAACGGGTTCTGGCTTACAAAGCCGCCTCCTGCTTCCATTGGTTTATAAAATTCCTGATACGCATCCTGACGGGTATAGTCCGCGTTGATCTGCATTCTGAAATTCTTAAACGGCTCCAGCGTTGTGCTCATCGTAAAACGTTTCTGGATCGTCTGCTCAAAAGGCTGATTACTTTCCCTGCTGGTCGTCAGCCAGCCGTTCTCAGCCGCTTTGATCTGGAAATTGCGGTCCTGCTGCCCTAATACAAACGGAAGACCCGGCGCACCCATATTATCCAGCCCGAAATATTTCGGTGTCCGCAGATAACCCGGTAATGCGGTAGTCTCAATTACATTATAGGTCACATTAATACCTCTCACCGTCATAAGCACCCGGGCAACGTTCTTCAGTACGACCGACTGACTTTCTGCTATATCCTCAATATCACCGGGGCTTCTGGTGAAGTTCTTACGCGGCGCATTAGGTGAATTGGCGAAGCGTAAATATTTCAGTTTGTTATAAAGCGCCACAAAATCCACCCGGCCACTGATACCCCTGTCACGGCTGTTCCGGATAATATCACCAAAAGGCAAATCATCAGAATCCGTTATGCCAAATGCATTAGCCTGAAAATTATACCCTATTGTGTGGCTGTAATCTGCTGTCATCCAATCCGTCAGTGGCAGCTTATCCAAAGGCAACCGGTAAGTAGCTCTGATTTTCTGATCAAACACTTTCATCCGTCCCAACGATTTGAGATTTCTCCACAGCGAATCCTGCTTGGTCTCTGTGTTGATGTCACCGTAGGGTTCATCTATAATGGCATTGGCAAAGGAATTATAGCTCAGAATAACACTTCTGGACAGGTTCCAGTTGAGGTCGTAGTATCGGTTAAACCAGAAATATTTCTCATAGAACGGCTCCATTCCATCTGTGGTCAGATCCGAGTTACGCAGATGTGTTTTGGTAAAACTCCGGTCCAGGTCGGCCCTGACGGATACGGAAGACGGCAGCAAACTCAGGTTAAATGCTTTAATAAACTCTCCGTAACGGCTTGCTGTCTGCCACTTCTTAAAGGGTTCCCAGGGAGTTCTCTGCTTCGCATAGGCATAGGCAATACCTCCTTTGAACAAGCGTTGCGCATACGTTTCGGTCAGAATATTCGACCGGTTCATATCACTATACGCATAGGTAAATGCAAAGTTTTCGATATCATAAAAATGCATTTTGGTAGTATTCCCCACCCTGTTTTTACGCACGTTTGTAAGGTTAATCCCTCTTCTGACGGTATTATCCTCCACCATTCTTCTGTAACGATTCCTTTCTTCGGCAGAAATGAGATTATCCAGCGAAGTTTCCAAAGGCGTGTCTGGGTCAAGCGGATTGAAATGCGGTGTCTCTCTCCGGATGTCATAATTTACATATACAGGAATGCTCAGACCCCACTGTTGCGGGAAGAACTTATCCAGGGCAATATTGGAAGCGATTCCGAATTCGGTAGTCGTCGATTGCGAACGTTCACCGATTTTGGTCTGCACGCCGCCGAAACCAAAAGTCTGCACACGTGCCGAAGCCATAATAGTGGCAATATCCGCCAGTTTCATATTCAGCTGGGCTATCGCTGCTGAACCGGCCGTCTGGTCAAAACCTTCTACGTGAAGCTCGTTAACCCATAAACAGAAACTACTCGACCGTTCGTCTTCCGTTTCCGGATTTCTGGCACCGATCATCAGCACCCTTACGGCACTCAGATCCGGATTCCCGACCACAGTCACTTTATAACGGCCGTCTGCCGTCATTACTGAAAAAGGCACCGTAAGCGCGCTATTAGAGCGGTTTCTGGCTGATTTGGCATTAATCAGATCCTCAAAAGCAATATTCAGCTCATTCTGAGCCGGCCATACAATATCCTGTTGCGCCTGATTAGGAGGTGTGGGCTGCAGGTCATTAATCTCAATTTCATAGTAATTCTGCGTAACATCAGTACCCAACCGAATGAAAGCCGCCGCTTTTACAGCCATATCATTTTCGTTATGCATGTGTATGTACATCCGCAAGCGCTTCCTGAACAACAAATCCAGATTGACATTTTTATAGGCAGCCCGTGAATCACCGTTACGCAGATTGGTCACGCACATGCTCATCGCCTGTTCGTTCATCTGGAAATTGGTCTGCGTTTGGGTATAATCAATGTCCCGTACCCATCCCGGAGGGACTGAATAAATAAATTTATTAACCTGATTGCTGTTTGACTGGCTGTTTTCTTCAATACTAACCGTTCCCAGCGTAAACTTTGCATCATAAGGTTCCGGCACTTCCTGCAAACCCGGCGCATCCAGATCCAGCGTATATTTACGATACTGCTGGGCCACCATTTGCAGCTGGGCAAAACGCAATACCACCGGTTGTTCAAACCCAGTAAGATACATTCTGACAAAGCGGATCGATTTGAAGCCGTCAATAGACCCCACTTTTCTGTTAAACTCTTTGATCGGAACCCTGAAAAGGTACCATTCCTGGCCGTCAGTAGTTGTTTTGTCAACGATATATCCCTTTCCGATATCCAGTCCACCGGGTTTCAGATCAATATCATATTCAAAATAAGCTTCATTATCGTTAATGGTATTGTCGGTATTCAGATCTTCCCCGTCAGGCAGGTTACTGGACGATTGGGTATAATTGGTCGTACTCTGGTTGCTTTCCGGCGAGTTGCCCTCCATTCCCATAAAGTTTTTATAACGTTCAAGAATAGAGGCAGAAGAAGGGAAATCTGTATCCAGATAAAATTTAAAATCATCGCCCGAAGGGTCACTTATAATACTTTCCCTTGCGGCAGGGGTAAGATTGGCCGGAAGGCGATCTATAAAACGCTCTTTAAAAAAGTAGTTTTCATCCTGATTATTCAATCCGTCCAGCCCGATATCCTGCTTTTCCCGCGCCCCTTCTTCATTGGTAAAAGCATTGATGACAAACTGTTGCTTTGTCACCCGGCCCCACGCCGTCGAATCTACATTTACCCCATGGATAATCTCGCCGACAGGCATTCCGTTTTCATAGTTATATCTTTCATCAGGAATGACATCTTCTGAAATATCACCGAGGTTGAATACCAGCTTCCCTCCTGTCGTATTTACTTTATTTTCAAATCCATCCTTTACAACCCCTAATTCAGTATCCGTAATAAAAGGATTCAGCATCCAGAATTCAATGTTTTCGATATTGGCGTTATCAAAGTCATTGTCGGAAGTAATCATACGGGTAATTGCACCGAAATTCTCTTTCGGATTACGCAGCCGGCCATTCTGGTCAAGGTTGACATTGTAATTATACATCCCACGCTCGCTGGGATAATAGGCAATATCCAGGATCGATTGCGGCAGATTCAGCAACGGTGTTGATTTACCGGAGAAAATTTCATTAGGGTAAAACACGCGCTGATAAAAATTGTTCAATTCTGAATCAGGCAGGTCCGGACGCTGAACATTTCCACCGCCCAGCTGATTCATACTGAAGATATTATCTACTGAATAAGCCACAATTTTTGCCCGTTTGTAGGCATATTCAAGCGGATTGGTAGCAGAAGGGGTATGGAAACCGGTTGGTGTACTTCCCAGACGCCAGCGATTAGGCTGCCGGGTCATGTCATAAATAGTCCGGGCTGCTTCAAAATCATCAATCAGCGACCGGTTACCCACAATATTCGCCACACCCGGCATCAGTCTTGCCACTTCCCCCTTAAACTGAATATTGGACATTTCCTTGGTCTGAATCAAAGGAAGCTTATCCAGCAAGTTGGTAAGACCGGGAGCCTCCTTGTTATAATTGATATCCATACCGATAATCGAGTTTCTGGCCGGCTCATTACCAATGGCAACGCGCGTCAGACGGCCTGCCGTTGTCTCACGGTAATGCATGGCAGTAAATCCTAAATTAATATGACGGTTAAGCATATAATCAAGGCGTGTCCCGAACAATGACCGGATCTGGTTGAGGAACATGTCGGGCCGTTCATACTCAACGACAATTTCACGTCCTGAATTCATTACACTCTGATTCAGAATACGCAGCCGTCCGGCCTGAGGTTCCACCATAAAATCTGAACCTCTGGATAAAGCAACGCCACCTGAAGTAACGGTAACGGATTCTTCAGAAACACCGTAAGGCAATTCGATTTCCTGCCCGCCTGCCGACTGATACGAACCTTTCAGATAAAATTTATTTTTTTCATTCATCTGCTGGGCATCAATCATTGTACGGCGATACAGCGCATCAAACACATATTTATCTTTAAACTGTGTTTCAGCAGGACTAAATTTATCGGAAAGAGAGGCGCCAAACGGCTCGACCGTAGTAAAGAATACCCGGCCCGTCTGCGTATCAATGGTTACTCCTTCAACAAAGTCAAAATTCCCGTCGGACTGAATATCATTGGAAGGGTTGAGGCGGTCAAGGCCCAGTACACGAATCAGCGGCTGATTCTGCAGAGTACTTTCCTGCAGGTTCGGGTTATCCATTCCGGTCAGGTCATCCTTGTAAACCACCCTTAACTGGAAACCCTGCTTTTCAATCTGTGTGGTACCTAACGAATAAACGTTTTTCATCATCAGATCCCACATCGGAAGTTTCGTATTGTTCCTGATGGTAGAGGATTTCAGCATTTTCAGGACAATAACTTCATCATCTCTCCTGTTCTGATAATCTTCTGTAAGCTCACCCACTTTATAGGTCCGGCCGTTGTAGGTATATTCATAGGCAACCGAAAGTACTTCGTCGTTTCTCAACGGCGTGGTGAGCGAAATGTACCCAAGGTCTTTATTGAATTTAAATTCTTTATCCTGTTGCAGTTTCTTTGCTCCCCGCAGCAACTCATAATCAACCCCCTTTTCCAGGTTATAGCGGCTGGCCAGATCCTGATTGGTCTGATCTACCTGCCGGAACACCTCATTCTGAATGAGCTTTGCATATAATCCGTTGGTCGTGTTTCCGGTAGGTTCATTAGCCTGAACAGGCTGAAAGGCCGGGTTTTCAGTACGATAGGGTTTGGGTTCGGCGATATCCATAAAGCCGACGATATTACGCATGGAGCCCGTTGATACGGTACGGTTAGTCACATAGACTTCCAGACGCGTAATAGTGGCACCGGAAGTAATCATGGGAAGGTTTTTCAGCGAGCTTTCATACTTATCGCGAAAATGCTGTGACAGGAAGAAATGCCGGTTTTCATCATAATTATCTACCCTTATTTCAAAATCTTTCCCATAGCTCCCCCCTTTCAAAACAATACGTTCTTTGTTGGACCGCTGCTGAGATAACACCACTGAAGCACTCAGCCGGCCAAACTGAAAGTCTGTCCGGGCACCGAAAAGATTCTGAGCACCGGGAATCAGCTGGCTGTTGATTGTCCAGTTAATATTGCCAAGCTGCACTGCTTTCAAGGCACTTTCTTCAGGTGCTTTATAATTGAGTTTCAGCAGCTGATCAAGATTGAAACTTGATTTGGTATCAAAATTGGTCAGGAACTTTACATTTTCTCCCAGATTCGCATTGAAGTTAATGTTAATCTGCTCATTAAAAATGAAATTGGTATTGCGTCTTTGCCGTACCGGAATCGCCGGATTATCAATAAACTGATGCATGACGCCCAGGTCAAGCGCTACAAAACCATTCGGCTTAAAGTCAATTTCACCATTCCCGAACAAACGGTCCAGCACAGGAGGCAAATCCAGCTTGGGCAATAAGCCCCTCCCGCCCAGCTGCTCACTTTGCCGCACTGAATATTCACGTATCAGGCTTTGCATAGCGCGTTTGCGCTGAATTTCATCAAATGCTGACCGGTCCATACTTTCACCGAAACGGTACCTCAGAGTGCCATCCTGCGTCTGTATATCTTCAGAGATATTGACCGACCCCATCGAATCCAGCTGTATAGTCGTGCGTATATTATCAGGATCCTGCAGATAAAGCGGAGAAGAAGGCCGGGGTTCTGTCAGTCGGTTCCGATAAAAATCTCTCCAGCGGACAGAAGCTCCGCTACCACTTTTTTTAAGTGTATCATCCCCTGTTGTATCTGCCACAACAGGTTGATAACTAAACTGATTACCAGCCGGTGGATCGTTAGGTACCGATACCAACCACAACGCCATCAGCGAAACAGATGAAGTCCGAAAAAATATTTGGTAAAACGTTCCTGACAATGGTATATAACTGGTTTAGAGAAGGCACAAATGTTAGTTACAATAATTATTCTCCATCATTAACGGCTTGCCTCCGGTTGTTATTCTAAATTTTCTTAAAATTACCTTAAATCCCTGATAACCTTAACGCAACGCCAACTTAATTAACTCTTCAAGAGAAATATCATTTCCTTTGGTTTTCAGGATCATGTCAAGGCTCTTTTCGGCAGCCGGACGGGCAATTCCCAAAGTAACCAAAGCGGACAGGGCTTCTGATCTTACCGCGCTCCCTGACGCTTGTCCCACCGGAATACTGATATCTCCCAGCAGACTGCTTTTCTTCATTTTATCTTTCAGCTCCAGAATTACTCTCTGGGCTGTTTTGCTACCGATTCCTTTAATGGATTGAACAACACGTACATCCTCCTGAATAATAGCGTGCCGTATTTCCTGTGAAGATAAAGAAGAAAGCATAACCAAAGCTGTGGACGGGCCAATCCCGGATACACTGATAAGATCTAAAAAAAGGTCTTTTTCATCTGGCACAGAGAATCCGAACAAAATCTGGGCATCTTCCCTGACATATAACCAGGTAAACAACTTACAGCGCTCACCGGGAGCCGGCAAATTTGAAAAAGTCTGTAATGAAATCTTAATTTCATACCCCAATCCATGGATATCAATAATCGCAAAAGTAGGGTCTTTATAGGTTAATTTACCGTCCAGGTAAGCAATCATCTCGTATAGTGTAAATTTGGTGCAATATAGGAAACTCCACCAAATACAGCAAACACTACTATCTGCATAAAGGCTTCTATCCTTTGATCAAAAGTTTTTGCCCGGGTTTGAGGTTATTCCCTTTAATCTGATTTACCTTTTTAAGCTTATCAATGGTGAGTCCGTATTTCTGTGAAATAAGCCACAGCGTATCTCCCTTTTGTACCGTATGATAACGCAGCTTATCTGAAACACCTGTGGTTTTGGATTTGGCAGGTGCTGTTACTGCAACTGCCTGAGTCTTCTTCTCATTGACTACAGGTTCACGCACGGCCACAGCTTCGTTATTTGCCAGAGCAACTTCTTCTTTTGCAGCTGCAATAAGCGACCGGGACTGCCCCTGATCTTTTACGGCCGGATGAGAGGTTTTATGTACCGCCAGGCGCTGTCCGGTTCTGATGACAGACCGGGTACTCAGTTTGTTCCATTTCCTTAAGTCGGTAACGCTTACTCTGTATTTTCTGGCAATGGTAGATAACGTTTCTCCCTTTCTGACTGTATGGGTTGACCGGCTTGCCACTGCTGCAGGATTGCCGATTACTTTTTTCACCGATTCCCGGTCAGCAAAGTCTACAACAGGCCCTTTATGATTGGCACTGGCCAAAGCTACCGCTGCATAAGGGAATGCATTATGCTGATCTGGTATGGTATCGGTTCTCAGGGAATCTGCAATGGCGAGCATAGCCGGAGAGAGCGTTGCTACCTTAAAACAGGAATCCCATATAGACTGACGGTTATCGGTAACAAAAGTGTATTTCTCACTGGGTACTTTCAACGGGAAATTTCTTACATAAGCCGGAATTTCGGTTTTCAGGAGTTGAGGATTCAGGCGGGCAATCTCTTCCAGCGTAACACCGCTGTAAGCTGAAAATTTTTCCAGGTTCAACCCTCCATTAACCAGAATCGTGTCCACCGGGACCGGATATTCTGTGTGTTCAGGAAATACCCCGTGATCATCCCCGTAACTCATCAGATAGGTCATAGCCACGAATTGCGGCACATAGGAGCGGGTTTCTTTGGGTAAGGCATTATAAATAGTCCAGAAACTGTGCCCACCCGACCTGCGCATAGCCCGACGGATATTCCCGGGACCTGAGTTATAGGAAGCGAGTGCCATTTCCCAGTCACCAAAGATTCTGTAAAGCTGGGAAAGATAACGGCAGGCAGCCACGGTTGCCTTTTCAGGATCAAACCTTTCATCTATGTATTTATCCTGATATAGTCCAAATTCTCTTCCTGTTGCAGGCATAAACTGCCATAATCCTCCTGCCCCTACCCGCGACAGAATACGGGGGTCTAAACCGGATTCGATCATGGAAAGGTATTTCAGCTCTGCCGGAAGCCCGTATTTTTTAAGATGCTTTTCAAAAACAGGCATATATAATGGTTTCCTGGCCATCATGCGCCTGGTAAAAGACGGATTTCTGTTTATAAAATACTCTACGAACTGATGGGTTGAAGCATGATAAACCAGCGGAATTTCATTCTGAAGCTTAGCAAACCGTTGTCTGAGGATTTGCTCGGAAACCGAAACACCTTCTGTGTAATCTTCAATTTCAATATTAAGTTCTTCATTAATAGCGGACACTACAATATCCTCTGTTTCATCCTGGCTCTCCACCTGTGCCCAAACAATCTGAAAATTTGCTAAAACAGCTAATAATACAAAATTGAATACATTCCGGTATTTTCTCATTACTGGTTAAGTTTTATTTTCCCATTGAGTATAAGTTAACTTCTTTAAAGGGCTTCTGAATGTGTGTTATGAATATGAACAGTCCTTGCTTCCAAATATTGCGCAAAGGACAATAATTTATCTTCTTCAAATGAATTCCCCATCACCTGGATTCCCACATGCAATCCATTCTTATCAGCCCCGTTAGGGATAGCAATACACGGCATTCCTGTTACATTGGCCTGAACGGTGAATATATCGGCCAGATACATCTGCAGAGGATCGTCCTGATTTTCATTCAGCCTGAAAGCCGTAGTAGGCGCAACCGGTGAAATTATAAAATCAAAGCTATCGAATAGTTTTACGGTTTCATCGTATACCCATCTTCTGATACGCTGCGCTTTGGTATAATAGGCATCATAATAGTCTGCGCTCAGCACAAATGTTCCTAACAGTATCCGTTTTCTTACTTCATAACCAAATCCTTCAGTACGTGATTTTTTATAAAGCTGCTCCAGATCTCCGGTCCCGGAATGGCGGTAACCATAACGGATACCATCATATCTTGACAGATTTGAGCTTGCTTCAGCAGTGGTAAGGATATAATAGGCTGGCAGCAAATAAGGAGTATAAGGCAGATCTATGGCCTGGACAGTATGCCCGCTTTCCTCCAGATCTTTAAGTAGTCGTTCTGTATTGTTTCTTGTTTCGGCACTGACAGCTTCACTTTCCACACCTTCCCGCAGATAACCGATGCGAAGCGGTGAGCCCGGATTTTTTAACTTTGAATACTCCGGAACCGGTTTTACGGAAACGGTACTGTCGTATTCATCAGCGCCTGCCATTACTTCTAAAAGCAAAGCGGCATCTTCCACACTTTTGGTGATCGGACCGATACAGTCAAAGGAAGAAGCATAAGCCAATAGTCCCCAACGGGAAATACGCCCGTAGGAAGGTTTCAAACCTACAGTCCCGCAGAAGGCCGATGGCTGACGAACAGAGCCCCCTGTATCACTGCCGATTGAAGCATGACACAAACCGGCCTGTACAGCTACCGCTGACCCGCCGGAAGACCCGCCGGGAACACGTTCATTATCAGTTGCATTGAGTACCGGCCCCAGCCACGAGCTTTCGTTTGACGATCCCATGGCAAATTCATCACAGTTCTGGCGACCGATAATAATTACATCTTCATCCAGTAATCTCTGAACTGCAGTGGCAGTATAGGGAGATTTATAACCGTCCAGGATCTTACTGGATGCCTGCACGCCATGACCCGCATAGCAAAGGACATCTTTGATGCCGATTACCATCCCCGCCAGCTTACCGGCCTTCCCTTCCCTGATTTTCTGATCAATTCCCTCTGCACGGACAAGGGCTTCCTGCGCATATACTTCAATAAAAGCATTTAGATGCTTTTGCAATTCTATCTGTTCTAGGTAATGATTTACCAGATTTACACATGAGAGACTCCCGCTTCTGAGGCCTTCTTTGATTTCGGTAAGACGCTGATACTCTTTCAAACGTAGCAATATTCCTGAAAACTAAAAAAAATGACAAAAGCCGTCAGGTACTGTTCATACATAAACGGCTTAAATATAAATGCGATACAGGCAGCTGTATCCGTAACGTCCTACTTTGTATCTTCGATACTCTTTTCGATGTTTTCCTTCACATCTTTAGTAGCATTTTTGAATTCTTTAATGCCGGATCCAAGGCCTTTCATCAGCTCAGGAATTTTATTAGCCCCGAAAAGAAGAAGTAGTATTAGACCTATAAACAGCATTTCCTGACCGCCTAATCCCAAAAAAGCTAATGTTGATACGATTTCCATAAATATTTCCAAATTTTATTATTAAGACAAAGTTAAAATACTTTTTCAATAAACAGAACAAAATTAAGGCAAAATTTCAGTTAACTCTGCTCTGTACCCCGTTTCAAATATAGAAGAAAAGCAACTATTAAATCTAATCAATTCTGATACTTTTTGTATCTTTTTCCCAAAAATGGAATCGTTCCAGCTCTTTTCCGAGGGTATTAAAAAGCCAGATTACTAATGCGATGTCGTCAGTCAGGCCTAAAATGGGCAGCACGTCAGGGATAAAATCCAGAGGCGATACAAAATAAATCAGCACGCCTACAATCGTCGCCAGGCTTTTCGTTTCTACCTGCCGGTATTCTCCGTTAATATAAGCTCTTACCAGCCTGATGAGCAATTTGACTTTATCTACAATATCGTTCATCCCTTCCCGCACACCTTCCGACTGCATTTTTTCGGCTGACTGCTGTAAAAGCACTGCCAGTATCGCCTTGTTTTTTGTAAACTTTACCGCTTTACCCATAATTCTGGTAAAAACAGCTGAACTTAAAATTCTCGAAATGAGTGTGGAATTGGCCATATTGTTTCGTCTGATAAAATTAAATGTGATTTTATTTCAGGATAACCTGCTTTAAAAACCGTTCCGGTAAATGTTTTGTTTAAAAATACTCTCCAGGGCCAGGCTGATAAAGCCGGATATTATACTCACTCACCATCAAACGTTAGTTTCTTTAAAATCGTTTATCTTCTGCACAATTAGTGTCCGGTAATCTTACCAGACTCACACGCCATTGAAAAAAAGTCAGTACCTTTGCAGCCTGAAATTCAAGTAAGCAACTTAACAGAGGCCTTTTGAACAAGGCCCTTTTTAAAGCAATGAAATACAATTTTCTGGATGAACTGCGCTGGCGCGGCATGCTCCAGGACTCGATGCCTGGCACTGAAGAGCAACTGACTAAAGAAATGACTTCGGGATATATCGGGTTTGATCCCACAGCCTCATCCCTTCATATCGGGAATCTGGCAACGATTATGTTACTGGTGCATTTCCAGAGAGCCGGACATAAGCCTTATGCGCTGGTCGGCGGAGCTACCGGTATGATCGGGGACCCGTCTTTTAAAGCTGCCGAAAGAAGCTTCCTGTCAGAAGACACGCTGATGTTTAATCAGCAGGGGATCCGGAAACAGCTGGAGAAGTTTCTGGATTTTGATTGCGGAGAAAATGCCGCTGTGATGGTCAATAATTATGACTGGTTCAAAAATATCGGTTTTTTACAGTTTTTAAGAGAAGCCGGAAAATACCTGAGCATCAATTATATGATGTCGAAGGAATCTGTCAGAAAACGCATTGAAACAGGTATTTCATTTACTGAATTTTCTTACCAGCTGCTTCAGGGATACGATTTCTATCATTTGTACAAAACATACAATATCCGTCTTCAGATGGGTGGTTCCGATCAGTGGGGGAATATTACCACCGGTACGGAGATCATCCGCCGGAAAGAAGGTGACGAAGAAGGGTATTTCAAAGCCTACGCGCTGACCACACCCCTGGTTACCAAAGCCGACGGCACCAAATTCGGTAAAAGTGAAGGCGGGAATATCTGGCTCGACCCGGAAATGACAACACCCTATCAGTTCTATCAGTTCTGGATCAACCAGTCGGATGAGGATTCTCATCGTCTGCTCCGGGTATTCACTTTACTATCTCAGGAAGCAATTGAGGCGATTGAAAAAGAACATGCAGAAGCCCCGCACCTTCGCCTGATGCAAAAAGCGCTGGCAAAGGATGTTACGATCCGCGTTCATTCTCAGAAGGCTTACGAAACGGCAGTAAAGGCTTCCGAAGTATTGTTTGGTAAAGCTACGCTGGAAACACTCCGCAGCATTGAAGATGATGAGTTTGAAATCATTTTCAACGGTGTACCCCAAACCAGTATTTCCAGGGCTGAGCTGGAGGCTTGCCCCAATGTGCTTGAACTGGTTTCTACAGTCACCCACCTTGAGATTTATCCGTCGAAAGGCGAAGCCCGGCGCGCGCTTCAGCAAAATGCAGTAAGCATCAACAAAACCCGGGTAGCTGCTGCCGAGCAGGCCGTAACGGACTTTGAATTGCTGAAAAATAAATTTCTGCTGGTTTCAAAAGGGAAGAAAAACCACCTGGTGAAAATCACTGACTAACCGGCATTTATATGGCTAATGGTAACACGGATACACATGTTACCATTAGCTGCATAACAAGGTCTATAACAATGCCGCACCAAAGACACCCGCACTGTCACCCAACAAAGGCTTAATAACAGGTGTCGTTACTTTACCGTTATTGAAGATGTATTTTTTAAGCCTTTCATAGCCTTCTGTATATAGCAAATCAATATTCCCAACCCCACCACCGATAATAATCAGATCAGGATCCAGAATATTGGTAATCACAGAAAGTGCTTTCCCGTAATATTCCACTAAGCGTTCCATCGTAGCGGCAGCATGTTGGTCGGTATCTGCCTGGTTTACGATTTCCTTCAGTGAAAGCTTTTTCCCGCTTATTTTTTCATAATACTGTTCAAGCCCGGTACCCGAAATCACTTTTTCGACACATCCGCTTTTACCACAATAACAGGGTTCTCCGTTTTCTTCCAGGATATTATGCCCCCACTCTCCACCGATCCCGTGCCGGCCGTTTACAATCTGTTGATGAATGACAATACCTCCGCCTACACCTGTGCCCATAATAACTCCGAAAACCACTTCGGCATCAGGATAATTTTTACCGGCACCCATTAAAGCCTCAGCATAAGCAAAACAATTGGCATCGTTAGCCAGTTTTACAGGAATACCCAGCACTGCCTCAATATCGGCTTTCATCGGCTGACCATTCATACACACCGTGTTGCTGTTTTTCATCAGTTGGGTATCAGGTTCCAGCGCACCCGGAGTGGCAAAACCTATAGTCGAAGGGTATTCGTGTATCTCTTCCGCTACCAGATCCACCAGTTTTCTGATCTGACGGATGATATGCTGATAACCGTTTTCAGCTTCTGTAGGGACCCGTTTTCTGATAAGAACTTCATTATCATTTTCATCATCCAGAACGGCACATTCAATTTTGGTGCCCCCCAGATCAATTCCCCAGCGTTTCATGTAATATTTTTTATAATGTTAAACTTTTCAACTATCCTGCAAAGGAGGCTTTTTTTATTTTCTACTATTACCGGCCTTACCCCGATGCACGTTTTTCAGAAACCGGTAGGTAACCGTAAATGCGGCAAAGCTGTACTTATCATTAGGAGTATCGCTATAGCTTTCCCCTTCTTCCGGGTTCACAGTACGCATACCTGACGTGGCATCAAGCTTATCAGTTCTCACAAAATAATACCGAAGCTCAACTCCGGCTTGCAGATTTCTGCTGACAGGCATATTCATCCATATACCTACCGGAACAGCCCTTTCGTTGGTGTACCTGATCCCTCTTCTATCCCCGCGCGGAGTCCCCCAGCGTACAAAAAGGGGATTCCTGGCACTGTTGGCACTATTGGTAAAACGAAGTAATTCTCCGGTATTCGCATCATAAGCCTCTGAATGAAATCTCATTAACCCTAAACCAGCCAGTAATCCGAAATGAAACGGTTTTTCATCATGCCATGATTTCTGCTTTTTAATGCAGTTATACTTTACCAGCAGGTCAACCTGGTGAAACCGGCTTTCAAAAACAGACTGAAAATGATGCCGTTCCAGGCCGCCGAGCTGCCCGTTTGATACTCCCAGATAAAGATGCCATTGCTCCTGCATCTCATATCCGACCCCGGCCGTGAGGATACCTTTAAAATCCTGCTCATGCAGTTCTCCGAAAAACTGCGTAAGACCGCCGGAAGCGGCTAAACTGAAGCGTGACAAAGGCCGCTGATATTTCTTTTCGGTGTATAGCCCCCAGGCGGGGATACGCAGGAGTAACAAAACTCCCAACACCCTCAGGTAGTGAATCATTTATATAATAGTGTGTTAGTTAAATATAAAAATATAGAAAAATAAGAATAAGTCCTCTACAGCCGAGGTTATTTCTTATATCCAAATACCCGCTTAATAAAAATAACCTGTTAGTTTTGCAGGGAAAACACCGGTGAGAGAATTTCTATCCGGACTCTCAATTCTGAATACCATTGATATGTCCGTAGTCCCCTACAAAGACAAAAAAGAAGGCAAGCGGGAACAGGTTGCCGAAATGTTCGATAATATTTCCCCTAAATACGATCTGCTCAATCATGTGCTGAGTGCCGGGATTGATTTTTACTGGCGGAAAAAAGCGATCGGCTTTCTTAAAAAAGAAGAACCTAAAGTTATACTGGATATAGCCACCGGAACAGGTGATTTTGCACTGGAAGCCCTTTCACTTAACCCTGAAAAGATCATTGGGATGGATATTTCGGAAGGGATGCTGGCTGTAGGAAGAGAGAAGATTAAAAAGGCCGGTAAAGATCATATTATTGACCTGCAGAAGGGGGATTCTGAAAACCTGCCTTTTACTGACAATTATTTTGATGCTGTCATCGTTGCATTTGGTGTCCGTAACTTTGAAAACCTGCTGGCAGGATTGAAAGAAATGAATCGTGTAATGAAGCAAGATGGCACCTGTGTGATTGTTGAATTTTCAAAACCGAAAGGAACACCATTCAGGCAATTCTATAATTTTTATTTCAAACACATACTACCTGCCATAGGTAAACTCGTTTCCAAAGATAGTTCGGCATATACTTATTTACCCGAATCTGTCCAGGCTTTCCCGGATGGTGCTGATTTTTTAAATATTTATCAACAAGCCGGATTTACCAATTCAAAATGCATAACACTCACATTTGGGATCTGTTCCATCTACATTGGAAAAAAATAATTTTAGCCGGACTGATTCTCTGGATTACAACCCTTCAGGAAAGTGCTGCACAAGGTCTGGGATATAAAAGAAGACACCTTGAGCATTATGATGACAAACCGGTTCATTATGGTTTTCACTTTAGTCTGCCTGTCTCACGGTACCGGTTTACCCATGCCGACAACTTTAATAATCCGGACGTTCCCTATCTTATTCAGTCACCTGCCAGTACGGGTTTCAGAATGGGACTTGCAGCCAATCTCTCCATGACAGAGCACTGGGATTTAAGGTTCACTCCGTCAGTATCTTTGTATAACCGTGAATTACATTTAAGCTACCTCAATAACGAAACCCGGAAACTAAAGCGGGAATCGACCTGGGTTGAGCTGCCTTTGCTATTTAAGTATAAGTCAAAACGCCGTATCAATAGCCGCATGTACATGATCGCCGGTGCCACACTGGGGCTTGAAACCAATGTCAGAAGAAAAGGCCGGACTATCGGTAATGAGCTACATGCCAACAGCAAGGATTTCAGTATCGATTATGGATTTGGCTTCGAGCAGTTTTTTGAATTTTTCAAACTGGCTCCTGAACTACGGTTTTCACACGGGCTTGTTAATCTCCTGCCCTCAGGTCCTGAGAGTACGGCTAACGGGTTAAGCAAATTCACATCCCATACCGTTACATTGTATTTAAATTTTGAATAGTGGACCGCCTGGCGCAGCTACTGATTTTTCAATAATTTTTCTTTTTCCACTTGTCTGTTTAAAGTTGATAATTAATATTTGCATAACCAAAAGGGAGTTTAGCTCAGTTGGTTCAGAGCATCTGCCTTACAAGCAGAGGGTCGGGGGTTCGAATCCCTCAACTCCCACAGATTTCAAAAGGCGCTGATTATCGGCGTCTTTTGTCTAATAAGACATAGAGATTTCGAACCCAACTAAAATTCCACGCCGGGTATTTCCCTCTCCATCCCAATCTTTGAATGTGTGCTTTCTCAATTTGCAATAAGAAACGCTTAATCAAACTTCACAGTTTGTGAAGTTGTTGTGTCTTTGTGGAGAGATGAGAATACTTAACAAAGAGGTATTGGATGAGTTCATGGACAAACATGCTGATACCATAACTCCCGTAAACAAGTGGATTGAGATTGTTGAAAACAACGATTTTATAAAACCACAACGACCTGAAGAGCTTGTTTCCGAGTGCGGATTATGTGGGCAACAGCCGGTATGTTTTCAATATAAAGGGGAACCGATACCGATTCCTTGTGCTGACAGTTTTTATCAACGGGATAATGCAGATCAGGTTTTGTGGGACCCACGCAGAATATGATAAGTTCAAAGACATTGAAAATTTATAATACGATGGAAAAGAAATTTCAGAAAATTGAAAGTATCACAGATCGTCAAACCTATGACGAGGTGATGGTATATATCAACGAAATGGTGGATTATGCTACCCGGAACGGCTACCTGAAAAACCCTGATACAGATAATAAATATACCCGGGAGTTAGGCCGGGTCATGGCCCTGGCTGCCGATTACGAAAGTATATATATGGATTTTAAGCACCTGAAGGTAAAAAACCCGCTTATCATATCCATAGAGAATGAGATTAGGAAGAAAGCGCTGAACCAACGCCAGACGGCCGAGTTGTTAGATGTAAAGGAAAATACTCTGAGCCAGATTATGACAGGGAAAAGAAATGTATCTATGAAGTTAGCCAAAAAGCTCTACAAAACCCTGAACATCGATCCTAAGCTTATTCTGGAGTTTGCATAAGACCGGTTCAAACATCAGTAATTGACTTTGTTAAACAAAATGTCAAAAAATAAAGGAACAAGCCATGAGTGCTTATTCCTCATAAAAACCAATATATTTTATATAACTGATTTACAGAAACTTAACTCCATCCAAAAACATCAAAAGCCAATCAGGTGTTCGACTGGACTCCCCTCAACTCCCACTTAAAGGATTCTTTGGCCGGAATCCTATTTTTTTATCCTTTTACATAACCAGATCTGAATTATAATAAATTCAGAAATCTTGCGATGACATTCAACAATTTGCTGCTCTCTGTTACAAATAGAAACCTTTGAATTGTTTCCATATTGATCAGGGATCAGTTCTGAAAAATACATTCTATTTCTGACTATTTACAACAGTCCTTATTTTCAGAAAAGCGGGAAAATACCCGGACTGATCATTTCTTTTAACTTTTGCAATATGATATCCGGCAAATAAATGTCAGAATCATCTCTCCAAACTATTCATATTTTAATATTTACTTTTCCATTACTTATATAGGCTGGTTTGAAAATAATAGCCTTTATTTGTAACTGTCTTTTACAAAAATGTACAATGCCTGACTTTGATAACCTCAACGAACAACAGCTAACCGCGCTTTTTATGGACGGCGATGAGGAGGCTTTTGTTGAAATTTATCGGAGAAACTGGCGCATTATGTTCAATGCTGCCTATAAGCGTTTAGGAGATGAAACGCAATGTGAAGACCTGGTACAGAATATTTTTGTTGATTTATGGGAAAGACGTCAAACAATTCTGATTGAGAATCTTTCAGCCTATCTTCAAACAGCAGTACGGTTTCAGGTGATTAAATACAGCACCCGGTTGCGAAGCACTTCTCCCCTTGTTGAACATTTTGAGAATATCTTTATTTCTCCTTTAAAATCCGAAGACGCCTTGCTTGAATCAGAAATTGCCGGCCTTGTTTCGCTTTGGATAGATGCCCTGCCTGAAAAGCGGCGGGAGGCATTTGTAATGTATTATCTGGAGGGGCAGAGTACATCGCAGATTGCTGAAACGTTAGGTATTACACAAAAAACAGTTCAAAATCAGATTGCCAGTGCTTCTGCAAGTATCCGCAGTCAGTTGTCAAAAACCCTCTCCCTGTTAATTCCTCTGCTGTTCCTTAGTTAACAGAAAACCTGAATGCTGTCTCCCTGATTAATTTATAGTATCAGGTACGATCTTATTTCACCCCGTTACACATTCATTGAATTTTTTTATTAAAAAATAGTAACCCTCCATAGGGGATTGACATCGATTGGGTACATATATATAACGACCAGATATGAAACCATTCGATAACAAACAGGAATTAATAAGAATCTTAAAAAGATATGAGAACGGAGAAGCCACTCCGGAGGAGAAACTATTGGTTGAAAAATGGTATGAATCATTCCATGACCATACCGGATTCACTGAAAAATTATCTTTCTCAGATCAGATTTTAATCGAACAACGGATAGAAAACGTACTCCGTAAGCGAATAAAGCGTTCAAAACCGCGATCTGTAAAACAGATTTTCAATTTTGTACTGACCAGCCGGATAGCAGCAGCGTCTGTTATACTGCTGATCATGACAGGACTTTTCATATATCTATCCCGACAGAACACTCAACATGACCATGTACAGACCTCCATTACTCAGGATTTAAAGCCAGGAGGTAACAAGGCCACACTTACCTTAAGTGACGGCTCTCAGATTTCACTGGATAGTGCAGCAACCGGAATGCTGGCGTTGCAAGGCAATACCAGCATTCATAAGTTGGAGGATGGTCTTATTTCATATACCAGAAACGGAACAGCTGAAACCGATGGGCTCAATACCATAGTAGCACCTGCAGGAGGGAAATACAGTGTAGAATTGTCAGATGGCAGCAGGGTCTGGCTCAATTCCGAATCATCCATCACTTTTCCGGCAGCGTTTTCATTAAAGGAAAGGATTGTGAAAATAACCGGAGAAGTCTATTTCGATATAAAAAAAGACACTGACAGACCATTCTTTGTTCAGGTCGATGCCGTTCAGAGAGTAAAAGTACTGGGAACCCAATTTAATATTAATGCATACAAAGACGAAGGCATTATCACCACTACACTATTCCAGGGAAGTGTAGAGATTATCAATCAGCAAAATTTAAAAAATGTGATAACGCTGAAACCAGGTGAACAGTCAGCGATATCGGGGGGAGGTGATCTGCTTATCCGGAATGACGTAAATACAGAAGAAATACTGGCATGGAAAAACGGGATATTTCAATTTGAAAATACGGACATCACCACAGTCATGCGGCAACTCGGAAGATGGTATAACGTTGAAATCAGCTTTTCCGGAGAAGCAACAAAAAGGCAGTTTTCAGGAAAGATTGATCGCAACATGAATGCCTCACAAGTTTTTGAAATCTTAAAATTCACAGGACTGAACTTCATCATTGAATCACTCCCGTCCGGCACCGATAAAGGAAAAGTAATTGTATTACCCTGAATATAAAATCCTGATTAAACCTTATACCCTATGACACAAAAACAACGAAGTCCTTAATCAAAGAAAACTCAAAATAAAAAACCGCAGAAGTGTTGGAGCCACTCCTACGGTAACCATTTGAGTAAAACCCATCTTTGAAATACCGAAAAAGAATATTCAAAAGACCTTTTAACCCAAACTATACAAAGATAATGAAAGTTTGTACGATTATCCCGTATCCGTCTGACGGAGAACGGAGAAATTATAGCCCGATCTTAAGGCTGGATAACTCTTCATATAAACGCTTAATCAGGTATATGAAACTTACCTTTGTGCTCCTGGTAGTTGCTTTGGTACAAGTAGGAGCAACCGGATACAGTCAAAAGGTAACTGTCCGGGAGAAAAACACGACCATACAACATTTGTTTCGCGTTATTGAGAAACAAACGGGATACGTGTTTTTTTACGACAGTAATGATCTGAAAAATGTCAGGGTAAGTATCGACCTGAAAGAAGTTGCACTTACAGAGGCATTGGATAAGTGTTTTTCGGAATTACCTATAACCTATAAAATTATTGGTAATACCATTGCTATCAAAAAAAGTGAAGATACTCCCTCACAACAGAATGTACCCGTACAATCGGTTCAATCTGTACAACCCATTACATCATCTTCCCCGGTTATCCGGAACACCGGTTTAGCGCCACGGACTATCAATGTTGATTTTTTCCCTGTCTCCGGAAAAGTAACGGATGAAAAAGGAGAAGCACTTCCCGGAGTGAATATTTTAGTCAAAGGTACTCAGCAAGGTCAGATTTCTGACATTAACGGTGAGTTTTCGATGGATGTGCCTGATAAAAATTCAGTATTACTATTTTCTTTCGTGGGCTATTTAAGCCAGGAAGTGCCTGTCGGTGACAGGAATATCATTGATGTCAGGCTGAAAGAAGATGAAAGGGCGCTGGAGGAAGTCGTGGTAGTCGGATACGGAACGCAAAAGAAAACAGATCTTACAGGTTCTGTGGCATCAGTGGACGGAGACGACATTGTCAAATCAGCCGCAACCAATGTGACCAACTCCCTGGCAGGAAGGCTCCCAGGTATCACGGCTGTGAACGGTAACGGAAAGCCCGGTTCAGGATCACAGATCACCATCAGAGGAATAAGCACTTTCGGAGATAACAGTGCCCTTATTGTAGTAGATGGTATTGTAAGAAGCTTTGATCAGATTGACCCGAATGAAATTGAAAGTGTTTCCATCCTGAAAGATGCCTCCGCAACTGCTGTTTACGGTTCAAGAGCTGCAAACGGGGTAGTGGTTGTAACGACAAAGAGAGGAAAAACAGGAAAACCCACGATATCCTATAACGGTTTTGCCGGAATCCAGAATCCAACTACGTATCCCAAACTGATGAACGGGTATGAATACGCTACCACTAAAAATGTTGCAAGGCAGAATATGGGGCTTAATCCTGCATTTTCAGATGATGAAATCAGCCGGATACAACAAGGATTAATTCCTGAAACGAACTGGTATGATCTTACCCTGAAGAAAGCAGCTTTTCAGACACAACAAAATGTAAGCGTAAACGGTGGGACAGACGCAATAAAGTATTTTGTCTCTACCGGATTTTTAAATCAGAATGGGTTATATGACAATCTGAATTACAAACGTTATTCCATCCGCTCCAATGTAGACGCAAATATCAACAAAAACTTCTCTGTTTCGGTTGATCTTGATGCAAGCCGTAGAAACAGTAATCAAAGCAGCTATTCTCCTGAGTCTATTTTCAGTGATATTATGGCAGCCTACCCTTATGATAAATTATACAACCCGGACGGTTCCATCTTCTACACCAGGGAACAACATCCCGTTGAAGAAATTAATACCGGATATAGACGGGAAGAGACGGATTTATTACAGGCTACGCTGGTGATGAAACATGAGCTTCCTTTTGTCGAAGGACTTTCCGTAACCGGAAGAGCTTCTTTCGGAAAAGAAGGTTATACCAACAAATTCTACCAGGTTCCTATCCTCATGAACAGACAGGATGAGGACGGCAATACACTGGAAATTTATCCTTATGGCGGCTGGAACGGAAAAACTGCCCTCACTCAGAGTTATAGTGACTATAATACGACAACGCTGAACTTAAGTCTCAGCTACAAAAGGGCCTTTCAGGATCACCATATAAATGCCATCGCTCTTTTCGAGCAGTTTGATGCCAAATCAAAAAATTTCTATGCATTCAGAACCAATTTCCCGGCCAATGGACTGGATGAACTTCTCTACGGTGGCCAGGTTCAGAAAGATGCCAATGGAGGATCTTTTACAGACGGCCGGATGAGTTATGTTGCCCGGGTTGATTATAGCTATAAAAATAAATATTTACTGGAAGGTTCTTTCAGAACTGACGGATCGGTTGCTTTCCCTGCAGCCCGGAAATATGGTTTTTTTCCGGCTGTTTCAGCAGGGTGGAAAATTTCTGAGGAAGACTTTTTCAATAATAATTCCGGACTGGATTTTTTCGATAACTTAAAAATAAGAGTTTCATACGGCCTGGTCGGAAATGACAGAAATGTGTACAGCGGCAGAGTGCCTTCCTTCCAGTATCAGCAGGTGTATGATCTTTCAACGACCATTATTTCCGGCGGGAATGCCTTTCAGAGTATACGGCCCGGCATTTTACCAAATCCCAATGTCAGCTGGGAAAGTGCTTCGATTACGAATATCGGCCTAGACGGATCATTGTGGAGAAGGATGTTACAGTTTGAAGTTGATTTCTTTTACAAACGGACAACCGACATTCTACTGAGCAGAATCCGCTCGATTCCGGGTACAATCGGCGCGACGCTGCCTGCTGAAAATTATGCTAAAGTGGCTAATAAAGGTGTCGAATTATCGCTCTCTCACCAAAACAGTGTGGGTGCCTTGAGTTATTTTGTAAGAGGTAATATCAGCTATGCAAAAAGTAAGGTATTGCTACTGGATGAACCCGCTAACCTCCCTGACTATCTTTTACAAACCGGAAGACCTCTCAACTTCATAGTCGGATACAAAGCGCTTGGTTTTTTCCAGTCAGATGAAGAGGTAAATGAATACTTTCCTCAATTCAACGGCGGACAAAAAGCGGGTGATGTAAAATATGCTGATATCAACGGTGATCAGGTAATCAATGCCAATGACCGGACCATCATTTCAATGGATAACAATATTCCCAAGATCCTGGGAGGCTTATCATTCGGTGGCTCTTACAAGGGATTTGACCTGGCGATACTCTTCCAGGGAGCTACTAAAATGAAAAAAATGCTTTACGGCAGGTCCCGTACTTTCTTTAACGGCGGCTCTCACAATAACTTTGCTGACCTGTTAGATTACTGGACTCCCGAAAACCGTGATGCCAGATATCCCCGCCCATGGGAAAACCAGCATCCGAATAATTCACAGGAGTCCAGTCTGTATCTCAGGGATGCCAGCTACATCCGCCTGAAGTCAGTTGACATCGGATATACCCTTCCCAAAAACGTCTCCGCAAAAATCGGTGCCGAGGTTTTGCGTATTTACTTTTCCGGAAGCAATCTTTTCCTGATTGATAAAATGAAAATGTTTGACCCGGAAACAGAAAACACTGATGGTGCCTATTACCCCCAGCAGCGCACCCTCAACCTGGGGCTCAACCTAACCTTTTAAGCTTATCTACTCATGAAAAAAATACATTCAATAATTGTTCTGTTAGGTATCCTTCTGGGTACTGCTTCCTGTTCAGGAGATTTTCTCGATCGTGAAGCTACCAGCTCTATCCCCGAAGAAAAGGTTTTCAGCGATCCGGCATTAATTCAGCTGTTTGTCAATAACATATATGCTGATGTTCCGGCTTTTGACCATGATCTATATGATAATATTACCGATGAATCACGGAATTTCTGGGGTGGTAATCCAAGAAATGTAATTCAGGGGCAGTGGTTTGCAGACAATAATCCCATGGACTACTGGGCTTATGAACAGGTGAGGCGAACCAATATGTTTCTTTCAAAAGTTGACGATTCGGTCCTGAATGAAGAAGAAAAAACTTCCCTGAAAGGGCAGGTAAAGTTTTTGAGGGCCAAGCTTTACTTTGATATGGTAAAGCGGTATGGCGGCATCCCGGTCATTACTGAGCCTCAGGACCTGGACGATGATCTTTTTGTAAAACGGGCAAGTACTGATGAAACTTTTGAATTCATTATCCATGAAATCGAAGAAGCCGTTGATCTCCTGCCCGAATCGCATGGTGACCGCTCTGTAGATGTCGGAAAAGTAAACAGGCATTCTGCCCGTGCTTTCCTGGGAAGAGTACGTCTGTTTTGGGCAAGTCCTTTATATAATCCGGCAAACGATGCAAACCGGTGGAAAGCAGCTGCTGATGTAAATAAGGAAGTGATAGACAGCAAAATATACAAATTGCACAGTGATTTCAGAAGAATCATGCTGGACAAGAACAATGAAGAAGAAGTATTCAGTGTGCAGTTTCTGAAAACCCTCAGGGAACACGGCTGGGATTCATGGGCAATGCCTGATTCCCGTTCCCGCCAGGATGCATCCAGGCGTTCGCCTGTTCAGGAGCTTGTGGATGCATTTGAAATGAAAAACGGCAAGAACATTACGGACCCGGCATCGGGTTATAATCCTGCAGATCCGTATCTGAACAGGGATCCAAGGTTTGATGCTACACTGATCGTGAACGGATCTGTCTTTGGCTTTCAGGGATTGCCGGTTTATACTTATGTTGGTGGTGATGACGGGATTAATATCCCTTATCAGACGGTGACCGGCTACCTGATGCGAAAAGGCACTGATGAAACCAATCAGGATTATTACGGAGGAGTGGGCAGTGATCAGAACTGGCCGGAACTACGGTATGCGGAAGTATTGCTGAATTATGCAGAAGCACAGAATGAAGCCCTAAGCAGCCCTGATCAAAGTGTTTATGACGCTATCGAACAAATACGGGAGAGAGCAGGACTGGATCCCTACCAGCTACCCAAAGGACTTACCAAAATCCAGATGAGAGAAAAAATCCGGCATGAGCGATACATCGAGCTGAGTTTTGAGCAAAAGCGCTACTGGGATCTCAGAAGATGGAAAACAGCAGATGAGGTTCTAAACGGAAAGCAATTCAGTGCCATGTACATCACCAAACAAACGGATGGTTCTTATACCTATGAAGTAAAACCCGTGGACGGCGTTCCCTGCGTTTTTCAGGAGAAAATGTATTTTATGCCTATTCCCCAGAGAGAAATGGAAAAGAATCCTGAACTGGAACAGAATGAAGGCTGGTAAACAAGTCCGGTGATCTTAACTTAATTAATTTTATAACCTTACCTAAACCTTTTTCGTATGGCATTCAAAAGTCGGACGGATCTTTTCAAACTTCCTTTTCTTTTATTTCTGATGTGTATGTTGTCCTGCTCGGAAGACGAGCCGGAAATAGTGTATCCGTTTCAACCGGATGATAACACAAGTATCGTTATTATCGGCAATACATTTGCAGAACGTATGCAGCACTATAATTACTTTGAACCTCTGCTGCACAAAAGCTTTGCCGGGAAAAACCTGACCGTCAGAAATCTCGGCTGGAGCGCCGATGAAATAACTTTGCGCTCCAGACCGCTCAATTTCCCTACACAGGATGAACTCCTTACTGAATATAAAGCCGATGTTATTCTTGCCTGTTACGGGTTGAACGAAGCTTTCAAAGGAGCCGACAGCCTGGATGTATTTAAAGATCAGCTGAAAGTTTATTTACAAAAGTTAAGATCCGGACAGTATAATGGCAAAACCAGTCCGCAATTGATTTTAGTATCTCCGATCGCACATGAAAAAATGGGCGGACTTTTGCCTGACCCGGCCGTGCATAATAAAAATCTGGCCCTTTATACAGAAGGAATGGAGGAAGTTGCAAAAGAGCTGGATATTCCGTTTATCGACCTTTATCATCCCTCTCAAAAATGGCAGAACGCTGCCGGGCAACCGATAACGATCAACGGAATACACCTTACAGCAGAAGGATACCGGAAAGCAGGAGAACATATGGCAAAATCACTGGGTTTCTCTGTGAATGAATGGGTGCCGGAACTCTCCGGTCTGAAAAAACTGACTGACCAGAAAAACCAACAGTTTTTTTATCTGTACAGAGCCATTAACAGCGAGTATATCGTTGGCCGCAGAAAAGAACCGTGGGTACAACCGGCAGGAGGCCCTGTCTCCTACCCCGGAGAATTTGCAAAGCTCAGGGATATGGTGATCCGTCTGGACAGTGTAGTCTGGAAGCAAAGTGTTTCAGAGGACCCCGTCAATATTAATCTGGCCCACCGCATCCTGAATGATACCGTCCAGGCTTCCGAATTTGATAAGGCGCCGCGCAACAAGCCTTCAACGGATTCGTTTACCCTGCCGGAAGGCTTTGAAATTAATCTTTTCGCGTCAGAAGTAGATTTTTCGATTACCAATCCTGTCAAAATTACCTTCGATCCGCAGGGAAGGATGTGGATAGCGGATATGCCTTCCTACCCGCAGTATCTGCCGGGAGCATTACCTAACGACAAAGTCCTCATTCTGGAAGACACTGATAACGATGGTGTAGCGGATAAAGAAACTGTGTTTGCCGATAGTCTGTACATGCCCACCAGTGTTGAACTGGGAAATGGCGGCGCTTATATTTCCCAGCCACCCAATATCTGGTTTATGAAGGATACGGACGGTGACGGAAAAGCGGATAAAAAAGAAATCATCATGCATGGTTTCGGGACAGAAGACGTACACCATACGCTGGATACCTATACCTGGGGGCCTGATGGTGCTTTGTACTGGCACAGCGGCACCTTTCTGCATTCGCAGGTGGAAACCCCTGCCGGTCCGCAACGCAGTGACTACGGAGCTACCTGGCGGTTTGAACCTCTTACACACCAACTGGAACCCTATGTTTCCTATCCCTACGCCAACCCATGGGGCCATGTGTTTTTGAGAAACGGGACAGAGATCATCAGTGATGTATCCACGGGTATGAACTACTTTGCTCCCCCCCTTTCAGCAGCCATTGATTACCCGGTAAAACATACCGGTATGCGGGATTTTCTGACTTCTGTCAGTAAACCTAAAACATGCGGTACAGAAATTATTTCCAGCAGGCATTTTCCTGAAGAGTGGCAGGGCAATGTTCTTTTCAACACCTTTGTAGGCACATTGGGAATCAAACAACATCGCGTATATGAAAGCGGCAGTGGTATCGTAGGTGAGGAAATCGAACCTTTGCTCCAATCAAGCGACCCCAATTTCCGGCCGGTTGACCTGCAGTTCGGCCCGGATGGCGCTCTATATGTTATAGACTGGTATAATCCGATCATCAATCACGGAGAAAGAGCCCTTCGTGATCCTTTAAGAGATCACACCCACGGCAGAATATGGCGGATTACCTACAAGCATAAAGACAGGCTCACACCGGTTGATCTGACAAAACTCCCGATTGATCAATTGCTTGATCAGCTGAAGGAATATGAAGACAGGGTACGTTACAGAACCAAAACACAACTCAGACAAATGGATGCCGCAACAGTGATTCCGGCTTTGGAAAAATGGTTGTCTTCTCTCCATAAGAATGATGCACTCTATGACCAGCATCGTCTGGAAGGGCTTTGGGTATATCAGCAGTTCCATCAACCTAATCAGCAATTGCTGGAAGAGTTGTTAACAAGCAAGGATGAATCGATCAGAACGGCGGCTACGAGGGTACTGTTTTACTGGAAAGATCACATTAAAAACTGTGAAGCCAGATTGATTTCCCTTTCAAAAGACAGTTCCATGAAAGTCCGGTTACAGGCGGTCATCTCCCTGAGTCATTTCAAAACAGAAAATGCAGTAAACGCACTTCTGGAAACGGCAATGCTCCCTGCTGATTATTACATTGAATATACACTCAAGGAATCTTTCCGGCATCTGAAACCGGTTTGGTGGGAGATGTTCAGGAAAAACAAAGGATTCCTGGCCGGCGAACCTGAAAAAGCAGCATGGTTACTGGGATCATTAGCAGATGAAAAAGAATTGAAAGTCCCGGGATTTATTACCGATGACCCCGAATGGCCGAAATATGGCTGGCAGGTTCTGACAGAAAAAGACTATGAAGCCTTAGGCGACAATCCGGCAGTTGATCAGTTCAGAAAAGCATTCCTGGCATCGGCTGCGGCAAAAACGGATTTACGTACTCCGGAACAAAAAGGGAAAGCGCTGATCAGCGAATCCGATTGCTTTGCCTGTCATAAGGAAAAAGAAAAGCTGGTCGGGCCCGCCTATGTGGATGTAGCTAAAAAGTACAAGGTTTCGGATCTTCCGATGCTTACGGATAAAGTCATTAACGGAGGTTCAGGCGTATGGGGTAATATTCCGATGACACCACATCCGGGTATGAGTAAAACCGATGCAGAGGCAATGGTTCGCTATATTCTGTCTTTGAAATAACGAAACAGCACATCAAAAACTGCATAGTAACATCAGATGAAAGTACGTCCGTATCATTGCGGGCGTACTTTTTCTTTTGCATCATTCCCGTTTTTTTCAGGAATTCCGGAAGAAAAGTTACCGGATCCGGCCGGTAGCAGAGCGCAATATAGGGGGATATTGTTTTTACCTGCCCAGCGGACACGCTCCCGTTGAATAGGATTTGCTGACAGCTGTCATCCGGTGTGAACTATTTTTTGTGAAGTCGGTTAAGTACCATCACCCTTCCTTCTATTCTCAAACCTCTCGTTATCTCCTCTGTATCCATATTGTACTGCCAGATATAAGATTCCTCCGCGCTTTCAGCTATGGCAATATACACTTTGCTATCTTCAACCAGCACTGTTTCGGTAAAATCCAGCATCCCGGGCGGCAGATCAAGTTTCTTTGTGGTTCCGGTACGCAAATCCACCAGTGAATAACCCGCTACGGGCCGGTATAAATAGTCTTCATACTGCATGATCAATGATTTTTCCACCGTTCTGACCAGCGCTTTCCCATTACCCAGATAATACAGCATATACGCCTCCTGCTCATCTTTACTGACTACCGGAACAAAATAGCCGGGATCAAATGTCTCCTCTCCCTTCCCTATCCTGAAAATACCTGAAACAGCCGTCGGATGCGGATGAGTCCGTCCTCCAGGAGCCGTAATCAGATAAATATCGCCGGATTCATCAATAAACGAGGTAGGCGCATGCAGAAAGATTCCACCCGGCCAGGTTGATCTGGTATCCTTGTATATTGACTTTGTTTTGAGAGAAGGGTAGTCAATGACTGCCAGATACGTTGTATCACTGGCTGGTGCCGGATTGTTCCATCCCTGATAATATGTATAGGAAATCAGGAGCTGATTATCCCGGAACTGCCCCATGATACCACCGTAAATCCTTTCCGGAGGCAAAGGAATATCCAGTTCGCCATGACGCTCAATCTGCATATCCTTCACATTAATAATACAGTAAACGAAGGTATGCCCGTTCTGTGTACTTCCTAAAAAAAGTGTGGATTCATCAATCCAGTTATACCAGCTCTGAAAAACCTTCCAGGAAAGATGTGGAGGCAACGGGATTTGTGCCACCGGTTCGAGCCCTGTGGGCGTTGCATCATATCTGGTAAAAACGGGTTTCCCGTCGTCTATCCCGTAATAATAGCCGTTATGGCAGGAAAAAATGAGACTGTAAATCTGTCCGGCATTTTCTGGAATATCCAGATTTCCGGCTGTCAGACTATCGGTGGTTAACAGATACTCCTTTTCAAAGTTGTCTGTAAAAGTAATAATACCATAATTTCCTGATGTAGCCTGGGTTTCCCTCTCTCTGCAGGCCTTTATACCAGCCAGGACAAACACAAACAAATAAAGGAGAAAGAGACGGTTTGATTTCATATATTGAATAGCTCACCCCAACGGGTAATATATGAACAAAAATGCAAAAAAACACCGGTTTTGCAATCAAGCCTGATGAGTCTCTTTCTCCCTGAACCACATTTATTTACTTACATCCAGCGACAAAGTAGCACAGCGCCAGAATCCTGTGTAGGCCTTTCCGTTATGTTCACCTTCCTGCTTCCAGCTTTTGGATACCTCAAGTGCATAGCTGCCCGGCCATAACGGGGTAAACTCTGCGACACCGTTTTCATCGGTCATCACGTTTCTGGACCAGCCCGATGGTGATGAAACACTCACATACATTTTTTCTCTGGCAGGCTGTCCGTTGTAATAGGTCTGAAGCTTAACCGGCTTGTTTACCTTTTGCTTTGTAACAACATCAGTAAACAGTGCCAGTTCGTTGCTCTTGGCTGCTTCGTTATTCAGCGCGGCTTTACCTACTGCCACAAATGCCGAAGCATTAAACTGGTAGACGGTAGTTCCACCCAGATCTTTAGCGGTTTTTCCTGCCGAGAGTATGTAAACCCCTTCTTTGTCAGGTGTAAAAGTAGCCGTATAACGATCCTCTCCGGCTGTAAGTGTAAGCTTCTCTTTCTTTCCGTCAGGAGCCGTCAGCCATAATTCAAATTCTTTTACATCGGAATACCAGTCTGCAATTTTTTCCGGAGAATCATCCGGCTCTGAGTAAATAACCGTAACGGTTTGTGCCTGTCCCGTTTTTCCTGCCGGAGCAGTTTTAATCCACAAGGCATGGGAAAACGCCTGTATTGCAAATAAGGTCAATACGGCAAGTAAACTGATTTTTTTGTTCATGATTATATTGAAAATTTAGATTAGGAATTATTGTTAAGTTGTTGCGGACGTTTGGACGGTGTAAAGGCAGACACGGGTGTTCGGGTGGGTCTGACTACGTTCTTCTTCTCCGGATTCCTCTGTTTCGGCGCTTTCTTCTTTCTGAATTTATAACCTCCTCTTACCCACCAGATGATAAATCCCGTTACGGGAAGGCTGGCTCCGATCAATGAGGCAAAAAACGCGAGTACCTTACCCGGAAAGCCTAATATACTTCCCACATGGAGGTCAAAGTTCATTCGCCGCAACTGGGTCCCGAAAGACGCGTCGGCAAAATTATCCTCGTAAAAAGGGTCGCGGTCAAACGCCCTGAGTGTATGCCGGTCAAAATGATAGTTTTTCATATCATAATATTTCCCGGCGGTCGGGTACACATACATACTCACAACCGATTTTGCATCTGTGGTATCAGGAAAGGCATAATAAAAACCCTGAGCCTCCGGATGTTTTTTCAGCACCTGCCCCCACGCACCATCCATCGCCTGGCCAAGTGGGATACTTTGCCCTACCCTGGTTGAATCAGAAGCCATTTTGGGCCATTCAGGCATTGATTCTCCTCCTGAAGTGGACCAATAGAGTGATTTGCTGTACCATTCAATTCCATAGACCATCCCTGTAAGTGCCAGTACCAGCAACACCAGCATGGAATAGAAACCGAGTACATTATGAAAATCCAGATTGATACGTTTCCATCCGGCTCCCCATTTGATTTTAAAACTTTTGTCCCGTGTAGCTTTTGTCCATTTTTTAGGATACCACCAGATCAGGCCGGTAATCAGAATAATGACAAAGACAAGTGTACCATAATTGACAATCGGTCTGCCGATTTCCCAATCCAGCCAAAGAAAGCGATGGCCGTTGATCGCCCAGCGAAAGAAATCCGTTTCGTCTTTACCGAAGGACTTTTGCGAAAGCACCTGGCCGGTATAAGGGTGTACTTTTAACGTATAACGAATTTCATCCGTCCATTTTCCAACACCTACTTCAACAGCACGTCCCTGTCTGTAATTGGCAAATGTAACCTGCTTGCCGGGAAAAGTTTCCGTAGCAATGCCGAGCAATGCTGAAGGAGGCAGAACCGGGAGCTTTTGTACCTCAACCCTGTTTTCAGGTTCCAGCAAATCTGTAATTTCTTCATGAAACACCCACAGACAACCCGTAATGCAAACAATGAACATAATGATCCCGGAGATGAGACCGAGCCATAAATGCAACCAGTTATTGATTTTTCTGAATGTGGACATAAGGTATTGATTAATGGAAGTAATCCGTCCGAAGATTCCCGTGCCTGTTTTAAGTCCCGATGGTAGTTTGAACCATCGGGACTTTCATCCGGATCAGTAAGTAAGTTTAGAGATCGTCGTAATATCAGCTATGTTGACAAACTCAAGACCTCTGCTTGCCTGCGCTGTTTCGATATTGATATTATACACATAATGCTTGCCGGCATCGTCTTTCATGACGTAATGAGCGGTTTTCTTGTCGTCTTCTACATAGATTTTTTGCTTGTATCCCATTTGCACATGTTCCGGAATTCCGTTTACCCATGCGAAGGAATTATCTTTTACGTCTGCAATCGCCATTCTGGTTCTGGCACTCCACGCACCTTCATCCGCTTTGGTGGCGAAAACCGATAGGAGGAATTTCGTACCGCCAATGTATTCACCACGGGAGAGCTTCAGGCCGCCGGTTTTCTCTTCGATATTGAAAAAGTAATTCGGGTCGAACACAGATGTTCCCTTTTTGATACGCATGATAGCCGAAGGATTTTTTGAACCCACCGCACCCGACCAGGCATACACATCGCCGTCTTCGATTTGCTTCAGACCATGCATGCCAAACCAGCTGCCGATGGGCCCGGATCTCCCATCTCTGATAATCTCTTTGAAGGTCAGTGACGGATAATTCACAACCAGTACCCAGGTACTGTCCAGGAATTTAGAAGTGCCGTTTGCCGGTGAAAGGTCATAGGGAATGTAAAGTTTGTCATCATCAACCGGGAAAACGCCATACCATGTAGGCCATTCGTCCTGCACAGCAGCCTTGCTGAGATCAATCGTATTTCTTCCCGACAGCATAAGATTTTCAGCGTCGTAACGGAACAGAGTAGCGTTCGGGCTTTCAAACGATCCGGCAAAACCACCGCCTACCCAAAACTTGTCCCCCACAGGGCCGTAAATAGCAGCAGTGGGCGCGTTCACTGTATTTCCGATCTCAACAATCTCTCCTTTATCGTTTAGTCCGTAAGGCGTAACAGGTCCCTGGTCACCCCAAACAGCAGCAAAAATCCGGTTGTTCTGGGGAATAAAAGAATAAGCATCGGTTTCAATACCTCCGGCTAAACCTACAGTTCCGCCGGTTACCGAATCCGCAGAAATAATGTAAGGAGCCGACTCCACACCCTCAGAGCCTACAGAATAAGCCACAAACACATATCTGGATTTGCCGTCTCCTCCGGGTTCGGGTCCCGGAGCCGGTTTGTCTTTATCTGAACATCCTACCAGGCATCCACCTGCCATGATGAATGCAAAAAGCAATTGCTTGATTTTCATTTTTGTATTAGTTATTAAATTTGAAACAACGGGAAATCAATATCCCATAATAAAGTATCGCAGTTTGAGACTGAATGACCGGCTGGGCTTTTGCAGACTGAAATTGTCGTACAAAACGGCATCAGCCAGATTACGGCATTCAAAAGCCAGGTTATAGCGGCCGTTTGCCAGTGAATACACCACATTTACATCGTGGGCAATCTGCTCCGGTATAGTAAGTTTGCTGCTGGCAGCGCCCTGACTGGGCCATCTGAGGAAATATTCATGAACATAAAGCATATTATATCCTACTGTAAGCCTGTTACCGGCATTACCTACATTTTCGAAAGAAACGGATGCATTGGCATTCCCGAAAAGATAAGGCATGTTAGGAATCCGATCCTTATATACCGGGCTTACCGTTGTGCTGTTTCCCTCAAACTTTGTGTTATTCCGGATATTCTGATATGTCAGATTAACACCCGCCGTGAACATTTTTTTGTAGGAATAGCGAATCTCGCCATCTACTCCGTTATTGACGACATCTCTTAAATTGACCATTTGCTGTACAGCACGTCCGTATTGCACAAATACACTGGGCCGGATAAAATCGCTCGCGCTTCTGTAAATAAAATTCGCGTCTGCGTAAAAGTTATGCACTTTATGGAGTGTAGCCGTGTAATTCACACCCAGGTTAAAGTTATAACTGCTTTCCGGTCTGAGGTTCAGATTAGATGCCAGATTGACGACATCTCCGAACATTTCGTCATTTTCAGGCAGGCGATAGCTCTTTTCAAACGATCCTTTCAACTGCAATCGGGGACGCAGAAAATAGGTTGCAGCAATACCATACCCTTCCTGTATGAAAGTATTTTCCTGCACATAATAATCATCATTGAAGAAAGCAGAGCTTTTACCTTTCTGAATGTATTCCTTAAAGAAAAGTGTCGTATTCAACCGTTCACTGATCTGATACCGATAACCCAGACCGAGTACATTTTTATCCGTTTTCTTAGGCAGCCGGTTCGTTTCGTCATCAGGATTAAGGACATCTTCCCCTTTTCTGTTAAAAGTATTGAATGTATTGTTGAATGAAACGGAATGCTTTTCGTTAATCTGGTAATTCACATTAAAATTAACCAGTCCATTGTTATTCCTGAATCTGTATAAAGTACGGGTGCTCTCTCCGCCCACCTGGCCAGGACTCCCCTTCTCTATAAATTCGCCCAGCCAGTTGTATTGCCTGAATAATGTATCGATTGCCTGTTCGGCACCTAAATTAAAATTACCATTCAGCACCACATCCAGACCCTTTACAAACAGGTCTTTTTTAGTATAGCGCAATGACGGCATTACAATATCACCTTTTCTCTCACGTCCGCCATATACGTCATACATTCTGTTTCCGGTCTGAATCTCGGCTCTGTTTTTTCCCAGCGTAATCCCCAACAGCAGACGGTCGGCAAATTTTTTATTAACGACGCCCACATTTGCGATGACGGTTTCATTACGGTACCGGTCATGGAATCTTCTGACCCGAAGTGGTTCATAACGCCCTGTTTCCAGATCAGCTACATCTACATTTACCCAATAATTATTATCTGAATAATTCTGAAAAGCATTGAGCTGAAAGGTCAGCCCCTTTGCGGTGGTGAATCCGGTGTTAACTGACGACCGGTGCGTATTAAATGATCCGAAAGAATAGGAAACGTCGAGATAATTATGCCGGTTCGGATTGGTGATAATATTCACAGCACCACCCAGCGCATCGGCTCCCAACCATATAGGAACCACTCCTTTGTATACCTCTACACGTTCTGCCAGATTAACCGGAATATTATTGAGCTGGAACGATGAGCCGAAATTGTCCATCGGAATACCATCGATGAAGAATTTAACCTGCCGGCCTGAAAAACCGTTTAATGAAAAACTGAAATTAGATCCCACACCTCCGGTTTCACGTACTCTGACCCCCGATACTCTGTCGAGTACGTTTGTCAGGTCAACTGTTGTATTATGAAGTTGTTTGGCATCTATCGCTATGACATTATAGGCCAGACGATTCGTCTCTTTGGTTTCAGACAAGCCGATCACCGTCGCCGATTCCATTTCAATGGCAGCATCTTCAAGGACAAAATCTTCCTGATAACGACCCGTACGATCAGCAACTACCTGTTTTGTCTGTGTTTTAAACCCGACATAGGTAACTGTTACTGTATAGGCTCCGGTACTGAGTTTGTCAAATACATACTTCCCTCTGGTATCAGACAATGTACTCTTGCCCCCTCTATCCAGGCTGACAGTTGCACCCGGAAGTGCTTCCCCGCTTACAGACCTGATCGTTCCGTTAAGAAATACCTGCGAGTAGGTTACAAATGACCAGGCACAACAAAGCCCGGTAATGAAAATTTTACTAATTTGCATCACTTTTACAATACCAATGTTAAAAGTTTCACGTAAGTTTTACGTGAATGGCCGTACAGTTGCCGCTGTACGGCCTTTTTATATCATCACTGCCCCCGGCAAATCGATTTCACCCCGATCCCGGTTGACTACAATAATTTCATCCTGTTTCAGAAAATGGTGCATAGCGATGTACGATTTCCCGCTTTTACAAATGACCTTCTTTTGTGTAAAATCAGATTTTTTACAGGTTGAATTAAATACAAGTTCTATGTCTTTCCCGGAATGATTGGTAATCTCCATGACACCACAGAACTGAATGTTTCCGGCACTTCTCCAAAAGTTTCGTTTCGCCTCAACGCTGCTTTTGGGAGCAAGCCTGAACACAAGCCCGTCAGACTTTACAGTCTTGGTATCAATCCCGTTCATATTATCCAGGGCCATAGGCCTGTTAGCGATCCATCCTGCACCAAGAAAGCAAAATAATAAAAGACAAGCGGCATAAAACCATAACCAAAACGTCATTCCGGTATTGCGCGGAAACTTCACTTCCGGAATCTCTCGTTGAGCGGTCATCTCATGCCATATTCTTTGCTCTGCACAAGCTTCTTCGTCAATTGAAAAAACAGAATTATCCGGCTCCGGGCTCATTAACCATTCAACAACCCGTTTACGTTCTTCTTCATTGCATAGACCTGAATGATATCGTTGCAATAGTTCAGCAGTCATTGGGCTTCTTTCCATTCTGCACGTGTGATTTGTTTTACTTCAAGTAGCGGATCTCCTGACCATACCCTAAACCGAGACGAAAAATTCTGAAAGATTTTTTCGTAGAAAAGTCAATACCCTCGTGATATGATACTCGACCGCTTTCTCGGAAATGTTCATCACGGTTGCTATCTCTTTGTAAGTCAGTCCATCTTCTCTTAAATTAAAGATCTGCCTGTTTTGAGGCGTTACCTGGTTCAATAGTTTTTCAACCCGTTCCGCCAGATCTCCCAGCATGACATTCTGTTCTGTATAGTCTGCTTCTCTCTCCGGAAATTGATACAACCACGCCGCATACCTGTCTCTTACAGATTTATTACGGATATACTCATAGGTTCTTAGTTTAGCGGCTCTTACTAAATAATTCTCAACCGGCCCCTCAATCCTGATGGTTTCACGCTTGTCCCACAGGTACAGAAAAATATCCTGAGTAAGTCCGTTAGCGATCTCCTGATCTTTCAGAATAGCGTAACATACCCGCCAGACATGTTGCCAATTCTTCCGGTAGATACCAACAAACGTCAGTTCATCGATAGTTGTTTGCTTTAATTCTTTCAATGCTTTCTCAACAGGATAATGTTAAGCGACTGTCCTAGTCTGGTACCCGGCAAATGTATTAAAATTTATTTAGAATAATTACAATTAACTTTGATAGTTTATATAAATCAGCCCAAAAGCCAAATTATATTTTTCCTATACTGCCTGGACGATCATGGAATAATACATGTACCAATAATTGAGTATCAGCAGCTGCCGGCCCGGTACAGCAAGTTCGCCGGTTTAAAAGTACCCCTAAAAGCTTAGCCTGTATTAAAATAGCAGAACCTATATTTTTGTCTGTAATAAAAAAATATAATGATACCACTAATATTTATACTGGTATATCAATTACACTACTCACTGCCGTGTATGTTAATTTCTAAAATACCAGATAAAATAGATAGATCTATACAAAAATTACATAATTAGAGCTAATTTTGATACATTAAAAAATTCTATATTTCATCGCATGTTAAAATGAAATATGTAACCATATTCCAAAATGAATAACTGGAATTGTAAGATAATCTCCTCTACGATTTTATTATAATAATCCAGGATATTGACTAAGTCTTAAAAGTGGTTGCGCCTCTGGTCTTCTATAATTTATCAATCTGTATCTATTTCAATTTTTACCATCTTGAAGAAACTACTACCTCTTTTATTAGTGCTGATGCAAGCATCCCTGGCAATTGCCCAACCCAAACAAACCATTCGTGGCCGTGTTGTTGATAAAGAAGCAAAATATCCGCTTGCCGGCGCCAGAGTATACCTGGGTACGCCTTCTTCCTCAGAGCAAACTGAAGTTACGGATCAGTTCGGGAATTTCAGAATTGCTAATGTTCCGGTTGGCCGGCAATCCGTCCGGCTTTCCATGGCAGGATATAAAGAAGTGTTACTTCAGCATATTCTGGTTGATTCAGGAAAAGAGACCATTCTTAACGTTGAAATGGAAGAGGCCATAACGCTTCTGGAAGGATTCACAGTAAAAATCAGAAGAAATGGCGAAGCATCCAATGAAATGGCTGTAACAAGTGCTCGTCAATTTTCGGTGGAAGAAACCAATCGCTATGCCGGTAGCCGTGGAGAGCCTGCCCGTATGGCTTCAAATTTCGCAGGTGTTCAGGGATCAGATGATTCACGTACAGATATTATTGTCAGAGGGAATTCACCCGGTGGGGTTCTTTGGAGAATGGAAGGTGTAACCATTCCCAATCCAAATCACTTTACAGAGGCTGGTTCATCAGGCGGGCCGGTAGGTATCATTACTAATCATTACCTGGCAAATTCTGACTTTTTTACAGGAGCTTTTCCTGCCGAATTCGGCAATACAGTTGCAGGTGTGTTTGACCTTAAACTCAGAAACGGAAATAACGAAAAATATGAAACAGGCGCACAGTTCGGATTTATGGGAACTGAATTTATTTCAGAAGGACCAATTTCAAAAAAGAACAAATCATCCTATCTGATTACCGGACGGTATGCGAATTTATGGCTGTTCAACAAAATAGGCATTGATATAGGAACAGTAGCAGTCCCCAAATATGCTGATGGCTTCGTAAGGCTTAACTTTCCTTTAAGAAATGGTAATATTGCCTTTTGGTCATTGGGCGGTACCAGCAATATTGATGTGTTGCCAAGTACACAAAAAGTTTCTGACCGTAATATTTTCGGGCAAAATGACCGTGATCAGCAATATGCCACCAATATGAAAGTAATGGGACTTACATATAGTCGTTCGTTCAGTGAAAATATGTATTTCAAATCCACACTGGCAGTTTCCAACAATACTCAATATTCCAAACACACATTTCTTTTTACCGGAAAAGATGCCGACGGGCGGCCTGAGATAGAAAATAACTATTACAAAATAGACTCTTTAAGGCCACTAATGGCGTTTAAGCTATCTGAAACAAAATATTCATTCGTCAATTCAATAAATAAAAAGTGGGGGGCACAAAGTACGTTACGTGCAGGAATCAACCTTGATTTTTTTGATTTCTCTGCCAATGACAGTGTCCGGATATTTGTTGAAAATATTCAATCATGGACGCCATGGCGTGTGCGCAGTAACGCTTCTTCAAAAAATATTTTGTATATCCAGCCCTTTATCCAGCTCAGGCATTATCTTACTCCTCACCTCTCCTTAAATATCGGCGTAACCAGCTTTGCAAGTACTGTCAATAAACATAGTCAGTCATGGGCTGAACCACGTGGCGGTTTATTGTGGGAATTGCCGCACAGGCAAAAAGTAACACTTTCTGCCGGGTTACATAGCCAGGCAATACCTAATTATCTGTATTTCATTTCTCCGGATCTGCACAATCCGGGTAGTGTCAATTCCTTTTCCAAAGATGTTGGCCTGATGAAAAGCGCACATTATGTAGCCGGGTATTCAAAAATACTGACCACTGACCTGCGGATTTCTGCTGAAATTTACTACCAAAGGTTATTCAGAGTGCCTGTATATGCTGTTGCTTCTTCTTTTTCAGTCCTGAATACCGTAGATGGAGATAACAGACTTATACCGGCAGCACCCATGATCAATAACGGGAAAGGAGAAAATTATGGTTTGGAATTAACACTGGAGAAATTTTTCAGCAACCATTACTCTTTTCTGGTCACAGCTTCCCTTTTTGAAGCCAAATACCAGGGTTCAGATAAGATCTGGCGAAATACCAATGTAAATGCACGCTATGCCATTAATGGGTTGTTCGGCCGCGAATTTATTTTCAGAAATGGAAATTCATTACATCTGGGAGTAAAATATAATGCAACCGGCGGAAGATGGTACGGGCCGGTTGATGCTGAAGCTTCCCGTGAACAACAGGAAATAATCTATATAGATGCCACAAGAAACAGTGCTCAGTTCAGACCTTACAAGCGTTTCGATATTAAAACCGAATACAAAATCAATAAAACTAAACTGACACATACCATTGCAGTAGATCTCGTGAATATTTTAGGTATTCAAAATCAGTTGAATTTATCTTATACACCTGAAGCACCTTACTTCAGACAGGAATATCAATTAGGTTTCATTCCCGTATTTTTTTATCGGATCGATTTTTAAGTGTGTATGTACCTCATCAGTTTCTTCTCATAACTGACGAGGTACATAAAACCATCCGACCTTTTTTATTTCAAACGACTGCTATAAGTACCGGCCTGGTTTTAATTATTTCTTAAAATCAAAATGAGCAATACCGATGAGCTGTATTACCATTCTCACCTTTCAGCTTTGCAAAAAGATCGTAGCTTATAAAAGCCCCATCCTTGATCTCACAATCCTTTAATGTTCCTTCATACCGGAAATCCAGACGTTTCAGCAGGTTTTTACTGCGTACATTTTCAGATTCAACACTGGCCTGAATACGGTGAAGGTCCAGTTCTTCAAATCCATATCTGCATACCATACCCAACGCTTCCTGCATAAATCCTATACCCCAGTATTCAGGCAGCAGCCAATACCCCACCTCTCCGTTTCTGTTTTGGTTATCCAGTCTGGTAAATCCTGCAGCACCTAAAAAACAATGATTTTCAGAAAAACAGATTGCCCACCAGTTCCCTGTTCCGCTGTTTTCCAGATAAGCATATCTGTCGATCTGTTCTTTGGTTGCTTCCAGCGAATCGTAGCTGAGTCCATAGCATTCGGTGACCCTGGGATTGGACAGGCCTTTGTAAATATTTTCTAAATCAGTAGGTATTATCTTCCTTAATAATAACCGGTCTGACCGAAGAATTGGAAACATTGCTGAAAGGAATTTAAACAGTAGTACTATCTGCGCTGTCACCGCCATGCTAATTTAACCGGTCGGTTTTAATTTCTCCCGTTCTTTCCGCAAAAAACACCGGGATGCCATTCCCTTGCCTGCCTGGCAATACAGCATCGTACCCTGATAATGATGCGGAAGAATTCGTCGGACACACTCATGACGGCTTCCGCTCCTTTTTTTTCATTTCCCGGAATCCAGCATTTATTATTCACATAACCAACTTATTATCAATACAACCGTTAAATAAAACAACCTGAAATAAATAGGATAATCCTGAAAAACAGTGGAAATTTGATACGTTAAAAT